>JALUVF010000161.1 GCA_027020915.1 bacterium
CTCCCGCTGGGGCGATGTGGACGAGAACGATCCCCGCTCCATGGCCCGGTTCATGAGGAAGATGGGGTCCGAGCTGGGGGAGGACCTGGGGGACGAGTTCCAGGAGATGGTGGACCAGATGGAGGCGGGGGAACTCCCCCAGGAGGGAGATGGAGGGGAAGAGGACCTTTAAAGGTCTCACAGGCCCGTGTGGCCAAATCCCCCTTCCCCCCGGCGGGAAGGGGGGAGGCTTTCCACCTCCTCCAGAGAGGCCTGGGCCACGGGGGCCAGGATGGCCTGGGCGATACGCATGGCAGGCTCCACGGTGAAGGGCGCCCGCCCCTGGTTGATGAGGACCACCTGGATCTCTCCCCGGTAGTCGGCGTCTATGGTCCCGGGGGAGTTGAGGAGGGTGACGCCGTGTTTCAGGGCCAGTCCGCTGCGGGGCCGTACCTGGAGCTCCCATCCGGGGGGCAAAGCCAGGGCGATCCCCGTAGGGATGGCCTTCCACTCTCCCGGTTCCAGGATGACGGGACCATCGAGACAGGCGAAGAGGTCCATGCCGGCTGCCTCCGGGCTCATGTAGCGGGGCAGGAGGGCCGAAGGCCGCACCTTCTTAATCAGCACTCTCATGGTGGAAGGAGTACCATGGACGGCCCTTTGAGGGAAGGGGTTCCCCTGCCCTCACCACCACTACTGTGCCTTTCATCTCCCTTCTGGTCTCCCGGGCCTCCAGTGAGCTGTAGAGGAGCAGGGGGAGTACCCCTCCTTCCCTGGCGAAGGAGAGGAAGCCCTTGAAGTGATGGGGTCCTGCCAGGAGTTCTATGGTTCGGACCATGAGGCCGGCCGGGTTTTGGGGCAGGGGTATGGAGTAGTCCGCGATGATCACTTCCCTGGCCACCCTTTTAGCCTCATCCAGTAGGGGAATCCGCTGGTCCCGGGGGATCTCGTGTAGGACCAGAGAGAGGACGGCAAAGTCGAAGGCCCCAGAGGGGAACCCTTCCAGGCGGGAGGCGTCGGCCTCCAGAAAGGACAGGTCTGGTAGGCCTTCTTTCTCCGCCTTTCGGCCCATGCCACCATGGTGGGAGAGGCCTCTATCCCCACCACCCTGGTCCCCCCACGGGCCAGATGGAGGGCCAGGGCCCCCGTTCCGCAACCCAGGTCCACTACCCGGGCCCCCGAGGGGATCATGGATGCTATGGCCTCCCGGATTCCCCGGGTGAGAGGGTCTATAAGGGTCTGGTAAAGGAGGGGGCCCAGGTAGCTCACCCTCGGCCATACCTCCCGGGAGGGGACTCTAGAAGGTCTTGCCACAGTTCGTTCACCACTCTCTCCAGGGCCTTGCCGTAGGAGGGGGATGGAGGGGCCTGGCGTGGAAGGAGTTGCCAGGGAGAGTGCCCGGTGGCCTCCAGCACCCCCAGCCGGAAGAGGAGTCTCACCTCCCCGGGCGCCCTCCCTCTCTCCAGAGCCCTGAGGGCCCTCAGGGCCCTTCCAAAGAGGCCTGGATCCCACCATGCCCTGGGCAGGAGGGTGGTGAGGGCGTGGCATATCTCCATGGCCAGGAAGGGGTGCTCCAGGGCCTTGGGAAAGAGCCGGGCCTCCTCCCAGTGGCGGATCCGCACCCTCTCCTGGGAGAGCCACTGGAAAAGGAAGAAGGTGACGGCAGGAGGTTCCAGGGCGCCCCTCTGGGGTGATGTGGAGAGGGCACCCCTCCTCACCAGGCCTTCCAGGATGCCCCGACGGAGAAAGAGGATGTCCAGCCTCAGGTCTTCCTCTCCCAGAAGGCGCCTCCTCAGGACCAGTCCGTGGCCCCAACCCCAGGGGGAGGGAAGGGGGGGGCCTTTCACCCCGTGGCCAGGGAGAGATACCATCGGATGATCTCCTGTCCCCAGAACAGGGCCACATACGCACCCATCACCAGAAAGGGGCCGAAGGGTATGGGGGTGCTCCTGCCTTTACCAGAAAGCCTGAGCCAGAGGGAGCCTATGAGGGCCCCCAGGAGGGCTCCCAGGAAGGTGGTGATCAGGACCCCGTAGGGACCCAGGAAGGTACCGATCATGGCCATGAGCTTCACATCTCCTCCTCCCAGGGCTTCCCTCTTCAGGGCCTTGGTGGCCAGGAGGCCTATGAGAAAGAACCCTCCTCCTCCCAGGAGTCCCCCCAGGAGAGCGGGGAGGATGCCCACAGTCCAGGGGGAGAGGATGAGGCCTATGGCTATCCCCGGCAGGTCTATTTCGTCGGGGATGATCTGGTGGTCTAGATCTATGAAGAAGACGGCCAGGAGGGAGAGGGTGAAGAGCCCCGACCAGAGGAGCTTCAGGGAGGGGCCGTAGGTGAGGTAGCAGGAGGTGAGGAGGAGGGCGGCGGTGAGTTCTATGAAAGGATAGCGGGGAGAGATGGGCTGACGGCACTTCCGGCAGCGTCCCCTGAGGAGGAAGTAGGAGGCTATGGGTACATTCTCCCACCAGGAGAGGGGATGGCCACATTTGGGGCATCGGGAAGGGGGGTATAGGAGGGACTCGTCCCGGGGCAGGCGGTAGATCACCACGTTGATGAAGCTTCCCAGGCAGGCCCCCAGGGCGAAGAAGAAGACGGTCCAAGCCAGCTGTTCTATTGGAGACCCCCTTCCAAATACAGGTTTGAGGTAGGGGCTTAGGCATAGCTTTTTGCCTCTACCTTTACCTCTGCCTCAGCCTGTATTTGTAAGCCTGGATGAGGCCGAAGGAGACCTGTAAGCCGGGTCCTGTCCCCGTCCTTGAGACGGGTGGCAGTCATTCATCTAGGGTGCCGGTTGCCCGACACCTCCAGCGACCTACCCGGGAGCGAGGGCGGGCCACCCTTTCTGCTCCCCTATTTGGTCTTGCCCCGGGCGGGGTTTACCTAGCCAGCCCGGTCTCCCGGGCTGCTGGTGGGCTCTTACCCCACCCTTTCACCCTTACCGGGCCTGGGAGACCCATTCCCGCCCCTGGTTCCAGGGTGAATGGATCGGGCCCGGCGTACTTCTCTCTGTGGCACTTTCCGTTCCTCGCGGAACCTGGGTGTTACCCAGCGCCCTGCCCTATGGGGCCCGGACTTTCCTCCCGTGGGGCATCACCCCACCGGCGACTGCCCGGTCTCCTTCAGGGCCTCATCCAGGACCTTGTTTGCCAGTCTGTCGGCCTCCCTGTTCCAGGCCCTTTCTACGTGGAAGATACGGGCTCGGGGGAATCTTTTCAAGAGGGCTTGGGCCTGGGAGTGGAGCTCCTTCAGGTGGGCCTGGCGGACTTTGTAGACCCCCTCCATTTGTCGGACCAGGAGCTGGGAGTCACTGTAGATCTCCAGCCCTTCCCTCACCCCTGCTTCATAGGTTGCTTCCAGCCCCTTGATAAGGGCAGTGTACTCGGCGATGTTGTTGGTGGCCTCTCCCAGAAAACCTCCTCCCTTCAGGAGGGGCTTATCCCCTTGGTAAAGGATGTAAGCGTAGGATGCGGGGCCGGGGTTCCCCCGACAGGCTCCGTCTATGAATAGGCGAAAGGCCCCTCCTTTGGGGGAAGTCATTCTCCTTCGACCTCTTTGGGGGCTTCTTCCCAGCAGTGGAGGATGCGGCTGCAGAAGGGGCACTGAACGATCTCCTGCCCTTTCTTCACCTCCACGAAGAGCTGGGGCGGGATCTCCATGTGACAACCGAGGCAGGTATACTTCTCGGCCCTCACCACGGCGTATCCCCGGTTCTTCTTCACCCTCTCGTAGATTTGATAGGTGCGCCTGTTGATGCGGCCAACCAGGTCCTCTCGCTCTTTCTTCCTCTCCTCCAGGGTTTTCTCCATCTCCTGGAGTTTCTCCCGGGCCCGGACCCTGGCGGCTTCCAGGGCCGCCTCCTTCTCCTGCACCTCCCTTTGGGCCCTCTCCTCCTGGCCCTTCACCTCCTCCATGCGGTCCAGAAGGAGAAGGACCTCGTCTTCCAGGCGGCTGATGCGTTCCTTCAGGGCCTCGATCTCTTTTATGAGGGCGGAGTACTCTTCGTTGCTCTTGGCCTGGAAGAGCCTTCCCTTTTTCTCCCCCACCTTCTCCCCCAGCTCCACGATCTCTTTCTCCTTGGTGCGCCGTTCCAGCTCCAGGTCTTTCAGGTTCTCCTTGAGCCTCTCCAGACGGCCTTTGGCCTCCTCCAGGGCCCGGGTTTCATCCTTGATCTGTTGGGGGAGGTCCTTTTTCATTCTTTCGGCCTTGTCCAGCCAGAGGTCCAAAGCCTGGAGTCTTACCAGGAGCTTTATCTCTTCTCTCACGGTGAGCCTCCTCTTGTGTAGATGGTGAAAGGGTCCCTCAGGGATCCCTCCAGGGAGACAGCCAGGGAAGGCATCTCCCTTTTTATCTTCTCTGCCAGAAGGGCCATGCCCCATGCCTCGGTGGCGAAGTGTCCCAGATCCAGAAGGGCCAGGTGGTTTTCCAGGGCCTCCCGGGCCTGGTGGTGCTTCACGTCTCCCGTGATGAGGACCTGGGCCCCGAGGGCCAGGGCCTTGGGCCACAGGTCTCCCCCCGATCCAGGGCATACGGCCACCCTCTCGACCTTTCTTTCGGGCTCCCCCACCACCCTGGCCCATGGAGAGGGCAGGGTCTCCATGAGAAGATGGGCCAGGTCTTTTAGTGTGCGGGCCCGGGGGAGGTGCCCTACCCGGCCTATGCCCCCCTCTCCCAGGGGGGAGGGTTCCAGGACGCCGTCCACATCCAGGGAGAGCTTTTCCGACAGGGCGTCGGAGAGCCCCCCGGGGGCAGCATCCCAGTTGGTGTGCATGGCCACCAGGGCCAGGTCTTCCTTGACAAGGGATGCGATAATAGAGCCGGGATACCTGTCGGTACGCAGGGTCTTCAGGGGGGCGAAGATGAGGGGGTGGTGGGTCAGGATGAGCTGAACCCCCGTCTCCCTGGCCTCCTCAACCACGGCCTCGGTGGCCTCCAGGGCTATAAGGACGGCCTGGACCTCCCCTTGAGGGTCTCCCACCTGGAGGCCCGAGTTGTCCCAGGGCTGGGCGTAGGAGAAGGGGGCTATCCTGTCGAGACGGGTGAGCACGTCCTCCAGGGTCATGGTCTAGTAAAAAAGGGGATGTGCCCGGAAGCACACCCCCTTTGTCGTCTCAGATGATCCTTTTATCCCGATCCTGTCCACCGTCGCCCCTAATGGGTTTTTAGTTCCAAAATGGGCCCGCCAGGACTCGAACCTGGGACCTTCCGGTTATGAGCCGGTGGCTCTAACCAGCTGAGCTACGGGCCCGTAGGCTTGGGTAATAATTTCCCCCTTTTTCCCCTTTGTCAAGGGATGAGGGATCGCCCTAGCTCCTCCTGAGAAGCCCCTCGGTCATGTCGCCGGGGGCCTTCTTTCTCAGGATGTAGTGCTGCTTCTTTCCCGTGGCCGTCATGGGTAGTTCTTCAACGAAGGCGAAGTATTTGGGGATCTTGTAGGCGGAGATCATGGGGTGGTTTCTCAGGAACTGGCGGAGTTCCTTTATGGTGAGGGATGGGTCTTTCCTCACTATGTAGGCGGCCAGGGCCTGCCCCGTCTTTTTGTCGGGTACACCTACAATGGCACAGTCCTCCACCTTCTCGTGCTGGTTGATGATCTCTTCTATCTGGACGGGGTAGATGTTTTCGCCGGCCACGATGATCATGTCGTCCTTTCTGGACACAATGGTGATGTAGTTCTCCTGGTCCCAGGTGGCCAGATCCCCGGTGTAGAACCATCCCCTGTGGACCTTTCTGCTCAGTTCCTGGGGCCTGTTGAAGTAGCTCAGGCTCCCCTTGGGCGTTCTGATAATCACCTCTCCCACCTCGGTGTTGTCTTGAGCCACCGTGTCTTCGGGCTCGGCCAGCCGGTCTTCGTAAACCCTGACCACCCGCACTTCATCGTCTATGCAGGCCCTGCCCGCTGTGCCGGCTTTTTCCGGGAGGTCCCTTGGGGTGAGGAGGGTGTTCCAGAAGGTCTCTGTGGTGCCATAGCCGTTGTAGATGTTGGGGGTGAAGACCTTCTGGAGCTGGATGCACAGCTCCCTCTCCAGGGGTGCGCCCATGCTGAGGAGCCCCCTGAGGGTGCTCAGGTCCCTGGGGTTCCAGGTCTGCTCCTCCAGCATGGCCCGGTACATGCTGGGCACCCCTGTGACGAAGGTGACCCCCAGCTTTTCGATGTACTCCAGGGCTGTCTTGGGGGCGAAGACCCTGAGGGCAATGCTTTCGGCCCCTACATAGAGAGGAGGGTTGGGCCCGAATATGTGGAGTCCTCCCCTGTGGAACCAGGGGGAGAGGTTCATGAGTCTATCCTGAGGTCCGAGATGGAGGTGCATGATGACGTCGTGGGCGTTCATGATCTCGTTCACATGGTTGAGGGGGACTCCCTTCGGCATACCCGTGGTGCCGGAGGTGTAGAGTCTGGTCACCTCGTCGTATATGTGCACAGGGGGAGACTCCGGCTCGTCCTGGGGGGCTCCCTCGACGTATTCCTCATAGAGGGGGAAGGGGGCTTCTTTCTCCCTCTCTCCCGGAGCCACCATGACGATCACTTCTGGCCTGTGGTTGGCCAGGGAGAGGGCCTTCTTGGCCGTGTCGGCGATCTTCACGTCAAAGAAGTAGGCCTTGGGCTTGCTGTCGTCTATGATGAAGGCGGTCTCCCCGGGGGAGAGGCGGAAGTTGACGGGGGAGTTGATGGCGGCCAGCTTTTGAGATGCCAGGTATATGAAGGCGAACTCGGCGCAGTTCATGAGCTGGTACATGACCACGTCCCCTTTTCCCACTCCGCTGGCCTTCAGGGAGTTGGCCA
>JALUVF010000162.1 GCA_027020915.1 bacterium
AGGAGGGCCCTGACAAACTCCATGAGGCAGGTCTTGCCTGCCTCGTTGGGTCCCAGGATGACGTTGAGCCCCGGAGAGAGGGTGAGGTCCAGCGGCCCCAGCCCCCCGAAACCCTCCACATGGATCTCTCTTATCCTCACCGTTCCCTCAACATAAAGGAAAGGGCCCTCCTCAAGGCCTTCTCCACCAGTAACTCCCTCTCCCCTTCCCCGGGGCTCCCCAGCCACTTGGCCACGTCCCTTCTACCCCACAGGGCCGAGAGCTCCCCCCCTTCTAAGAGGCCCTCTACGGTCCCTTTAAGGCTCCGGGCCTCTTCCACCAATCGGGCCAAGAACTCCTCCTGAGAGACCAGCTCTTCCAGGTCCACAGGGGGAGAGAGCCTATCCCTCAGGGAGATCCATACAAAGTCCTCCCGATCTTCGCCCTGGTTGAGCATCCCCTCCAGTTCCTTCAGACCCTCCTCACCCAGGGAATAGAGGAGGGAAGGACCCTCCAGAATCACCTTCAGGAGAGTGCCTCCAGGCCATCGCACCTCCTCCTTCAGGCCCTCCAGGAGGGCCAAAAGGGTCTCCGAATCCTCCACCCCTTCCAGAGAGAGGGACCGGGTCTCCCACAGGACAGGGGAGAGAGGAAGAAACTCCACCTCCAGGGAGTTTCCATCCCATACCCCCCGCATGCACCCCTTCTCCCCCCTCTCTCCGGGATGCCGACCCTGGAGATTCCCGGGATAGACCACCCACGGATCCTCCAACACCACCTGCCCCTTGTGGATGTGGCCCAGGGCCCAGTAGTGAAAGTTCCTGGAAACCAGATCCCCGAGGGAACAGGGAGCATAGGGGTCGTGCCCCTCCTGCCCCTGGAGAAAGGCATGGACAAGGGCCAAACGCAGGTCCCCTCCCCGGGGGACGAGGCGGTGGGCCAGGTTCTCCCTGACCCTCCTGTCCCCGTGGCTGATGCCGCTGACACTCACCCTCTCATCCCCCAGGGTCACCTTCTCCACACCCCCCTGGGGAGAGAAGAGGGTGACCCCCGAAGGCAGGGAGAGGTCCTGCCAGAAAGGAAAGGGATCGTGGTTACCCGCCACCAAGAATACCCTCACCCCTTCCTGGGAGAGGCTCTTCAGTGCTTTCACGAGTTCCAGTCTCGCCCTGAGATGGGGAAGACCGGTCTCCAGCACGTCCCCCGCCAGCAACAGGAGATCCGCCTCCCGGGCCACATCCACCAGCCTCCTGAAGGCCTCAAAACTGGCCCATATGAGCCTCTTCCTGAGCCCCGGCGAGACCTCGCCCAGGCCTCTGAAAGGAGTACCCAGGTGCAGATCGGCGGCATGTATAAAGGTCGCTCCCATCCAAACCACCCCTTTTGAGACCCGGCCCTCTATGCGCCGGACCCGGAACCAGAACACCCACGGGCAACAGACCCGGTCAAGAGGGAGGGGCAAAAAAGCAAAGGCCCAACCACCACTGCTCCCCTGCTACCCAGCCCCCTGTTCCTGATCTTCCCTCCGGACCTCACCCAGCCACACCCTTTTGATGCTTCTGGGATCGGCCTCCACGATACGAAAGAGCCATCCCTCCAGGACCACCTCCTCCCCCTCTTGGGGCACCCGGCCCAGCCGGAAGAGGAGGAAACCCGCCAGGGTCTCGTAGACGTCCTCTTTGGGAAGTTCTATCCCCCACTCATCCTTAAGGAAATCCAGCCTTATCCTGGCATCCACCAGGTAGCCCCCCTCCATCTCCTGGACCTCCCTCACCTGGTGGAGGGGCACATCGAAGTCGTCCTCGATCTCCCCCACCAGCTCCTCCACCAGGTCCTCCACGGTTGTGATGCCAATGGTGGCCCCGTACTCGTCCACCACCACCGCCATGGGTACCCTCATCTCCTTCATCTCCTGGAGGAGTTCATCCACCCTCTTGTACTCGGGAACGAAGTAGGCGGGGCGCTTCACATTGCCCACGGACAGAGAAGGATCCTCCACCTTCAGCAGATCGTAGATGGTGACCACCCCCACCACATTGTACACATGGCCGGAGTAGACGGGCACCCTGGAGTAACCCCACTGGTGGAAGATCTCCACGGCCCTCATGACCGTCTCCCCCTCTTCCAGCACCACCACCTGGTTTATAGGCTTCAGGGTCTCCCTCACCCTCACCCGGGGGAGGGTGATAACCTTGTAAATGATCTCCTTCTCCTCCTCATCCAGGCAGACCACCCCCTCCTGGTTCCCTACCAGGAAGGCCAGGTCCTCCCGGGTGAAATAGAAGCGCTGGTCTATGCCCTTCCAGCCAGGAACTCCCAGCCGGGCCAGGGCCAGGATAGAGGATGAGAAGGGTCTGAACACCACATAGGCCCAGCTCAGGGGTGTGATCACCCTGAGGGCCAGGGATGTGGGTCTCCTCTGGGAGAGGCTCTTGGGGATGGTCTCACCAAAGACCAGGACCAGGGGCGAGAGGATGAGGGTGGTCATCCACTCCGAGTGCCCGTGGGCTGCCCGGCTCGAGAGGAGATAGGTGATGAGGGAAGCGTTCAACACCACGCACAGGTTGGTGCCCAAAAGGGTGGTGCTCAAGAGGCGCTCGGGACGCCTGAGGAAGAAGTCCACCCTCCGGGCCCTGGGGTCTCCCTCCCGGGCCAACTCCCCGATTTTCACCAGATCAGAACTGAGGAGGGCAATCTCGGAACCAGAGAAGAAGGCCTCCAGAAGGAGCAAGAGGAGGGACAGGGCCACCAACGCCAGCTCTAATCCGGAAAACCTCACCCCTTGTCCACCTTACTCCTAAAGAGAGGCCCCCTCCTCAAGAGACCTTTAGGAGACGGCACATCCAAAGGCCCCCTTCTTCAGGAGGGGATAGCCCATGGCCTCCCTCTGCCTCAGGTAGCCTTCGGCACATAGACGGGCCAGCTGGCGCACCCTACCCACGTAGGCCGTGCGCTCCTTGACACTGATGGCACCCCGGGCGTCCAGGAGGTTGAAGAGGTGGGAACACTTGAGGCAGTAGTCGTAGGCGGGTAACACCAGCCCCTTCTCAATGAGGCGGAGAGACTCCCTCTCGCACATCTCGAAGGTCTTGAAGAGCATATCCACATCGGCCTCTTCGAAATTGTAATGGGACCACTCCACCTCACCCTGATGGTGGACATCGCCGTAGGTCACATTGTCCACCCATACAAGATCGAAGACAGAATCCACTCCCTGGATATACATGGCGATACGCTCCAGTCCATAGGTGAGCTCCACAGACACGGGCTTGAGATCAATGCCTCCCGCCTGCTGGAAGTATGTGAACTGGGTGATCTCCATGCCGTCCAGCCACACCTCCCATCCCAGGCCCCAGGCTCCCAGGGTGGGAGACTCCCAGTCATCCTCTACGAAGCGGATGTCGTGCTGGAGGGGATCGATACCCAGGGCCCTCAGGCTGTCCAGATAGAGCTCCTGGACGTCGTCGGGAGAGGGCTTCAGGATCACCTGGTACTGGTAGTAGTGCTGAAGCCTGTTGGGGTTCTCGCCGTAGCGACCATCGGTGGGCCTCCGGCTGGGCTCCACATAAGCCACCTTCCAGGGTTCGGGTCCCAACACCCTGAGGAAAGTGGCCGGGTTCATGGTGCCCGCCCCCACCTCCACATCGTAAGGCTGCTGAATGACGCAGCCGTAGTCGGCCCAGAACTTCTCCAGCCTCATAACCACTTCCTGGTAATTCACCCCTCTACCTCCATGGCGATTTTGACCTTTGTAACCCCAGGCCATCCAGAGGTCAACGACAACAGCTCTTATCGTCCCGAAGGGTCATGGCCTTCACCTCTTGGAGGCGCTCCCGGTCCCTCCTCACCGTTTCGTCGTCGTTGAGCCACAGACGAAGCATCTCCTGGAGAGGTAGATGGTAGGCGTTCACCTTCTCCCTGTTCCAGGAGTAGATCACCCACTTCTTGTCCCGCCGGGCCACCAGGAAACCCGCCCTGCGGAGGATATCCAGGTGCCTGGAGACCCGGGACTGGATCATGCCCAACACGGCCATGATCTCACACACACAGAGGGCTTCATCCTCCAGGAGCTTCATTATCCTGAGCCTGGTCTCATCACTCAGGGCCTTGAACACTTCAACAAGGTCCCTCAAACACCCCTCCCCACAGCACGCTGACTCTTATCTATCAGAAAAATACTTTGGTTTAAAGTATCCCATCCAAAGAAAAAAGAGGGCCACCCCTCCGGAGAGAAGGGGCAACCAGTCTCCCAGCAGGGTGTAAGGGGTGATGCTGGAGACGACCTCCACTTTTCCCTCCAGCACCTCCCGGACGAAGAGGGAGGACCTGGCGGTCACCCTCCCCGCGGGAGAGATGAGGGCCGAGATGCCCGTGTTGGCACAGCGCACCAGCCATCTACCGTTCTCCACGGCCCGGAACAGGGCAGCGGTGAGGTGCTGGTAGGGGGCCAGGCTCCTGCCGAACCAGGCATCGTTGGTGACGTTCACCAACAACAGGGCCCCCCTCCTCACCTGGGCTCGGGAGAGAAAGGGGAAGATGGCCTCATAGCAGATGCCCACCCCCAGGGGACAACCCGGCATGGGAAGGGGAGAGAGGCTCTTTCCAGGGAGAAACCCCCTCCGGTAACCAGCCAGGCTGTACAGGAAGGGGAGATACCTCCCCAGGGGAACGTACTCACCGAAGGGCACCAGGTGGACCTTGTCGTAGTACCCCAGGACTCCCGCCCTGGACAGCAGGTACTCCCGATTGGTGTAGTAGTAGCCGTCCTTCCTTTTGACCACGTGGTTGGTGCCCACCAGGACGTAAGAGGAACACCCATTCACCACATCCAGAAGGGGACGGGAATCCCGGGCGTCCTGAAAGAGGGGATAAGGGTATACCGTCTCGGGCAGAACCACCAGTCCTCCCCTGCCACAGGCCCTCCTTGTCATGCCCACCAGGAGTCCCACCTGCTCCCGGGCCTTGGTGGGGTCCCACTTCATCTGGGCAGGAATGTTGGGCTGGACCACGGCCACCCTCAAGGATCTTCCCTGGGGGGGGTATGCCACCCTCGCTCCCCCCCAGGCCACCAGGAACAGGGGCAGAAGGAAGGACCAGGCTCCCCTCTTCCTGGGCCCCTTCACCAGTCCCAGGAACCCACCCCACACCCAGGCCAAAAAGAAGGATAGCCCATAGACCCCCACCAGGGCCGCCCCCTGGATAAAGGGGAGAAAGGAGGTCTGGGTATGGGCGGCCAGGAGCCAGGGGAAACCTGTGAAGAGGTGGCCCCTCAAATACTCAAGAAAGGCCAGAGTGGTGGCCATGGCCAGGAAAGAGGGTACTCCCCTCTCCATGAGAAGATGGGACCACCATCCCCACACCCCCCAGTAGAGACCCAGGTAGAGAGCCAGGGCTCCCAGGGCACCCCAGGCCTGCCACCAGGCCACAGGGGCATAGGACTCCATGGTGCCCGGTAACCAATAGAGACCCGCCAGAAAGAAGAGGCCGCCCCACAACCACCACAAAAAGAACCTGGCCCTGCCAGAGAGGGAGGCGCTGGCCAAGAGGAGGGGAAGAGGGGCCACCCACGCCATCCAGAAGAGGGGGAAAGGGGGGAAGGAAAAGAAATAGAGGGCCAGGGAGAGAAAAAAGGCCAACCAGAGCATCCTAGAGCCTCACCGTCACTCCCCTCTCCCGGAGAAACTCCTTCACCTCCCTGATGGAATACTCCCTGTAGTGGAATATGGAGGCTGCCAGGACGGCATCAGCCCTGCCATCCACCAGCCCCTCGTAGAGGTGCTGGGGGTTGCCGGCCCCCCCTGAGGCTATGACAGGAATGGAGACGGCCTGGGATATGGTACGGGTGAGAGGAATGTCGTACCCGTCCTTGGTACCGTCCCTGTCCATGCTGGTGAGGAGGATCTCTCCCGCTCCCAGATCCTCCACCCTCCTGGCCCAGTCCACGGCGTCCATCCCCGTGGGGGTCCTGCCCCCGTGGATGTACACCTCCCAGGAAGGACCCTTCCTCTTGGCGTCTATGGCCACCACTATGCACTGGGATCCAAAGGCCCTGCTGGCTTCGGCCACCAGAGAAGGATCATTCACCGCCGCCGTATTGACGGAGACCTTGTCGGCCCCCGCCACCAGGAGACTCCTCATATCTCCAAGAGTCCTCACCCCACCCCCCACGGTGAGAGGCATGAAGACCTCCTCCGCCGTGCGCCGGACCACGTCGATCATGATGTTGCGCTTCTCGTAGGAGGCGGTGATATCCAGGAAGACCAGCTCATCGGCCATCTCCTGGTCGTAGAACCGGGCGTTCTCCACAGGATCCCCGGCATCCCTGAGATCCACAAAGTTGATCCCCTTCACCACCCTGCCCTCCATGACATCCAGACAGGGTATGATCCTCTTGGCCAGCAAACTCCTCACCTCCCCATGGACTCTCCTGGAAATCTAGCCCAACCCCCTTCCAAGGTAAAGGGCCAAGGCAAGGAGCTCCAGAATAACCCATATCTTCTGCAAACAATATCAGTTTAAAAAACCTCCCGGCCCCTTGCGTCCCTTCCCTCTCTTATTGTATTAGCATATTAGAATATTTTTCGATTCCCGTTCCGCCGGAAAAAGGACCCGAAAGGAGACATGTTGGAAGCGGCCATCACGGGCATAAGATGGATAGGAAGAACGGTCCTCTCCCCCGTCAGGATCCTGGGAAAGGTGGGACTCTTCCTCGCCACGGCCGTCTTCTGGGTCTTTGTCCCCCCCCTCAAGGTGGGGCGCCTGGTGCGGCAGATAGACTTCATAGGTGCCAAGTCCATCACCATCGTGGCCCTCACCGGCGCCTTCACGGGCATGGTCCTCACCCTGGAGTCCTACTATGCCCTCCAGAGATTCGGCGCAGACGCCCTCCTGGGCCCTGCTGTGGCCCTCTCCATGATCAGGGAACTGGGGCCCGTCATCTCCGCCTTCATGATCACCGCCCGGGCAGGCTCCGCCCTGACGGCGGAGATAGGCATCATGCGCATCACCGAGCAGATAGACGCCCTGGAAATGATGGGGCTCAACCCCTTCCGCTATCTCATAGTGCCCAACCTCCTGGCGGGCATCATCTCCTTCCCCCTCCTGGCCTCCCTCTTCAACGTGGTGGGCATCTTCGGCGGTTACCTGGTGGGGGTGAAGCTCCTCCACGTGAGCGCAGGCACCTTCTTCGGGGAGATGCCCCAGTACATAGACATGACGGAGATCCTCCACGGCCTTTACAAATCCACCACCTTCGGCCTGGTGGTGACCTGGATCTGCTGCTATTTCGGCTACACCACTGGCTATGGGGCCGAGGGTGTGAGCAAGGCCACCACCAGGGCCGTGGTGGTTTCGTGCGTTCTCATTCTCGTGTGCGACTATGTCATCACATCCCTGCTCTTCTAACAGGAGACCAAAGTGATTGAGGTGATAGATCTCCATAGCACTCTAGGGAGACAGAAGGTGTTGGACGGGGTCAGCCTCACCGTGGAGAAGGGAGAGGTCCTGGCCCTCATCGGCAAGAGCGGTGTGGGCAAGAGTGTGCTCTTGAAGCACGTGGTGGCCCTGATGAAGGGAGAGAGAGGCAGGGTGTTGATAGGAGGAGAGGAGATATCCACCGCCAAGGGGCGAAAGCTGGAGAGGCTGAGGAGCCGGATAGGCTTCCTCTTCCAGGGAGGAGCCCTCTTCGACTCCCTCACCCTCTTCGACAACGTGGCCTTCCCCCTGAGGGAGAAGACCAAGATGGAGGAGAAGGAGATCCGGGAGAGGGTCCTCTATGAGCTGGAACAGGTGGGGCTAAAAGACATGGAGCACAAGTACCCCGCCGAGCTCAGCGGCGGCATGAGGAAGAGAGCCGCCCTGGCCCGCTGCATGGTGACCACCCCCGAGATCATGCTCTTCGACGAACCCACAACGGGCCTGGACCCCATCACCGCCCACTCCATAAACGAGCTGATAAAGCGCACCCACGACAGGGCGTGTTTTACGGGCATCGTGGTCTCCCATGAGATCCCCGACATCTTCTTCCTGGTGGACAAAGTGGCCATGCTCCACGAAGGCAGGATTGTGGCCCACGGCACACCCCTGGACATCATGAAGTCCCAGCACCCCATTGTCCGCCAGTTTATAACAGGGGGTAGAAAAGAGATGGAAGAGATGCTGGAACCCATTATAAAGAAACTCCAGGAAGAGTCTAGAAATAAAGGCAAATGCGCCCAGGAGAGGGAAAATGAAAAGGTTTGATTTAGAACTTGCCGTTGGTATATTCTTCTTGATAGGCATACTATGCTTGGGCTATCTGTCCATAAAGCTGGGCAGGATGGAGGTCATAGGGCACAGGGGCTACGTGGTGTATGCCAAGTTTTCCAACGTTGGCGGTTTGAAGAAGGGAGCCAGCGTAGAGATAGGGGGAGTGGAGGTGGGTAGAGTGAAAGACATAGACCTGGACCCTGAGGACTACACCGCCGTGGTCACCTTCGTCATCAATCCCAAGGTGAAACTGCCCGAAGACTCCATAGCAGCAGTGAAGACCAAAGGGCTCATCGGAGAGAAGTACGTCTCCATCACCCCCGGGGCCTCGGAGAAGAACATACCTCCTGGGGGACGCATCAGGGAGACCCAACCCCCCTTCGATCTGAGTGACGCCATTGGGCGCCTTATTTATGGCAGTCCCGGGAAATAAAGGAGGATTGAGAAGGATGGAGAGAATAGTGAGAGTCGCCCTTATTCCCCTCTTTGTTCTTATCTGGACCACAGCGTCCATGGCCACAAACCCCCTGCCTATGCTCCTGGCCTCCGCCGACTACTCCCCCGTACCCTCAAGAGAGGCCCAGATCTGCCCCCACAGAGAGAGGGTGAATACCGAGAGGATCCGCCTGGCCCAGAGGTGGGAAGAGGAGGAGAAGGCAAAAGAGGTGAAGGGCAAGAGCATCACCGGGACCATGCCCGATCCCTTCCAGCCCGTGAACAGGGGCTTCTTCTGGGTGAACGACAAGCTCTACTTCAACGCCCTGAAGCCTCTGGCCAGGGTGTACGGCTTCATCCTTCCCCGGGATGTGAGGATAGGGGTGAGGCACGTTATCCTCAACGCCCATGCCCCCGTAAGGTTTGCCAACTCCCTCCTCCAGCTGAAAATGAAGAAGGCGGGTATTGTGCTGTGCCGGTTCGTTATCAACACCACCATAGGCCTGGCGGGCATACTGGACCCCGCCTCCCAGATGGGCCTCCCCAGGGTGGACGAGGACGCCGGCCAGACTCTGGGGGTTTACGGTCTGAAAGAGGTGGCCTACATAGACTGGCCCCTTCTGGGTCCCTCCTGCGTGAGGGACTCCCTGGGCACCGTGGCAGACACCCTGCTGGACCCCATATACTACCTGGTGAACGGCTGGGTATATGCCGGTCTCTACGCCTTCAACAAGCTGAACGAGACCTCCCTCACCCTGGGGAACTACGAGAGCCTCGTAGAGTCGGCCATCGACCCCTACCTGGCCGTGAGAAACGCCTACTACCAATATAGAATAGAACTCATCCAAAAGTAGAGGTGAGAGATGAAGGGTAAGGTCTTTATATCCTTGCTGGTGTTACTGACAGTGTTCCCCCTCTGGAAGGTCGGTGCCTCGGCCGTCACCCCCATGGACCAGGTGAAGTCCGAGATAGACCAGGCCCTGAAGATCCTGAAAAACCCCAAGCTCACTCCCAAAGAGAAGAGCCGGGCCATTCTGGGGATCGTGGAGGATTCCGTGGACTGGCACGAAGTGGCCAAAAGGGTCCTGGCCGTGAGATGGAGACGAGCTACACCCCAGCAGAGGGAAAGGTTCACCCGGCTCTTCAAGGAGTTTGTGAAAGCAAACTACGCCGACAAATTCGAGAGATACTCCGACGAAAAGATCGTCTACGAAAAGGAGGAGACGGACCCTCCTTACGCCAGGGTCTTTCTCAAGATCTACTCCAAAAACCAACCCAAGCCCATCTCCATGGAATGCCGGCTCATAAACAACCACGGTAAATGGCTGGTATACGATATCCTCATCGAAGGGGTGAGCATGGTGAACAATTACCGGGTTCAGATCAACAATATCCTGGTAAACTCCTCCTTCGACGACATGCTCAAGGTTCTGCAAAAGAAAGTGGAAGAGAAATTCGGCAAGGAGAGCTAAAGCCCTTTGAACCCCAGGGGCAACCCATCCTGGCTCCTAGTCCTTCTTATCGCTTTGGTCCTATTCCTCACGGGACTGGGAGCCTATCCCCTCCTGGATCCCGACGAGGGACGAAACGCCCAGGTGGCCCTGGAGATGGTGAGGGACGGCCACTGGCTCCCTCCCACCCTGGAGGGTGAAGTCAGATACCAGAAACCCCCCCTCTACTACTGGCTGGTGGCCTCCTCCTTTCTCGCCATAGGACCAGGCGAGTTCTCGGCCCGCCTCCCCTCGGCCCTGGCCGCCCTCTTGGGAGTGGTTATCACCCTGCTCCTAGGCACTCGCCTCTGGGGTAGAGAAAAGGGGCTCATGGCTGCCCTCATTCTGGCAACCTCCCTCATCTACGTGGCTTATGCCCACATAGTCATCTTCGACATGCTCCTCACCCTCTTCATCCTGGCCTCCCTCTATTTTCTGTGGAAGGCCATGGAAGAGGAGAGAAGGCTGGACTGGGCCCTGGCTTCCTTCCTCATGGCCCTGGCCTTCCTCACCAAGGGCCCCATAGGGGTGGGGATACCCCTCATGGCCTTCCTCCCCCTCCTCCTGTACAGGTACCTCATAAACAAAGAGAAAACCTCCATCCCCCTGCTTCTGGTGGTCCTGGTCTTCCTGGTGACGGCCGCCCCTCCCTTCATAGGGGCTGAAATGAGAGACCCGGGCTACTGCTACAGGTTCTTCTGGGTGGAGAACGTACTCAGATACTTGACACCCCGCTTTCACCGCCAGGAGCCTTTCTACTACTACCTGCCGGTGATCCTCATAGGCCTCCTGCCCTGGACCCTTTTCCTACCCAACGCCCTGAAAAGAACCAGGAACCTGTGGCACCTCTACCCCCAGCGCATCCTCTTTCTCGCCGCCTGGATCCTGGTACCCACCCTCTTCTTCACCTTCTCCAAGGCCAAGATGCCCCACTATATACTGCCCACCTTCCCGGCCTGGGCCCTCCTCATAGCCGGCACCTGGGAGGAGGGATGGTTCCTCCCTTCCAGAATGGTCCCCTCCCTTCTGGCCATATACCTGGCAGGATTTCTGATAGCCATGCCCGTCTATTCCAAGAGGAAATCGGCGGCCTTCGCCGTCCCTCTCATGATCAAGAAGGCCTCCACCCCCCTGTATACATACAAAGGGGAGAGGATATACTCCCTGGCCTTCTACTCGGGGAAGAAGGTCCGGAACTTCAGAAAGATAAAAGAACTGAAGAAGGCCCTCACAACCGTCGAAAGGGCCTACATCCTCACCAAGAGGAACAAGCTGGCCTCCCTGGAGGCCCTATCCCCACCCTTCTCCCTGAAGGTGCTGGGGCACTCCCCCAATCTCGTCCTGGTCATGGTGGAGAACCCGCCCCTCACCCATACACCACCCCCTCCAAGAGCCTCAGATCCCTGAAAGGGAATCACCCCTCTCCACGGCCCCTCTTCAGGGCCTCAAGGACCTCTTTCAAATCCACCCTGCCATGGTAGAGGGCCCTGCCCACGATAACCCCCTCCACCCCCAGGGGCTCCAGGTCCCTCACACGAAGGATATCCTCCAGGGATGAAACCCCCCCGGAGGCTATAACAGGAATAGAGACCCCCCGGGCTATGCGGGCCGTCTCCACCAGGTTGGGCCCCCTCAGGGTACCATCCCGGGAGATATCGGTGTAGACGAGGGCCGAAAACCCCTCACCCTCACACCACCTGGCCAGCTCCAGAGCATCCATGGTCGTCCCCTCCTCCCATCCCTTCACCGCCACCCTTCCAGAGCGGGCGTCTATCCCCGCCATCACATGGCCCTCAAAGCGTCGGGCCACCTCCCGAGCCAGGTCCCTGTCCTCCACCAGGATGGTCCCCAGGATCACCCACTCCACCCCCGCATCCAGCAAGGCCTCCACCACTTCCATGGACCTCACTCCTCCCCCCACCTCCACAGGGATGGAGAGTTCCTGGCATACCCTCCTGATCACCTCCAGGTTCACAGGCCTCCCCTGGAAGGCCCCGTCTAAATCCACCAGGTGGAGCCTCTCGGCCCCCAGGGCCTGCCACTTGAGGGCCATCTCCACAGGATCTCCGTAAACCGTCTCCTTGTCCTTCTCTCCCATGTAGAGCCTGACGCACCTACCCCTTCTTATGTCCACAGCAGGAATCACCAGCACACCGTACCTCCCAGAATATAGATAGGAACCCACTCAAGGGAAGGAGAGCAAATGAAAGGGCACGAGCAGAAAGGCTAGGCCGCCTCCCTGCCCCCTTCTTCCCTCTCCTCTCCCTCCTTAAGGAGGAGATAACACCTCAGAAGTACATCCAGAGGGCTATCCTCTATCCTGCCCCCTACCCGCCTCACCAAGGCTTCTCCAGCCCAGCTCAACCGGTACCATTCACCCTCCCTCACCACCTGAATGCCCTCCACGGCCATCTTGCGAAGGATGATCTCCTCATCCAGAGCGATGATACCCATGAGCCTGGAGGCTATCTGGAAGACCTCCTTCCGAGGAAGGGTGAGGATCCTTCTGCCCTCCATGACCACCCCCTGTTTTTTTCCTTTTTTAACAGCAAATGGAGAAGAAGGCAAGTAAATACAGATCATTAACCCCAATTGTTAGCCACTTGGCGAGATGAGTGCTAAAAGAGTTGACACCCACGGGGCGGGGCCTATAAATTTCCACCTGGGTAGGTATAGGAGGGATCTGGGGCCATGGAGTACAACCTGGACAAAAGGGGCAGAGATGTCCTGAGGGCAGTGATCCACGCTCACATCTCCACGGGGGAGCCCGTGGGTTCCAGGACCATTGCCAAGAGGTACGGACTGGGAGTCTCCCCGGCCACTATAAGAAACGTCATGGCCGACCTGGAGGAGATGGGGTTCCTCACTCATCCCCACACCTCGGCGGGGAGGATTCCAACGGATCTGGGGTTCAGGTTCTACGTCAACGAGCTCCTGGAAGAGAGGAAGGCCGCCCCCCCCTTCCTTCACCAACAGCTCTCCCAGCTCCAGAGGCTTCTGGCCAGGGAAGACCTGAACCCCTCGGAGGTCCTCCTGGAGGCGTGTCGCATCCTCTCCCGGATATCGAACCACATGGGCCTGGTCTTCATACCCACCCTCAAGACCTCCCGTTTTCACCATATCCAGTTCGTGCCTCTGGGCCCCAGGAAGGTCCTGGCCGTGGTCATATCCCAGGGGGGTCTCATCCAGCACAAGACCCTCACCTTGGAAGAGGAGATCACGCCCCAGGAACTGGAGAAGTACAGCAAGCTCCTCAACCAGGAGTTTGCCGGCAAAGGACTCAGCGAAGTGAGAAAGGCCTTTTTGGAAGCCATGGAGAAGGATATCAGGGAGTACGACTCCCTCTACTCTAGGGCCCTCCAGATGGCCAGGAAAGCCCTGGAGACCATGGAAGAAGACGATGCCCTCATCCACCTGGAGGGCACCAGCAATATCCTCTCCCACAAAGAACTCATGGAGAACGTAGAGAGGATGAAGAAGCTCTTCAAGGCCTTTGAAGAGAAGAGCAAGGTGGTGAAGCTGCTGGATAAGTGCCTGGAGTCCGAAGACCTGGTGGTCATCATCGGGTCAGAGGCGGAGAT
This sequence comes from bacterium, assembly GCA_027020915.1. Taxonomy (GTDB): domain Bacteria; phylum Thermosulfidibacterota; class Thermosulfidibacteria; order Thermosulfidibacterales; family B14-G1; genus B14-G1. The sequence goes on from JALUVF010000162.1 coordinate 13,733, forward strand.
GGAAGAACTCAGGGACCTGAGCCTGGTGGCTTCCAGTTGCCGGGTGGGAGACAGGGTGATAGGCGGCCTGGGAATCATGGGGCCCAAGCGTATGGACTACACATACGTACTCCCCCTCATAAGGGAGACTTCTCAGCTCATAAACACCATACTCACTGTGTGAGGTAGAAAACCATGGAAGAAGTGAAGGGGATGCAGAGAGAAGAGACCAAAGAGAGCACCAAGGAAGAGGAGGTCAGCCTGGAAGAGCTGACCAAAAGGATAGAAGAGCTGGAGCGGGAGAAGGCCGAGCTCACCGACAGGCTTTTGCGCCTCCAGGCCGAGTTCGACAACTTCAGGAAGAGGACCCAGCGGGAGATGGAAGAGTTCAAGGAGAGGGCCCATGAAGCCATCCTCTGCGACATACTCTACGTCCTGGACAACATAGAAAGGGCCCTGGAAGCCGCAGAGAAGGGAGCCGACAAGGAGAGCCTCCATGAGGGGGTGAGGCTCATTCACAAGCAGTTCAAAGAGCTCCTCAAGCGGTTCGGCGTGGAGGAGGTGACGGCCCTGTACTGCAAGTTCGACCCCAACCTCCACCAGGCCGTCATGCAGGTGGAAGGAGAGGAGAGGGAAAAGGACCAGACGGTGGTCCAGGAGATAGAGAAGGGCTACCTCCTCAAGGGGAGACTCCTGAGACCCAGCAAAGTGGTGGTATGCCGCTACAGGCCTCCCCAGGAGAAGGGGGAGGAAGAGCAACCCCGGGAAGAACAGGCCTAAAGGATGACCAAAGACTACTACTCCATCCTGGGTGTACCCAGAACCGCCTCCCAGGAAGAGATCAAGCGGGCCTATCGGCGCCTGGCCCTCCAGTTCCATCCCGACAAGAACCCGGGAAACAAGGAGGCGGAGGAGCGGTTCAAAGAGATCACCGAGGCCTACCAGGTCCTGTCGGACCCTGCCAAAAGAGCCAACTACGACCGTTTCGGTACCACGGACTTCAACGGAGGTGGTGGCCGGGAAGCATGGGGCTTCGAAGGTTTCGGCGGCTTCTCCGACATCTTCGAAGAGTTCTTCGGAGACATCTTCGGCACCCGCCAGGGCCGCAGGAGTCGGGCCCAGAGGGGAGAGGATATCCTCCACCGGGTGGAGATCTCCTTCGCCCAGGCCCTCAAGGGAACCACCATAAACCTGGAGGTGGAGAGGCTGGAGCTCTGTACCCAGTGTCGGGGTCTGGGAGCGGTGAACCCCGGGGACTACTCCACCTGCCCCACCTGCAACGGATCCGGGCAGCTATACTACCGCCAGGGCTTCTTCACCGTCACCCGAACCTGCCCCCACTGCGGCGGTGAAGGCATCATCCTGAAAAACCCCTGCTCCCGTTGCCGGGGCCAAGGGCGGGTGCGCCAAAAGAAGCGGGTGAGGGTGGACATTCCCCCAGGCATGGAGGACGGGCTCAAGATCCGCCTGCCGGGGGAAGGCCACTCCGGTATCCACGGGGGTGAGCCGGGGGACCTATACGTGGAGGTCCGGGTCCAGGAAGACCCCCTCTTCAAACGGGAGGGCAAGCACCTGGTCTACGAGCCCGAAATCAGCTACGTCCAGGCCATCCTGGGCACCAGACTGGAGATTCACCTCCTGGACGAGACCCTGGAGGTGGAGATCCCCCCGGGATTCCAGCCGGGAGAGGTGGTGAAGATAAAGGGCAAGGGCATGCCTTCCATCAGGGGGGGCAGGAGGGGCGATCTCCTGGTGAGACCCCGCATCCTCATTCCCAAGAAGCCCTCTCCCCATGAGAGGGAACTCCTGGAGGAGATCGCCAGAATCCGGGAGGAAGACGTCTCCCCTCCCGGGAAAAAGGGTATCTTCTCCAAGGTGAAGGAGATCATCTCCTAGGCAGTGATGCAGGATTCACCCTCCCTCCATCTGTCCCGTTCCCAGAGCACCCTAAGAGCGGTGTTGAAGGGTCGCTGGTGCATGGAGAACATCCCCTCCCTCCACAGGGCCCTTGAGGGGATAGAGGGAGAGGAAGGGCTGGAAATAGTGGTGAAGGGGGGAGACCTGGAGGCCCTGGACACGGGAGGGGCCTACCTCCTCATGAAACACACCAGGCAATGGATGGAGAGGGGGGCCCGGGTGACCCTCCGGGACTTCAGGGAGGACCACCGCCGTCTCCTGGACCTTCTGACCCAGACACCGGAAGTGCGGGTGTGCACCAGGCCCGTATCCCCCAATCCCTTCTACCAGCTGGGCCGGTGGGCTCATGCCCTGGCAAGGGACATCCTGGCCTTCATGGCCTTCCTGGGAGAAGCCACCCTGACGGCCTCATCCCTCCTGTTAAAACCTTCCAGGGTTCCCTGGCAGGAGATCCTCTACGAGATGGAAGAGGCGGGGTCCAAGGCCATACCTATTGTCACCCTGGTGGCCATTCTGGCCGGAGTGGTCATCGCCTACCAGGGGGCCCTCCAGCTCAAGAGATTCGGTGCCAGTATCTTCATAGTGGACCTCCTGGCCATCTCCATGGCCAGGGAGATGGCACCCCTCCTGACCGCCATCATGGTGGCCGGTCGCTCGGGCTCAGCCTACACCGCCCAGATCGGCACCATGAAGGTGAACGAGGAGATAGACGCCCTCAGGACCCTGGGCATCTCCCCCATGGAAACCCTGGTCATACCCAAGGTGGGGGCCCTCATCGTGGTTCTGCCCCTCCTCATCCTCCTGGCAGACCTGGTGGGCATAGGGGGAGGCATGGTCATCTCCCGCCAAGCCCTGGGCATCACCTTCCACGACTTCATCTTCCGCCTCCAGGAGGCCCTGCCCCTGGGGTCCTTTCTCATAGGCATAGCCAAAGGCCCCATCTTCGCCCTGCCCCTGGGACTCATCTCCTGCTTCAGGGGCTTCCAGGTGAAGGGGAGTGCCGAAGAGGTGGGGCGCTACACCACCATGAGCGTGGTGAACACCATCTTTGCCGTCATAGCCATCGACGCCATCCTGTCGGTGATCCTGGGTAACATGGGCCTATGATGGATGAACCCGTGGTAGAGGTGAAAGGACTGGTCACCCGGCTGGGAGGGAAGACCATCCACCGGGGCATCGACCTCTCGGTGAAGAGGGGTGAGATATACGCCATCGTGGGAGGCAGCGGCTCGGGAAAGACAGTGTTGCTCAGGGAGATGATCATGCTCCTGGAACCCCACCAGGGTTCCATCAGGGTCCTGGGCCACCTCCTGTCCCAAGTCACGCCCCGGGAGGGAAAATGGCTCAGGAGTCGCTGGGGTGTCCTCTTCCAGTTTGGAGGCCTCATTTCCTCCCTCACCGTGGCCCAGAACGTGGCCCTTCCCCTCCTGGAATTCACCTCCATACCCCGGGAACTCATCGACGAGCTGGTCTCCATAAAACTCTCCCTGGCCAACTTTCCCCTGGATTGGGCCTGTGTCATGCCCAACGAACTGAGTGGAGGCATGAAGAAACGGGCGGCCCTGGCTAGGGCCCTGGCCTTGGATCCCGAGATCCTGTTCCTGGACGAGCCCACCTCAGGCCTGGACCCGGTAGCCGCAGCCCACTTCGACAGGACCATAAAAGAACTGCGGGACCTCCTGGGACTCACCGTCGTCCTTGTCACCCACGATCTGGACACTATAGAGTCTATTGTGGATAGAATGGTGATTCTCATGGAAGGGGAGGTCCTGGTGGAAGGAGACCCCAGGGAAGTGGCCCGGTTCCCCCACCCCTGGGTCCAGGACTACTTCCACCGCAGAAAAGGAGAAAGGGATTGGAGAGGAAGATAAACTACACCCTGGTGGGCATCTTCATTGCGGGGAGTGTCCTCCTGCTCGTCCTGGCCATCCTCTGGCTGGGCAAGGTGGAATACGAAGAAGAGTACAACTACTACACCGTATACTTCAGGGAGTCCGTATCGGGGCTCAATGTGGGGTCCCCGGTGAAGTACAGGGGTATCAAGGTGGGCACGGTGGCCAACCTCTCCATAGATCCCCGAAACCCCGAACTGGTGAAGGCCATCATCAAGGTGAAGAGGGGAACCCCCATCCGGCAAGACACCCAAGCCCTCCTGGCCTACCAGGGCATCACCGGACTGGCCTACATTGAACTGACAGGGGGGACCCGGAGTTCCCCCCCCTTAAAGCCCCTGGCCACCCCTCCCTATCCCGTGATAGAGACCAGGCCATCCATCATCACCCGTTTGGACCAGGTGATCACCAATCTGAGCCAGAGAACAGAAACCCTGGTCACCCGTCTGAACCTCCTCCTCTCCCCCGAGAACCTCCAGGCCATCAACACCACCCTGAAGAACCTGGCCCTCCTATCCTCTTCCCTGGCTTCCCAGAGGGAAGGGATAGAAACCACCCTCAGGGACCTGGCCACCACTTCCCGGGAACTGCCCTCCCTGGTGGAGGAAGGGAAGAGGGAGATGGGGGAGGTCTCCGCCAAGACCCAGTCCCTTCTGGATATGCTGAGCCAGGACGAAAGAGAGGTGAACAGCCTCCTGAAGGAGATCCACCGCTTCATGGAGATCCGGGGCCAGGCCCTTGCCCTCTCGGCCCAGAGATCCCTGGAAGGGCTGAATGACACCCTCCAGGAGGCCCGGGAAACCCTAAAGGCCATAAAGAGGGCCACGGATAACCTGGAAGCCCACCCTTCCCGCCTCCTTCTGGGAGGCCCTCCCAGAAGACCGGGACCGGGAGAGTGACATGAGGAAGATGCTGGCACTGCTGGTCCTCCTCACCCTGGGATGCGCCACGACGCCCCATCCCCAGATCGCTTTTCTTCTCCAGCCCCCCCCTTCCCACCCTCCGTGCACCCGTAAACTCACCCTCACCCTGGCCCCCCTCACGGCCGACGCCCCCTACGACACCCCCCTCATGGCCTACTCCCTCTCCCCTCTGGAGGTGGAATTCTACGCCTACCACCGGTGGGCCGCTCCCCTGCCCAGGCTCATCACCCAGGCGGTGAGGGAGGAGATGGAACGGTGGAAGTGCGTCACCCTCATGCCCTACAGCCCCCTCCACCCCGTCCTCCAGGGAAGGATCCTTCGTTTCCTCCACAGATTCAGGGACGGCCAATCCTGGGGAGAGGTGACCATCAGCTACACCCTGGTCCAGGGTGACCGGATACTGGCCCGGCGCACCTTCCAGGCCCGGACAAAAGCCGAAGAGAACACCCCCAAAGGGGGAGCCCTGGCCTTAAACCAGGCCCTGGGCAAAACAATGGGAGAGCTCATGAGATGGCTGGAGAGGATAGAGTATACAGACACAGAATAAAGGCCCATGACCTGGTACCCTACCGGGTGAAGGTGCGGGAGAGCGATCTACTGATCCTCACCCCTACCCCCAGGGAGAGAGAAGCCCTGGATGCCCTCCTCAAGGTGAGGCTGGCCCTGGAGGCCTACATAGACCTTCACCCCGCCTTCGCCACCTCCCTGGTGCCCCTGGAGGTGGAACCCGGGGCACCGGAGATCGTGAAAACCATGGCCCAGGGAGCCAAGGCCGCCGGAGTGGGCCCCATGGCTGCCGTGGCCGGGGCCATTGCCCAGGCCGTGGGGGAGGCCCTGGAACAATGGGAGGATGAGGTGGTGGTGGAGAACGGTGGCGACATCTACATCCGCTCCTCCCACACCAGGAAGGTGGCCCTATTCGCCGGAGACTCTCCCCTCTCCATGAAGGTGGGGATCCTCCTTGAGGGAGGGCAGGGCCCCCTGGGAGTGTGCACATCCAGCGGTCGGGTGGGCCACTCCTTGAGCATGGGCCGGGCCCACTCCGTCACCGTGGTGGCCCCCCATGCCGCCCTGGCCGACGCGGCGGCCACGGCCCTGGCCAACATGGTGAGGGAAGAGGACCACATCCCCCTGGCCCTGGAGAGGGCCTCTCAGATAGAAGGACTCCTGGGCACCGTCATCATCTACGAAGAGAAACTGGGGGCCTGGGGCAGGATAGCGCTGGTGCCCCTGGAGGAGTCATGAAAGCGGCGTCCATCGACCTGGGTACCAATACCTTCCGGCTCCTGGCCATCGAGAAGAGGGGAAACTCTACCGTCAGGGTCCTGGACCAGATGAGGCGGGTGGTACGTCTGGGGGAAGGACTGGCCAACACGAAGGAGATCTCCCCCCAGGCCCGGGAGAGGGCCCTGGCGGTTCTCAGGGAATTCCGAAACTCCCTGGAAGGCAAGGGTGTGGAGCAGGTCTTCGCAGTGGCCACCAGTGTCTTCCGGGAGGCCCAAAACGCCCAACCCTTCCTTAGGGAGGCCTCCAGGGTCCTGGGCACCCCCATCAGGGTGATCTCGGGAGAAGAAGAGGCCCGCCTCACCCTCCTGGGGGGACTATGGAGTCTGGAGGCCCGGGAGGGTGTACTGTTCGATATCGGGGGAGGGAGCACCGAATTCATCCGCTTTGTCCACAGCACCCCCCGGAAACTGGTCTCCACCCCCATGGGAGTAGTGAAGCTCACGGAGACCTTCCTCCACCACGATCCCCCCACCTCCCAGGAGGTGGAGGCCCTGAAGGGGGCGGTGAAGGAGGAGATGGAAAGGGTACTCCACACCCTGGGTCCAGTGGCTCCCACCCTCATTGGCACGGCGGGCACCGTCACCACCCTGGCCGCCATTGACTTGGGCCTCTCAATCTACCACCATAGCAAGGTCCACGGTCACCTCCTCACCAGGAGGAGAATAGAGGAGCTGCTCCAGGCCTTCCTGGCCACCACCAGGGAGGAGAGGCTAAGGATGAAGGGGATGGAGGAGGGAAGGGAAGACCTCATCATCCCCGGCACCATCATAACCCTCCAGGCCATGGGGGCCTGGGAAAAGGAGGAACTGATAGTGAGCGATCTAGGACTAAGGGAAGGGGTCTTACTGGATGGTCTGGGCTGCCGGAAAGGGAACTAGGGAGTGCAGCCTCCAGTACAGGGGGCTGGTGGAGGAGCTGAGGGGGAAGATCGCCCAAGCCCGGAATCTCATAGTGGAGTGGAACCGCCAGGGCGTGGGAGGATGGTTCCAGGTCATCACCTACACCAGAAAGATCGACCAGATCCTCCGGGAGCTCTTCCAGGCCATCTTTCAAGGCACATATCCCGACTACTCCATTGTGGCCCTGGGAGGCTACGGTCGCAAGGAACTCAACCTCCAGTCCGATGTGGACCTCATGTTTCTGTACTCCGGGGAGCATCCCCAAAGGGACGAAAAGGTCTTTGCAGGCATCCAATGCCTGTGGGACCTGGGTCTCCAGATAGGCCACTGCTACAGATCTGTGGAAGAGGCCACTTCCATGGCCCTGGAAGACATGACCGTGAAGACCTCATACATAGACGCCCGCCTCCTGGGAGGCTCCCTTAACCCCTTCACAGCCTTCTCCAAGGCCGTCCAGGGGGAGGTGATCACACCCAACAGGGAGGCCTTCCTGGAAGAGCTCTACCAGTGGACGGTGGAACGCCATGCCAAGTTCGGATCCACCATGTACCTCCTGGAACCCAACGTGAAAGAGAGTCCGGGAAACCTGAGGGACATCCACACCATCATGTGGATAGCCAAGACTGTATACGGGGCTACAGCCTTCAAGGACCTCAAGCGCAAAGGCCTCCTCACTCCCCTGGAATACGAGACCCTGGAGCGGGCCCTGGACTTCATCTGGAGGGTGAGAAACGACATCCACGCCATGAGAAACAGAAAGAACGATGTCCTCTCCCTGGATATCCAGCCCGAAGTGGCCATCAACATGGGGTTTCGCGACACCCAGAAGCTTCTGGCCGTGGAGCACTTCATGAGGGACTACTACTCCCGGGTGAGGGACATCCGCCGCATCTCCCGGGCCTTCATCATCAGAACCATGGAAGAGATGGGCATCAAGCTCCAGATCCCCGTGCCCGCCAGCATCGAACTCATCAGGGACGTGCTGGAGCGCACCTTCCCCACCCCCGCCCTCTTCCTCCAGGAGGTCCACGGCCTCCAGGTGAAGGGAGTGGACCTGTCCGACATTCCCCGGGGGTTCTGGGTTCCCCCCCTCCATTGGAGGGTGGAGAACTTCAACTCCAGGGAGGTCCGGGAGGCCCTCATCCAGATCCTCAACGCCCCCAAGTCCCACCGGGTCCTCCGGTTCCTCCACGAGATAGGCTTCCTGGAGAGGCTCTTCCCCCAGTGGGAACGCCTCACCGGCCTCATGCAGTACGATCTCTACCACCGATACACGGTGGACGAGCATACCCTCATGGCCATCCAGTACGCCGAGGAGCTGGAAGAAGACCCCAGGCCCCAACACGCCTACCTCCGGGAGGCCTATCTGAGGCACAGAGACAGAAAGTTCATCCTCATCCTCTCCCTCCTCTTCCACGACATCGGAAAGGGCATGGGAGGAGGCCACGCCCTGAGGGGTGCCCGCATGGCCACCAACATCCTGGAAGAGATGGGGTTCCCCGAAGAGACTGTGGACACGGTCCAGTTCCTGGTAAGACACCACACCACCATGACCCAGATGGCCCTCAGAAGAGACTCCACAGACCCCAGGGTGGCCATGGAGCTGGCCGACATCTGCCAGGACATGGACAGGCTGGAGCTCCTCTACATTCTCACCTATGCCGACCTCATGGCCGTGGGACCCGACGTGTGGACGGAGTGGAAGGGGGCCCTGGTGCTGGACCTCTACCTGAAGACCCGGGAGGCTCTGGAGAAGGGGGTGACCATCACCCTCAAGGTGGACCAGGAGACCTTCCACACCATCGCCCGGGAACTCCACCGCCACCTCAAGGGCAGGGTTCCCCTGGAAAATATCCAAAGGGAACTCTCCCAGTTTCCCGATCGTTACCTTCTCCAAATCCCTGCAGAGAAGATGGCCGACCACCTCTTGCTTATAGAAGAGGCCCGCCGGGAAGGCATGGCCATTTCCCATAGCCACAACCACGACTCAGGCTATACCGAGGTGACTATAGCCAAAAGGGAACAGATAGGGGACTTCTCCAAGGTGGTGGGCATCATCTCGTCCCACAGGCTCAACATCCTGTCGGCCTGGGTCTTCCCCAGAAAAGACGGGTACTACCTGGACATCATCCACGTGAACGACATCCACTTCAGGCCCGTCACCGATGAAAAGCTGTGGAAGAAGGTGGAAAAAGAGATGAGGGCCGTCTTCAAGGGAGAAGTGGACCTGGACGAGCTCATAAGGACCCGGAAGGGCACCTACGTCTCCAAGCGGGAAAAGATAGTGGGGGTGAAGACCAAGGTGACCCTGGACAACAACATCTCCGACCTTTACTCGGTCATAGAGGTGAAGGCCCAGGACAGGCTGGGTCTCCTATACCTCATCACCAGGACCCTCTATGTCCTGGGAATCACCATCCACATGGCCCGCATCAGTACCGAAGGCAACAGAGCCGTGGATGCCTTCTACGTAACCAAGAGGGAAGGGGGGAAGCTCAACGAACGGGAGTTCATCACCATCTCCCGGGTCCTGAAGGAGGCCATCGAGGAGGAAAGGGTGCCCATGGAATCCTCGGCCCAGTTGGCCATGCACTTCTCCAAAAAACAGCACGTCCAGGGGCCATAAAAAGGACTAAAAACCCTCCAGGTCCAGGGCTAAAGCCTACTCCAGCATCTCATCCAGGGCAGAGAGGAGAAGATCTATCTCCTCCCTGGTCACCGTCAGGGGAGGAAGGAAGCGCACCACCCTATCCCCCGAGGGGATGGCGAGAAAACCCCTCTCCATGAGCCCGGCGATCACCGGGGCCGCCCCCTCCTCCAGCTCCAGGGCCAGCATGAGCCCCATGCCCCGGGCCTCCTTCACCATGGCCTTCCTGCAGGCCAGCTCCTTGAGGGCGGAGAGGAAGTACTCCCCCTTACGGGCCACCCCCTCCAGGAACCCTTCCCTGGTCATCTCCTCCACCACCGCCCTGCCTGCCGCACAGGCCAGGGGATTTCCGCCGAAGGTGGAGGCGTGGGTTCCCGGTTGGAAGGCCCTGGCCACCTCCTCCGTGGCTAAAAGGGCGCCTATGGCCACACCCCCTCCCAGGCCTTTGGCCAGGGTCACGATGTGGGGGTTGATGCCAAAGGCCTGATGCCCCAGAAAGGTTCCCAGGCGCCCCAGCCCCGTCTGGACCTCGTCCAGGATGAGCAGAAGACCCCTCTCCCGACAAAGGCCTTCCACCCCCAGGAGGTACTCCCCGGGAGGGACCACCACACCGCCCTCTCCCTGGACCACCTCCAGCATCACTCCACAGGTCCTGGGAGTGATGGCCCTCTCCAGGGACTCCAGGTCGCCGTAAGGGACATGGGGAAAGCCCGGGGGCAGGGGCTCGAAGCCCTTTCTCACCCTCTCCTGGCCTGTGGCCGCCAGGGTCACCATGGTCCTGCCGTGGAAAGACCCCCTCATGGTGATGATCTCGTACCTCTCCCCCCCCATGAACCTCCGGGCGTATATGCGGGCCAGTTTGATGGCACCCTCGTTGGCCTCGGCCCCCGAGTTGCAGAAAAAGACCCTGTCTGCAAAGGTGTGTTCCACCAGCAGCCTGGCCAGCTCTATCTGGGGGACGATGTGGTAGAGGTTGGAGACGTGGAGGAGACGGTCTGCCTGCTCTTTTATGGCCTCCACCACCCTGGGATGACAGTGGCCCAGGTTACAGACGGCTATGCCAGCCCCGAAATCTAAATACTCCCTGCCCTCCACATCCCACACCCGGGTTCCCTCTCCCCGGACCAGAACCAGAGGATACCGGCGGTAGGTGGGCATGAGGTACCGCTCAGAGAGGGCCATCCACTGCCGGGCGTCCATCCCCAACCCTCTAAGCGTAGCTATGGAGACCGGAGATGAGGAGATTCACTCCCAGATAAGTGAAGAGCACGGCGGCAAACCCGATGATGGAGAGGATGGCCGTCTTCTTTCCCCTCCAACCCCGGGTGAAACGGGCATGGAGAAAAGCGGCATAGATGAACCAGGTGATTAGGGACCAGGTCTCCTTGGGGTCCCAGCTCCAATAGGATCCCCAGGCGTAATTGGCCCATGCAGCCCCCGTAATGATGCCCAGGGTGAGGAGGGGGAAACCTATGACCACCGCCTTGTAGTTGAGGTCATCCAGCACCCTGAGATCAGGAAGAAAGGCGATATCCTTTCCCTTCTCCTGGGCCTTAGCCTTGATGAGGTACATGATGCTCACCCCGCAGGAGACGGCAAAGGCAGCGTAACCCAAAAAGCAGGTGATGACGTGGGCAATGAGCCAGTTGCTCTGGAGGGCGGGGACCAGGGGCTCAATCTGAGTCCTGATTCCCGGTCCAATGGTGGTGTAGGCCAGAGAGATGAAGGCAAAGGGCATGACAAAGGCTCCTATGGTCTTGTTCTTGTACCGCCACTCTATGAGGAGATAGATGATGACTATGGACCAGGAGAAGAAGACCATGGACTCATAGAGGTTGGTGAAGGGGGCATGCCCCCAGCCCATCTTGTAGGAGATGACCGTCCTGATGACCATGGAGGCCGTCTCCATGATCCACCCTATCAGGGTCACTCCTGTGGCCAGGCGCCCCAGCCCCTTGTTCCGGAAGGGGATGTAACAGAAGTAAAGCACCGTGGCCAAGAGGTATACAAAGATCACAACGGCTATGAGCTTGGTATCTAACGTTCCATGTAGGGCAGCAGCTTGCATTCTTCCCTCCTCACCCCGAGATCACTGGGAAACCCCCAGGGCTTCCTTAATGTCGTTTATAAGCTCTTCGAAGTGCTGGGAAAAGGCGGCATGGTTCCTGTTCACGTTGCCCACCACCAGCACCTGATTCTTCTTACCCTTCTCCTCCACCAGCACCCACACCCTGCGATGGGAGATGAAGAAGCATATGACGAGACCCACCAGTATGAAGGTACAGCCCGTCCACACCACCCATACCCCGGGATCCTTGGAGACCTGAAGTCCGGTGTACTGGAGACCCTTGAAGGAAATGTAATGGAACTTGAAGGGCGCGTTCTTCACGCTGTGAACCTCCGGAAAGAAGGCGAAGACCCAGCTCCTGTACCGGTACTTTCCCCCCTTGTCCACCTCCAGCAGGGCAGCGGGGTTTCTCAGCTCCTGGGACCTGTTCATGGGCTGGTTGTCCCGGCCCAAGACCAGATCGGGAAAGAAAGCCACCAACTTCAAGGTGTAGCCATCCTTCAGGGGCACTTGGCTCCCCACCTTCACCCGGACTCTGAAGGGTTTATCCTTCCCATCCTGGGGGATCACCTCCAGGGTGAGGGTGCCCACCCTGTTGGAGATGGTACCGTAGCTGGCCTGATAAAAGTTGATCCCCTTATACTTGAGGGGATGATTCACCCTCACGTCCCTGGTCACCACCGGTTTACCATTCTCCAGAATGGTGATGACGCTCTTGTACTCCTTGGGGGTCATGGTGCCCGGATAGTAGTCCACCTGGAAAGAATCGCATCTCACGTCGAAGGGCAGGGTGACCACCTTGTGGGAGCCGAAGATGGTGACGTTCCTGCTGGACTCACCCTCCACAATGGTCATCCCCCCGGAGAAGCCCCAGATCCCCCCGATGAGCCCCCCGATGAGGATGATAAGCACAGAGAGGTGAGTCACGTACACCCCCAGACGGTTGATCACTCCTTTTTGGGCAAAGATCCGCCCCCTGCCCTCCTCCACCTTTCTTTCACACCTGTAACCCCTACCCCTGAGGAGAGACTGAATCTTCTCCAGGGTCTCTTCCAGGGAAAGGGAGACACTGAACCTCTCCCGGGGCGTCATCTCCTCCAGGAGATTCCTGTCGGGCCACCTCAAGGGCTCTTTCACGAAGCGCCAGGACCGGGGAAAGCGCTCTATGGAGCAGATGACTATGTTCAACACCAAAAGGGCCAGCAAGAGGAGGAACCACCACGAATGGTACACGTCGTATAGGCCCAGGGTCTTTATAATCCTATACCCACCTTCACCGTAAGCCTTGACGTACTGCTGGGGGTTGGCCCTCTGCATGATGAGGGTCCCGGAGATAGAGGTGACGGCCAGGATAAACAGGAGGAATATGGTGAGCTTCAATGAAGTGAAGAACCCCCAGAACCTTCCCGATACTCCCTCTCGTTTCTTCAATCTTCCCTCCTATCCAAAAACCTTGTTAACCAATAATCCCTTCATGAAACAGTTGCAACCACCCAACATCCCACCTCCCTACCCCACTGGCCCTCACCTTTCAACCCCGGTCAGGCCGGGAGGGGTTGCAAGGATCCGCCACCCACATTATCTTTTCCCCAGCCCGGGACGAAACATCCGTCATAGTCGGTAAAAAAGGTGGAGCCTCCAGGCTTTTGCCTGGAGGCGTAAAGATATGACGAAAAGAAAAGAGAACTTCATTTGCTCTTCATGCGGATACACCTCCCCCAAGTGGATGGGCAGGTGTCCCCAGTGCCAGGAATGGAACACCCTGGTACCCCTTTCCCAGGAGACCCCCAGGGCCCACC
>JALUVF010000163.1 GCA_027020915.1 bacterium
TCACCTTGAGGCTTGATGAAGAGTTGATCAGGCGGGCCAAGAAGTACTCCGCCCGGCGGAAGAAGTCCCTCTCGGCCCTGGTGGCGGGTTACTTTTCCGCTCTGGAGAGGGAAGCTCCCCAGGAAACAGTTTCTCCTGCAGTGGCATCCCTGAGGGGTGTGCTCAAGGAGAAAGGTGTAGGAGAGGACGACTACAAAAGGTATCTGGAAGAGAAGTACCTGTGAGGGTTCTCTTTGACACCAATGTGGTTCTGGATCTCCTCCTGGACAGGGAGCCCTTTGTCAGGGAGGCCCTCTATCTCTTCACCCGGGTGGAGCGCTCGGAGCTGGTTGGGCTTTTGTGTGCCACCACGGTGACCACCGTCCATTACCTCCTCTCCAGGGCATTGGAAAGGAGGGAGGCCCTTGGCCACGTGAGGACCCTCCTCTCCCTTTTTGAGGTGGCCCCAGTGAACCGGGTGGTTCTGGAGGATGCCCTGGCTCTGGGTTTTTCCGACTTCGAGGATGCCGTGATCTATTCTGCTGCCCTTCACGCAGGGGCAGACTCTGTGGTCACCCGGGATATTGCCGGATTCAAAAAGACCCGAATCCCCATTTACACCCCTGAGGAACTGGTTGGTATTCTGGAAGAGCTGGGGAAGTGAGAGGGGCAGGTGGTGGACCCATGGGCAAGGATGAGGAGAAGCTGAGGGCTAAGGAGGCCAAGGCCAGGGCCAAGGAGATGAAGGCCCGGACCAAGGCTGAGAAGAAGCTGGCCAAGGCCCAGGCAAAGAAGGCGGGAGCCTCGGCTTCCCAGCCTCCCGTTGTGGTAATTCCCGTAGGAGAGAAGAAACCCTGGTGGAAGAGGTTTATCCAGGAGCACCTGGTCCAGATCATCATAAAGGTTATTGCCGGTCTCATTGTGGCCTACCTGGTGTGGCGGTTCAGGTTCAAGAAATGACTAAAAAGAAGAGGCCACATCCCAGGGCGAAGGCCGTGTAGCCCAGGATGTGGAACCTGACCAGAAAACTCTTCTGTTCCCCGGTGCGGGCTTTGTAGAGCCTGTAAGTGATGAGGCTGGCCAGGGAGCTGATGAGGTTTCCAAAGCCTCCCACGCTCACTCCCCACAGGAGGGCCTGCCAGTTCCTGGTGAAGTCGGCGAAAAGGAGGGTGCTGGGGAAGTTGCTGATGACCTGGCTGCCCAGGGCCGAGTAGAGGAAGACTTCACCCCCGCTGTCCAGGCTGAACCTCAGGATGTGCATGAGGTTGTCTGTGAATCCGAAGAAGGCCAGGAAGGTGAGAAGGAGGAGGTAGTCCACTTTCAGGCTCTCCCTGTCCCAGATGAGGGCGAAGACGAGGGGAAGGATGCCCAGGAAGAGGGGGAAGATCCTCAGTACGGCCAGGACAAAGACGACGAAGAAGGCTCCGTAAAGCAGCCCCGTCTTCTGGATGCCGGGCTTCCCTTCAGGGGGGGACAAAGCCTGGGGCCCTTTCTTCACGGAAAAGGAAACCGCCAGGCAGAAGGCGAAGAAGAACAGGGCAAAGGGGGCTATGGCACCCATGAACTCCAGGGGATGGAGGTGGTAGTGGAAGTATATGAATATGTTCTGGGGATTGCCGAAGGGTGTGAGGGTAGAGGCGCTGTTGGCCACCAGGGCCTCCAGGATGATGAGCCTCTCGTCCATGCCCAGGGCCAGGGTGAGGGGTACCATGGTGAGGACAGCCACATCGTTGGTGACGAACATGGAGAGGAGTCCCGTTATGAGGATGAGCTTCTGGGGGAGGTAGGCTCCCCTGTCCAGTCGGGCGGCGATACTGGGCAGGACACCTTTGTGCTCCAGCCCCTTGATGATGACCAGGAAGACCAGGAGGGTGTAGACCACCTTGAGGTCCGTGGGGGAATAGTGGGGGAAGCGCCACAGATACAGGGATGTGGCGCACCACCCCAGGATGGTGAGGATGAGGAGCCATTCCGCTGCCACTCTTTTTGCCAGCCTGTTGGCCATGGATCTCCCTGGGCTTTACTGGAATAGGGGACAGGCCTCCCGGAGAAAGGCCACCCGCTCTTTCACTTCCTGGGGCACCTCCTGGGGGGTTCCTGACCAGCCCGGAAGGTCCCGCAGGTTGGGCCCGTCGTATCCTTCCATGATGGATACCCTGAGGAAGGACTGGGGGAGGGTGTCGGGAACCTCTCTGCCCACCATGGCTCCCCAAACCAGGGTCCAGATCCGGGCCACGTTCACCAGGTCGTAACCCCCGCCCCCCACGGCCATCCAGGGACCATGCCATCGGGAGGCCAGGTCCTGGGCCATGCGTTCGTAGAAGTGGGTGGAGATGAAGAGGGAGGTGAGGGGGTCGTCCCGATGGGCGTCTACACCCAGCTGGGTGAAGAGGAGATCCGGCTTAAAGGCCTCCAGGAGGGGGGGAAGGAGATGCTCGTAAGCCCACCAGAGGGTTTCGTCTTCCGTGTAGCGATCCAGGGGCAGATTCAGGTTGTAACCCCTGCCCTCTCCTTCCCCGGTCTCTTCCAGGCTCCCCGTTCCGGGATAGAAGTCGGGTCCGTACTGATGGAAGGAGACCACCAGGACCCTGGGATCTTCGTAGAAGGCCTCCTGGACGGCATCGCAGTGGTGGGCGTCTATATCGAAATAGAGAACCCTGGCCCCCCGGTTTACCGCCTCCTTCAGGGCGATAACGATGTCATTGAGATAGCAGAACCCTTCGGCTCTTTCCGGGTGGGCATGGTGCATCCCTCCACCGATGTGGAAGACCCTCCGGCCCTCCAGGGCCCTGCGGGTACCCTCCAGGGTGCCTCCCACCACCAGGCGGGAGAGGGTGTAGACGCCTGGAAAGACAGGGTTGTCCTGGGTGCCCAGTCCCATGGCGGGGTTGGCCAGACCCTCTTCTTCGGCCTTTCTCAGAGCCTCAAGGTAGGAGGGCTGGTGGTAGGTGAGGAGGGTCTCCTCCTCGACCAGGGGAGGTTCTATGGTTTCTACGGGAGGTTTCAACAGGCCGTAGTGCTCCATGAGATCCACGGTGAGCTTGAGGCGAAAGAGCCGTAGGGGGTGGTCTCGACCATAATCGAACTGGGAATACCGAGGAGTGTGTATGAAGAGCGGGTCCCTCTCCATGTGGGCCTCCTTTAAAAGGTTTTGCCTTAATTACCCCAAGGTGTGGGGGAATGGAAGGGTTGCCCTCTCCGGGATATGGAGAGGTGGCGCCTTTCCTCCAGGGAAATCATGGATTGTGGCCTTGCCAAAGGGGCCTATTTTAAAGACCACCAAGGAGAAGGAGGTGAGCCATGCCTGATTTTGGTCATCCTTTTGCCGGTCTGGCCAAGGAGAGGCCCCTCACCCATCAGGAGCTGGTGAGGGCCATCAGGTTTATGGTGGCGGCCGAGTACGAGGCCATTCAGCTCTATATGCAGCTGGCCGAGTCCACGGACAACGAGCTGGCCAAGGCGGTGCTGAAAGACATTGCTGACGAAGAGAGGGTTCACGCGGGCGAGTTTCTGAGGCTGTTGAAGGAGCTGGACCCTCAAGAGTTTGAGTTCTATCGAAAGGGTGAAGAGGAGGTGGAGGAGATCATAGAAGAGCTGAAGGAAGCCTAGTGGTGATAGACCTTTCTGAAAGGGAGGGTGCCCGTTAAAAGGCCCCTCTCTTTTTGTTGACCCTGCTCCCTTCCAGGAGTATAGGGGCATAAAATTGTGGCCCTTAAGGGTCCGGGGTACAGGGAGGGTTTAGCCATGGGTGAATACGTTGTGGCAGTGGCTGGTGCAACGGGTGCCGTGGGTCGGGAGATGATCAAGACCCTAGAGCAACGCGACTTTCCTGTGAAGGAGTTGAAACTCTTCGCTTCCGAGCGTTCCGAAGGCTTGGAGCTTGAGTATAAAGGCCAGCGGATAAAGGTGGAGGTGCTGAAAAAGGGCTGTTTCAAGGGTGTAGACGTGGCCCTCTTCTCCTGCGGGGGAGGCAGGAGTCTGGAGTTTGCCCCCGACGCCGCCGCCAGCGGGGCCGTGGTCATAGACAACTCCAGTGCCTGGCGTATGGATCCCGAAGTGCCCCTGGTGGTACCGGAGGTGAATCCCCATGCCGTGGCCGATTACAGGAAGAAGGGCATCATCGCCAATCCCAACTGCTCCACCATCCAGATGGTGGTGCCCCTGAAACCCCTCCATGACTATGGCAGGATCAAGAGGGTCATCGTGGCCACCTATCAATCCACTTCGGGGGCGGGGAAGAAGGCCATGGATGAGCTTCTGGAACAGACCAAGGCCGTTCTCAACTTCCAGCCTGTGGAGTGCAAGGTCTTTCCCCATCAGATCGCCTTCAACTGCCTGCCTCACATTGACGTCTTTCTGGAGAACGGTTACACCAAAGAAGAGATGAAGATGTACAATGAGACGAGGAAGATCATGGAGGATGACTCCATACTGGTCTCTGCCACCACCGTGAGGGTGCCCGTCTTCATCAGTCACTCTGAGGCAGTGACCATAGAGACGGAGAGGGAGATCACTCCCGAGAAGGCCCGGGAGCTCCTCTCCAGCTTCCCCGGGGTGGTGGTCCAGGACAACCCTGCCCAGAACGTGTATCCCCTGGCCATTGAGGCCGCCGGTAGGGACGAGGTCTTCGTGGGCAGGATCAGGGAGGATCTGGCCTTCGAGCACGGCTTGTCCATGTGGGTGGTGGCCGACAATCTGAGGAAGGGAGCAGCCCTCAATGCCGTGCAGATCGCCGAGGTTCTGGTGAAGGAGTACATGTAGTGGAAGGCCCCTTTCAGATACAGGTGCCTTTAGCCTTCACCTTTGACGATATACTCCTTCTGCCCGGGTACTCCGAGGTCCTCCCCTCCGACGTGGAGGTGGGGACCCGGTTCACCCGGAATATCACCATCAACATCCCCATCGTGAGCGCCGCCATGGACACGGTGACCGAGGCGGAGATGGCCATTGCCCTGGCCCGTCAGGGGGGTATCGGCGTGATCCACAAGAACATGTCCATTGAGGACCAGGCCCGGGAAGTGGACAAGGTGAAGCGTTCCGAAAGCGGCATGATCGTTCATCCCATCACCATGAGGCCCAACCAGAAGATCGAAGAGGCCCTGGACGTCATGTCCCGCTACAAGATCTCCGGGGTGCCCGTCACCCTGGAGGACGGGACCCTGGTGGGTATCCTCACCAACAGGGATCTGCGCTTCGAGACAGACTACGAGAAGGAGATCCAGGATCTCATGACTAAGGAGAACCTGGTCACCGTGCCCGAGGGCATCACCCTGGAGGAGGCCAAGAAGCTTCTCCATCAGCATCGCATAGAGAAACTCCTGGTGGTGGACGAGGACTTCAAGCTCAAGGGGCTCATCACCATCAAGGATATCGAGAAGATCAGGAAGTACCCCTTCTCCTGCAAGGACGAGCTGGGCCGCCTCCGGTGTGCCGCTGCCGTGGGGGTGGGTCCCGACACCATGGAGCGGGTGGCGGCCCTGGTGGATGCCCACGTGGACGTCATCGTGGTGGACACGGCCCATGGTAACTCCCGGCTGGTTATAGAGACGGTGCGGCGGATAAAGGAGAGCTACCCCGAAAAGGACGTGGTGGGGGGTAACGTGGCCACTCCCGACGGGGTGCGGCGCCTCGTAGAGGCGGGGGCCGACGCCGTGAAGGTGGGGGTGGGTCCCGGCTCCATCTGCACCACCAGGGTGGTGGCGGGGATAGGGGTGCCCCAGGTGACGGCCATTACCTGGTGTGCCGCCGAGGCCAGGAAGCATCATGTTCCCGTCATTGCCGATGGGGGCATCAAGTACTCGGGGGACATCACCAAGGCCCTGGCCATGGGTGCCAGCTCCGTCATGATCGGCAACCTCCTGGCGGGAACCGAGGAGAGCCCGGGGGAGGTGGTCCTCTACCAGGGGCGGAGCTACAAGGTCTACAGGGGCATGGGCTCCGTAGACGCCATGAGGAAGGGCTCCAAGGACCGCTACTTCCAGGACCAGTTCGACATGGAGGCCAAGAAGTTCGTCCCCGAGGGGATAGAGGGACGGGTGCCCTACAGGGGACCCCTGGCCGACATGGTTTACCAGCTGGTGGGAGGATTAAGGGCCGGTATGGGGTACTGCGGAGCGGCCAGCATACCTGATCTCTGGGAGAAGGCCAGGTTCATCCGCATCACGGCGGCGGGCCTCAAGGAATCCCACGTCCACGACGTTATCATCACCAAAGAGGCGCCCAACTACTGGCTGGAGTGATCTCCCCCGCCCCCGTGGGGGTGGATGAGGCAACCTTTGCCGTCTTTTCTCCCTTTTCTCCGGAAAGGTGAGGGTGGAGTTGTGGGGAAGGGCTGTGAGTTATGGGGCTGAGGTCGTTTATAAGGGAATGGCTTTCCAGGCCACTGGTTAGAGATGTCTTCAGCACCACGGCCCTGGCCCTGGCAGGGAGATCGACGGGTTTCCTGATTCCCTTCTTTATCGCGGCCTGGTTCGGTGCAGGAAGGGAAACAGACGTCTTCTTTTTCGTTTATGGCCTCGTTCTCCTGGCCACCACTGTGTTCGGGGATGCGGTAGGGGAGGTTCTCATTCCCTTCTTGACGGAGATCAGAGAGAAGGGGGAGGGGGTTTCCATCTATGTGGGTAGGTTGATGGTCCTGGGAGGAGGCCTGGTGGCATTGGTGGTGCTCCTCCTCTACCTGGTGGCCAGGGTTTCCCTTCCTCTGGTGCTGAAGTTCTCTCCGGGTCAGATGGCCCTCCTTTTTCGCCTCTTGTTGGAGATGGCC
>JALUVF010000164.1 GCA_027020915.1 bacterium
GCAGTCTGAATCCGGGGCGGAGACACTGGCCGGGGGCTCCGGCGGGGGGCAGGTATTCACTGTTATTGTGTAGTCCGCCGATCCTGCGTTTTCATTGGTGATCACAATGCCGTAGTAGCCACTATCATCCGCCGTGAAGGAGAGGTTTTCATCGCCTCCTGCACCAGCGTTATTGGCTGACCAGTCACTGTCAGAACGGCTCCCTGAACTTCGCGATGGTTTAAAAACGAAGACAGCCAGGTCTGCGTCGCCAGAGAGGATGTCCGCTGTCAAATTGTAGTGCTCACCACCGTTTAAATATACTTCATACATGTCCATAACTTCGCTGTTGCCCATGGATGCTGAATATCCGCTGTCCACTGTGAGATCATAGACATCCCATTCGGCCTCTATGGTGTAATTACTGGCTGAACCCAGATATACCTGGGCATAATGTGTGGCATCTCCCCAGCTATGACCGTTGGTCACCACGAAATCCCGCGCGGTCTCAGGGAGTGTGGAGGTCTCATAGGGTGATCCAAAGTCGGAATTGTCATCAACTTTAATGTTGTGATCCACCGAGGGGTTTATTGCGACCCCGCTCCAACTGGTGCTTTTCACCTGGAAAGAAAAGTTTTTGGGGACCTGGGAGAAGCTCTCCGGTGTATCGTTCGAGAGGTTGTATATGGGTCCTATTATGGCACTCACTGCAGCCTCCAGGTTCACCCTGGGTTTGGTTATGGTACTTTTCGTGTCTGTGATGGGATCCCCTGTACTGGTCAGTATTGACCTTACTTGGTCGGGGCTTAGAAAGGAGCCGGTGATCGCCTTTGCAGCGCTTTGCAGGCAGGCGGCTGCACCTGCGGCGTAGGGACAAGCAGCAGAGGTGCCTCCAAAGGAGCTGTTATAATCTCCCGTTGAGTAACCTCCTGGGCCGGAGATATCGGTGGTGTATGCCTGGTTCGAGGGAGCAAGCAGGTCCAGGAATGAGGCGCTGTTGGAGTACGATGTGACTACATCGGCTGAGGTAGAGTCGATGGCGTAATAGTTGGAATATGGCTGGCAGCCTGTCTCCGTATAGTATTTTGTTGCGCAGGACTCCGCTGAGATACATGGGTAATAGGTCCCGAAGCTGGCGTCATACACCGCTCCTACTGAATTGACGTAGGAGATACAGGCGGGCCAGGCCATACCATCGCAGTATCCATCATTGCCGGAAGAGGCAAAGAGGGTGATGCCGGCGGCCACTGCGTTTTGAGCGGCCTGGGTCATCGCAGGCACTTCGCTATCACAGTCTCCAGTGTAGTATCCGCCCCCGAAGCTGGTGCTGATGATCATTATGGGGTTGTCGGGGTCGTCCATTTGATGTTCGACACACCAATCCCAGGCTTGTATCATGTCTGAAGCGTAGGCGGTTCCCTGGCCATCGGGTACGATTTTCAGGGCGTAAAGCTTGGCGTTGTAGGCCACGCCCCCGATATAATCCCCAACGGTACCAGGATTTCCGGCGGCAATACCTGCGCAGGATGTGCCATGCCCTTCTTCGTCCATGGGGTCATTGTCTTCATCCGCACAGTCGTAACCTCCGATCACCTTGCTGTTGGGGAAGCCGCCATTTCCGAGCATAGGATGGTTGTAATCAATTCCAGTGTCACAGATGGCTATGCTTATCCCTTGGCCGTTGTATGTACTCCTTACCGTAGAGGCGTTCATCAGTGGTATCCCCTGGGCCAGATGAGGATAGAGGATTCGGTCTTTCTGGATAGATTCGATCTCTTTTATCCCCGTTAATGCCTGAAGTCCTTCCAGGGTAACCTCGGCAGATAGGGCGAAGACGTACGTGAACTTGTTTATGACCCGGAAGTGGCTGGGATTCATGCTGCCGATGACCTTATTTCGGAGCGCCCTTACCGCTTCCCGGAGAGCTTCCCGTGTGCGGGACTCTCTAATATTCGCGATCTGTTTAAAATTTGACGGTTTCGATAGGTTTATGATGACCCGGGTGGTTGTCTTTCCACTTATAAAGTCTTTCAATACTTCTTTGGGGTGCATTATTTTGGGATTTTCGGATAGGGCCTTTATGAGTTGGTCGTTCTGGGACCAAGCTGGGTTGGATAGGGCAAGAAGACCGGTAATGGCGAGGAGAATGGGGAAAAGGACGAGCTGTTTAAAGTTGGAGTTCATATTTTCCTCTTCTGCCTCGCCAGAAGCCATAGGAACTGCATCTTGGGTTTTGCCTTCTTGCTCTTATGGCGGGGGTGGTTGCGATAAGGGCTGCCCATCTCAATTGTCCTCAAGAGATTTTGTCACCTGTTCTTATGTTTTTCACATTTTGCCATAAAACTTCCATGGGCGCCACCCGGCAGTGATGGTTTGTAAAGAGGAGTTCCCCAGAAAACTTCGCCTTGACGCTGGGGCCACGTCTATCCTTCGCTGGCTCCTTTGATCGCCCCATGGCGGGGGATCTGGAGTTGCAGAAGGGTTGATTTCTTGTGACCTGGCCCCTGGGAGGCTCGAACTACGGGGTCCTCGAAACATAGAAGGCCTGATCCTTTTCTCTCTTCCCGTATTTTACTCTCCACAAGAACAGACCCTGGGGTGGTGCAGGTGGTGATGAGCATCGGAACCCCTGGGGATGTTCCAGGGCCCTTTTCACCTCGTCAAGGGTGGCTCTGCCTGTGGCTACCTTGACCGCTGAGCCCACGATGTTTCTCACCATCTTTCTCAAAAAGGCGTTGGCCTCCAGGGTGATGATTGTGAGGCCCCTGTGGGTTTCCGCCTTGGCCTTTATCACCTTCCGGACTGTGGAGCTTCCCGGCTTGGTGGGAGATCCGAAGGCTGCGAAGTCGTGTTCTCCTACAAAGAGGGTCAGGAGGGAGTTCAGGACTTCCAGGTCCAGTTTCTTCTCGATCACCCATGAGTACCTGTGGAGAAAGGGGAGGGAGAAGGGGGAGAGGAAGTACCTGTACACCCTGCTGGAGGCGGAGAAACGGGCATGGAAGCTTCTGGGGACTTCCCGCACCTGGCGGACGCGGATGCTCCAGGGGAGGTGGGCGTTGAAGGCCCGCTTCATGATGGCAGTGGTGAGGTGGCTCTCCGTCTTGAAATGGACCACCTGTCCCAGGGCGTGAACCCCTGTGTCTGTGCGCCCTGCCGCCGTCACCCTCACGGGGTGTTGCACCACTCGTTCTATGGCCCTCTCCAGGGTCTCCTGGACGGTGGGGGTGTCGGGCTGGTACTGCCACCCCGAGAAGCCGGTGCCGTCGTAGGCCAGGACCATCTTTATCCGCCGGATTCCAAATTTATGAGTCTTCTCTTCCAATCCAATCCCCCCCTGTAGCCCGTGAGTCCTTTTTGCCCCACCACCCGGTGGCAGGGGATGATGATGGGTATGGGGTTCTTTTTCAAGGCCTGTCCCACGGCCCTGGCCCCTTTTGGCATTCCCAGTCGGGCTGCCAGTTCTCCGTAGGTGAGGGTGATACCGTAGGGGATCCCTTGGGTTGCCTGCCATACCATGACCTGAAAGGGGGTGGCCTCAGAGAGATCCAGGGGAATGGGGGAAAAGTCCACTTTCTTGCCCGAGAGGTATATGTTTAGGAGCTCCTCCAGGAGGGGAGCCAGACGCCATTGACCCTGTGGTTTCTCCTCTTCCCCGGGGAAGAGGAGGAGGCCAAGGCCCCGGGGACTCACCATGGCGGTGAAGGTGCCCCAGGGAGTGGGGATGGGTAGAATAGCCTCCACCTTTTTGGAAAATGTATGTTGCATGGCAGTGGTAGGTTAACATCCAATAAGGGTTTGGCAAAGGGGGTATAAATCGGCGAGGAGGTGTTTTTATGGACTGTTTGGATGCTCTGTTCACCAGAAGGAGTATCAGGCACTTCCTGGACCGGCCCGTGGAGAGGGCCAAGGTGGAGAAGGCCCTGGAGGCGGCCCACTGGGCCCCTTCGGGCAAGAACAACCAGCCCTGGCGTTTCGTGGTGGTCCAGGACAGAGAAACCCGGGAGAAACTGGCCCGGCTCACGGTATCGGGGCGAGTTATCAGGGAGGCTCCCGTGGCCGTTGCCGTCTTCATGGACAGGGAGGTCTCTTATCACCGGGAGAAGGACATCCAGTCCATGGGGGCCTGCATCGAGAACATGCTCCTGGCTTTTCACTGTCAGGGCTTGGGGGCTGTGTGGCTGGGGGAGATCCTGAAGAACAGAGAGAAAGTAGAAACCCTGTTGGAGGCACCGCCATCATGGGAGTTTATGGCCCTGGTGTCAGCTGGTTATCCTGCCAGGGAAGGGGCCTCTACTCGCAGGCCTTTGAGGGAGGTGGTGGTTTGGTTTAAGAACAAAGGTTAAGTTTTCTTCTTTTTTGTTTGAACCTTTGTTTTGTCTCATGTACTAATTAAGAGGAAAAAGTTCGAAGGGGGGGATTTATGAGGAGAAGGGTTTTGATGGGCCTGGGTGCCGTGGCGGTATTTTTAGTGCTTTGGGGGTGGCAGGGGGAGGCGTGGAGCAGGGTCCCGGTTCTCACATATCGTCCCTGTAAGTCCAGCAGGGAGTGTTACGACAGGAACCCCTGTACCAAGGACTACTGCAGGGCAGGGAGGTGCTACCATACCCTGATTCCTGGCTGTTGCACCACAGCCAAGAACTGTGACGACAAGAATCCCTGTACCAGGGATGTGTGCAAGGGCAACAGGTGCTTCCACACCAGGATTAAAGGTTGCTGCGTGACCACAAAGGAGTGCGATGACAAGAACCCCTGCACTAAAGATTACTGTCAGCCTTATCTGGCTGCCGCAGGTGTGGGAGGCAGGTGCGTCCACAAGGCTGTTCCCGGATGCTGCACTTCTGATCGGGAGTGCAACGACGAGAATCCCTGTACCAAGGACTACTGTGACCGGGGCAAGCAGAGGTGTGTCCACAAAAAGATTCCCGAGTGTTGTGTGACGGACAGGGATTGCAATGATGAAAACCGTTGTACCGAGGATTTCTGCGATCCCAAGACCCGAACCTGCCAGCACAAGCCGATTCCCGAGTGCTGTGCCTCGGACAAGGATTGTGACGACAACGACCCATGTACCAAGGACTTTTGCTACGATGGTAAGTGCGTCCACAAAAAGCTTGAGGTCTGTTGTAAAGAGGATAAGGAGTGTGACGACAAGAATCCCTGTACCAAGGACTTTTGTAAAGACGGTCAGTGCTATCATGAGAGGATAGAGAACTGTCAGGCGAAGTAGTCCTTTGAAGGCTACGCCGGGGGATCCGGGCAGGCCGGGTCCCCCTTTGTTATGGTGCTTACCCCTTGATTTTTTCCCGAGTTCTCCTTAAGTATATATGTGAAAAATGAACATATATGGAGGAAGCATTGGGACCTCATGGGTGGGGATTCGGTGGAGGCTGGGGGAAGAGGGGCGAGTGGACGGCCCTCTGGATCCTGGTGATGGTGGCCGAAGGGCCTGTGCATGGCTATGAGATTCTGACCCGGCTCCGGGAGATGGGGATGCCCCTGAATCCAGGGACTCTCTACCGGACCTTGAGGGCCCTGGAGTCGGAAGGCCTGGTGGAGTCCCACTGGGTCATGGGGGGTGGTCCTCCTCGCAGGCTATACAGGCTTACAGCCCGGGGTTGGAATCACCTGAGGGAGCTCAAGGGTCTCCTCCGGGAGCAGAAGAGGGTCCTGGAGGAGGTTGTGGAACGCATAGAGAAACTGGAGTGAGGAGGTGAGACCATGTGGGGCTACAGTAGAGGCTTTGGCAGAGGCTGGTGGGGCCGAGGCCGGGGGAGAGGCTGGTGGGGAGCCTATGGTTACAGAACTCCCCAGGGTTACACTTACGTGGGACCTTGCAGATGTGGCATTGGCCCCCATGCCTTCTACATGGACCCCTCGGGCAGGCTGGTTCATGCCTCCCAGGTATGGGGCGGTTGGGGCCCTCTTTATCCCCCTGCTCAAGCCGAGGCCGAGGATTTGAAGGCTGAGAAGGCCGATCTGGAAGCCAGGCTCAGGGAGATAGAAGAAAGGCTCAAGGAGGTTGAGGGTAGTTGAGGACTGCAGGCCCCTGCCCCTTTCCCGGCAGGGGCCCTTTTTGTGAAAGGGTCGGGTTGAAGTTTCCCAAAGGGAGGTAGCATCTTATAGTTAGTAGACGTTGATTGAAGGGGAGCCCGATGTGGTATGGCGATCCTTACGGTGAGGGGGGCTGGCGGAGAAAAGATGGCTCCTGGTACTGTAGCGGATGGGCTGAGTATTGGCCCTGGTGGAGGGCCCGCTCCCTTTATAAGGGCCCGAAAGTGGTGGAGAGGCATGCCTTGCCCATGGCCTCCGGGCCCCATCCCTGGACTATGATTCAGAGAGCCGCCTATCACGGGGCCATTCCTCCCCAGGGATTTGCTCCCCGGGGATACCTCTTTTCTTCTTAGCCCAGAAGCACATCCAGGAGCATCATCAGTACGAATCCCCCGATGAGGGAGAAGGTGGCCAGCCTTTCCAGTCCCTGGGAGTGGGTTTCGGGGATCATCTCTTCCGATATGACAAAGAGCATGGCCCCCGCTGCCAGGGCCATGATGAAGGGGAGGAAGGGGCGGGCCAGGGTGACCAGGGTGGCTCCCACCAGGCCTCCCACGGGTTCCACCAGGCCGGTTAGGGTGGCCCACTTGAAGGCCTGCCAGGAAGAGTAGCCTTCGCTTTTTAGGGGCAGGGCCACGGCCATCCCTTCGGGTATATTTTGGATTCCTATCCCCAGGGCCAGGGTGAGGCCTCCGGCCATGCCTCCTCCTGCGAAACCCACTCCCACGGCCATCCCTTCAGGGAAGTTGTGGATGGTGATGGCCATGAGGACCAGGCTGAGGCCCCTGAGTCTGGTTTCCTGGGGGCCTTCTCTCCCTTTGAGAAAGTGGTGGTGGGGAACGTGTCTGTCCACTAAATGGATGAGCAAGGCCCCGGCAAAGATTCCCGCACCCACCAAAAGGGCGCTTCCCTTTTCCAGGGCGGGAACCAGGAGGCTGAAGAAGGTAGCAGCCAGCATGATGCCCGCTGCCAACCCCAGGGTGAGATGGTAGAACTTTTTATTGATGCCCTTGAAGAACAGGGCGGGTAGGGCCCCTATGGATGTGGCCAGTCCCGCTGCCAGGCTTCCCAGGACTCCCTGGATTATGGGGTTGACCATCACCTTCCCATTTCCCTGCTGGAGGGCAGACCTCCCAGGGGGGTGGCGGCCTTTACGGCGGAGAGAATGGCCTTTTCCAGGGCCTGGGCTGCCATGAGTCCCACCAGGTTGGTGTCTGACTCCTCCTCTCCCAGGGAAGCGGTGATGACCAGATCACCGTCGAAGTCGGTGTGGAAGGGGCGGATAACCCGGGCCATGCCTCCATGGGCCATCTGGGATACACGGATGCAGGCATTCCTGGACAGTTGGGCATTGGTCACTATGAGGGCCAGGGTGGTGTTGGTGGTGAAGTCGGGGATCTGCCTCAGAATTCCCCTCTTCATGGCCTCTGCCGCATTCAAAAATTCCCCTGTTTGGGGGTCCCTGGCCCCGGCCAGGATCTCACCAGAGGCGGGGTCTATCACATCGCCGAAGGCGTTCACCACTGCCAGGCAGCCCACTTTTAGGGAGCCCGCTTGGACCAGGGTCCATCCCAGCCCTCCCTTGGTCCCATGGCTGGTCCCCAGGAGCTTGCCTATGACGGCCCCTGTCCCTGCCCCCACCGTTCCCAGGGGGGTGGATTCCCTGGCCTGTAGGCAGGCTGAGTATCCTTCAGGGGCTCCGGGCCAGGTGGTGGATGAGCCTAAAAAGAGGTCAAAGATGACGGCCGAAGGCACCAGGGGGATGATGAGGTGGTCTATTTTCACTCCCCACCCTTTCTCCAGGAGAAAGCGGAGAACACCGTCGGCGGCTCCAAGGCCGAAGGTGGAGCCGCCCGTGAAGAGGACGGCGTGGATCTTTCCTGCCGATCGGAAGCCCGTGAGGGAGTCGCAGGCCCTGGTTCCCGGTGCTCCTCCCCTCACGTCCATACCCGCTGTGGCACCCTGGGGGAAGAGAACCACTGTGCAGCCTGTGGCCCTCTTTAGATCTGTGTAATGTCCTACCAGAGCGCCGTCTATGTTAAGGGATACCTCCATACTTCCCTTCTAACAGGTTGGAGGCCTTTTGATAAAGGGGGAATTGTGCACCCCTCTGGCTCTGTATAAACTGGTAATAAGGAGGTGGATGGGTGGAGTGGTCCATGGTGATTGAGCGTCTGGCCGTGGCCTTCGTTTTGGGAGGCCTGGTGGGAGTGGAGAGGGAGATACGAAACCAGCCGGCGGGTTTCAGGACTCATGCCATTCTCTCTATAGGCTCTGCCCTCATCATGCTCATCTCCATTCACGGCGCCCTCCTCTATGGTCCAAAAACCTCGGACCCCATGAGGATAGCGGCCCAGGTGGTGAGTGGCATAGGTTTCCTGGGCGCTGGGGCCATACTACGCATCGGCGTCTCCATCAAGGGACTCACCACGGCAGCCAGCCTGTGGACCACGGCGGCCATTGGCTTGGCTTGCGGAGCGGGTTTTTATTGGGCGGCTTTCCTCACCACTTTTCTGGTTCTCTTCTCCCTCTTTCTCCTGGGCAAGATGGAGAAGATGTACCTGTTCACCAAGCCCAGGAGGAGCCTCTTCATAGAGGCCGAGGACGTGCCCACCCTGCTGGGAGACTTGGAGGAGGTCCTGGGGGGATTTGGGTTTACCATGGATTTTGTGGACGTGGACCGGGATGTAGAGAAGGACAAGGTAGAGATCCAGATGGTCATCAGGCCCAAACCGGGATACCCCCTGGAAACCGAGACGGCCAGGCTCACCTCGGCCCTCCTGGAGCTGAAAGAAGTGAAGAACGTGGAATTGAGGTGACCGGAGGCCTTGAAGCTTCCGGTCACCCCCTTACCTGATGATGGTCTCTTCCCTGTCGGGACCCGTGGAAACGATCCGTATGGGGATGTGGAGGGCGTCCTCTATGTATTCCAGGTAACTCCGGGCCTGGAGGGGCAGGTCTTTCCATTGGGTGGCGCCCTTCACCGTGCCTTCCCAGCCAGAGAAGGTCTTGTAGACGGGTTTGGCCTTGGAGAAGGTATCCAGATCGGCGGGCATCTCTTCCGTCAGTTCTCCCTCTATGTCGTAAGCCACGCAGATCTTGATCTCTTTCAGGGTATCCAGTACGTCCAGTTTGGTGATGGTGAGCTCGGTGAGGCCGTTGAGCCAGGCGGCGTGTTTCAGGGCCACCAGATCCAGCCAACCGCATCTCCTGGGACGGCCCGTGGTGGCTCCGTATTCCCCTCCCCGATCCCTTAAGCATTGGCCCTCTTCTCCCTTCAGCTCCGTGGGGAAGGGGCCTCCCCCCACCCGGGTGGTGTAGGCCTTGGATATGCCCATGACCCGGTGAATGTGTCCCGGGGGGATACCCAGACCGGTGAAGATGCTCCCCACCGTGGTGTTGGAAGAGGTGACAAAGGGGTAGGTGCCGTGATCAATATCCAGGAGGGCTCCCTGGGCTCCTTCGAAGAGGACGGGGTCCTTCTGCTGGATCACTTTTTTCATCAGGTGGACCGTGTTGCATACGTAGGGCTGGAGGGCTTCCCCCCATGCCAGGGCATCCTGGTAGAGCTCCTGGAAGGAGTATCCCTCTTCCCCGAAGAACTCTTTGATGATGAGGTTCTTCACTTTGAGGGTCTCTTCCAGGCGTTCTTTTAGCCTCTCTGGTCTCAGGAGGTCGTGGACCCTGAGGCCTGTCCGGGCCATTTTGTCGGAATAGGCGGGGCCTATACCCCTGAGGGTGGTGCCTATCTGCCGCTTGCCTTTCAGTTTTTCGCTCAGGGCGTCCAGTTTCTTGTGGTAGGGCATGATGAGATGGGCCGTCTCGCTCAAAAAGAGGCGGTCATCCACCTCGATGCCCTCCCTTTGGAGCTCCTCGATCTCTCTGAGGAGTTCGGGGGGATCCACCACCACGCCGTTGCCAATGATACACCTCTTTCCCGGGTGGAGGATGCCCGAGGGTATGAGGTGGAGGATGTACTTCTTGCCCTTCACAATCACCGTGTGTCCGGCGTTGGTGCCTCCCTGGTACCTCACCACCCACTGGGCGTCTTGAGCCAGGAAGTCTACGATCTTGCCTTTACCCTCATCTCCCCATTGGACGCCTAAGACTGCAACGTTACCCATGTTATCCCCCTTTTGGGATCAGGAGTTCTTCTGCAGGGCGAAGATACTCTCTCCCGTCGGTGGTGTCTATCACCTTCACCAGTTTCTTGTTCTTCAGATCTTCATCCATGACAATGAGATACTGAATGTCCGTTTTTTTGGCGTATTCCAAGGAGCCTGAAAGATCCCTCTTTATGATGTCCCTGGCCACCTTCCATCCCAGTTCTCTAAGCCTCTTGGCCAGTTCCAGGGCGGCCTTCTTCTCCCGGGAGAAGTCCACCAGGAGGTAGTCTGTCTGGAAGGAGGGCCATGGGGCTCCTCCCTGTTCCAGAGCCTTGAGGATGGCGTCTACGTTCATGCCAAAACCCGTGGCGGGTTCCCTCTTTCCGAACCGCTCCAGGAGCCGGTCGTACCTGCCGCCTCCTCCCAGGCCCTTCCCCATACCCTCGGTAAAGATCTCAAAGACCATTCCGGTGTGATACTGAAATCCCCTGATCTCTGAGAGGTCTATGACCATGCGGTGGGCAAGACCATAGGTCTCCACCATGGAGTGGAGGGTTTTGAGGTAGTCCAGGTGCATAAGGAGCTCATCTTTCCCCTCTAAAAGGAGCCGGGCCCTATCTAAAACCGATACGTCCCCGTAGAGGGCGGGCAGCTTCTCCAGGACTCTCCGCCATGGCTCTTCCACCTGTTTGCAGATTCTTCTGGTCTCTGTTCGGTTTTTCTCGGCCAAGGCCCTTTTCAGGGGGGGAGCCAGGTGGGAGGGGAGGGCCTTGAGGATGCCGGCCATGAAGCCCATGTGGCCCACGGCTATGGTGTAGTTGGAGAGGCCCAGGTTTTCCAGGGATCGAGCGGCCATGGCAATCATCTCGGCGTCGGCCTCGGGGGCGTCCAGACCGATGAGCTCCACTCCCACCTGGTGAAGCTCCTTCTCCTCTTCTCCTCTGTGGCCCATGTACCTGAAAACCCCTCCGCTGTAGCAGAGACGTAGAGGACGAGGGTAGTCCTTCAGCACGGTGGCGGCAATGCGGGCCACCTGGGGGGTGAAGTCTGGTCTTAGGGCGATGAGACGCCCCGTCTCTCTCTCCACCAGCTTGTAAACCTTGTCTTCCAGCCCCTCTTCCAGCCCTTTCAGCAGGATGTCCAGATACTCGAAGGTGGGGGTGACCACCTCCTGGAAACCCCAGGAGGAGAAGGTGTCCAGAAGGGTCTTCCTTACCCACTCGCGGCGCTGGGCCCCCCGGGGGGGGAGGACCTTAACCCCCCGGGGTAGCTGGAACAGAGGGATCTGCTCTTTGTTCAAGAGAGGTCTACCAGTTTGGCGTAAGTGATATTGGGCAGGGACCGGATCTTCTCCATGACGTTTTCCGGCACAGGGGAGTCCACGTTGAGGATGGCGATGGCCAGTTCTCCAGGTTGGGTCCTGCCGAGCCTCATGCCTGCGATGTTCACCCCTGCATCTCCAAGGATGGTGCCTATTCTGCCGATGACCCCGGGGCGGTCGTAGTTGGTGAAGAAGAGCATATATCCCGTGGGTTCGGCTTCTATGGGGTAGCCGTTGACCATGACGATCCTGGGAGCGTCCCTCTTGATGAGGGTGCCCGAGGTGCTGGTCTCTTTGCCGTCACCCCTGAGCCTCAGGCGGATAAGGCTGATATACCCTTCGCTCTGGTCGGATTTGCTCTCCACCACCCTGATGCCCCGTTGTTTGGCTATGAGAGGGGCGTTCACCATGTTCACCCCGTTACCCAGGATGGGTTTCAACAGGCCGGTGAGGGCGGCCAGGGTGAGGGCAGGGTAGATCCCTTCGTCCAGCACCTCCCCAGCATACTCTACCAGGAGCTCTTCCATGCGCCCTTCGAAAATCTGGGCTATGAAAGAGCCCAGCCTTTGGGCCAGGTGGATGTAGGGTTCGGCCTTGGGCACGAGTTCGGGCTTCACGGAAGGGACGTTGACGGCATTTCTCACGATGCCGTTCTTCAGGTAGTCTATGATCTGCTGCACGATGGCGATGGCCACCACCTCCTGGGCCTCTTTGGTAGAGGCCCCCAGGTGGGGGGTGCAGATCACCTCCTCCAGCCTGAGGATAGGGTGATCCGGGGGAGGAGGCTCCTTGGAGAAGACGTCCAGGGCCGCTCCCGCCACCTTGCCCACTTGTATGGCCTCGTAGAGGGCCTCTTCATCTACGATTCCGCCCCTGGCGCAATTCACCAACATCACTCCGTCCTTCATCTTCTTGAAGGCATCCCGGGAGATCATGTTCCTGGTCTCCTGGGTCAGGGGGGCGTGGATGGTGATGAAGTCCGACTCCGAGAACAGGGTCTCTATATCGGTGAGGGTGACCCCCATGTCTTTGGCGGCCTTGTGGGAGAGATAGGGGTCACAGGCTATGACCCTCATCCCCAGCCCCAGACCCATCTTTGCCACCAGGGAGCCGATGCGTCCCATGCCGATGACCCCCAGGGTCTTGCCGTGGACCTCCACGCCCATAAACTTTTTCTTCTCCCATTTTCCTTCCTTCATGGACGCACATGCCTGGGGGATCTTGCGGGCCATGGAGAGCATCATGGATACGGCATGCTCCGCCGCTGCCACCGTGTTTCCACCGGGGGTGTTCATGACCACTATGCCCTTTTCCGTGGCGGCTTCCAGGTCGATGTTGTCCACTCCCGTTCCCGCTCTGCCCACCACCTTGAGCCTGGTGGCGGCCTCGATGATCTCTCTGGTCACCTTGGTCGCACTGCGAACCACCAGGGCATCGTAGTCTCCAATGATCTCTTGCAGCTCCTCCGGGGAGAGGCCCGTCTTCACGTCCACTTCGATCTCAGGCTCCATTTGCAGGAGCTTTACCCCGCTTTCCGATATCTTGTCGCTGACCAGTACCCTGTACAAAGCTGACCTCCTCTTTAGGAAAAGAGAATTTTCTGGGCCGTGCCCACGCCTTTACCCAACTCCAGGGGATATCCCAGTTCTTTAAGGACCACCTCTACCATGCCGATGACCAGGAGCATGTCCGCTGCAGAGACGTAACCCATGTGGGAGATACGAAAGATCTTGCCCTTGAGCTGGGACTGGCCGCCCGCAATGGTGACGCCGTATTTGTCCCGAAGGGTTTTGGTGATGGCTCCACCGTCCACTCCCGGGGGGACCTTCACAGCGGTGACGGCCTCGCTGGGGGACTCGGGGGCCAGGAGCTCCAGGCCCAGGGCCTTCATGGATTCCCTGGTGGCCCTGGCCAAAAGGGCGTGGCGAGAGAAGACCTTCTCCAGCCCTTCCTTCTTGATGATGTCCAGAGAGGCTCTGAGCCCCATAATCATGGACACGGCGGGAGTGTAGGCCGTGTCTGCCTTGCTCTGGGACTTCCTCTCCTTCCTTAAATCCAGATAGTACCTGGGATTCTCCGTCTCTTCCGCTTTTGCCCAGGCCTTTTCGCTCAGGGCTATGAAGGCCAGACCGGGGGGGAGCATGAAGGCCTTTTGGGAGCCGCTCACTACCACGTCCAGGCCCCATGCGTCCATGGGCACGTCAAAGACTCCTATGGCGGTGATACCGTCCACTATGGATAACACACCGTATTTCTGGCAGATTTCAGCCAGCTCCCTGGTGGGATGCTTCACTCCGGTAGAGGTTTCGCTGGCCTGCCAGAGGATGGCCTTCACCTGGGGGTGGGCCTTGAGGGTGTCTTCCACTACCTGGGGATCTACGGCCTTGCCCCACTCCACGTCTATGTTTACGGTTTTTACACCGTAGGCCTGGCAGATCTCGGCCCATCTCTCTCCAAATTTTCCTCCCCTGATGGCTATGGCTTCCTCTCCTGGGGATAGGAGGTTGGCCACGGCAGCTTCCATGGCTCCTGTGCCGGAAGAGGCCAGAACGAGGACGGGTTGCCCCGTCTGGAAGACGTATTTCAGGTCCTCCAGGACCCCCCTGAAGAGCTCCTGGAACTGGGGGGTCCTGTGGTGAATGATGGGCCGTGCCATGGCCAGTAGGACCTCGGGAGGGATGGGAGTGGGTCCTGGGGCAAAGAGATAAGTTTTCTCCATTACTTACACCTCCGGTTTGATGGCTTTCCACAGGGGCCTTTTAACAATAGGCCACCCCCTTTTCAAGGGGTGGGGGAATGGGATAAAAGGTGACAAAATCTTGGCTAGGAGGGTGGTTTTGAGAGTGAGCAGAAGGGTCCTGTTAATGGCGCTGGTGGTTTTCATGTTGGTGGCTCCCTTCACTTTGAGGGCGGAGGAGATGAGTGCCCGGAAGGTGAAGACTATGCTGAAGAGCCTGGGGATCTCCCGGGTGGAGGTGTTGGGGGTGCAGCCTGCCCCCCTCAAGGGCTTGTACTTGGTGTACGTGAAGTTAGGGGCTGGAAGGAGGGCGGCATTCGTATTGAGCCGGGACGGCAGGTACCTCATCACGGGGAAACTCATCGACCTCAAGGAGGGGGGGAAGGACCTCACTCTGGAAGTGGGAATGGACAAGGGCTACTTCCCCCTGCCCAAGGGCAGGAGCCTCAAAGATACAAAGGTGGATATCAATACCGCCGGTTCTCCTGCCTTCGGATCAGCCAAGGCTCCTCAGGTGATGGTCTACTTTGATCCTCTGTGCCCCTACTGCCTCAAGGAACTCAGAGATTTGAAGCCCCTGGCCGATGCAGGCAGGATCCACCTGGTTCTCAAGTATTTCCTCGTCCATGGGGAGAAGGCCAGGAATCTGGCCTATAAGTCCCTCTGTCTCTATCAACAGGGGCAGAAGAAGGCCTTCTGGGAGTTTATCTTCTCCAGGGGTGCTGTGGGAGGAGAGCCTAAAGGCAAGTGTGACAGCGGTAAGGTGGAGCTTATCCTCACCCGGGACAATGAAGAGGCCCGGAAGCTCCAGCTGAAAGGGACCCCCGCCAGCATAGTGGGGGGGAAGATCTATACGGGGTACCTGGGCAGGACGGTGTTCTTGAAGCTCATATCCGGGAGTAGATGAGAAGGGGAGGAGATCTCGGTCCCGGTTTCTTCGGAGACTGAGGAGGCCTTCTACCTGGTTTGGTGGTAATTTTCTCCCTTTTCAAGGACAGGGGGGTTAGTGTATAAGACTAAAAAAATTTGGGAGGGTTGTCTTGAAGAAGCGATTATTGCTGGCAGTCTTGTTGAGTCTCTTTGTTATGGCACCTGTTGTTTCCCATGGAGCTCGGAAGCCTGCTGTGACCAAGGTGCGGAGTGCTTTGAAGAAGCTGGGCATCTCCAACGCGAAGATACTGGGTGTAGAGTCTGCTCCCATCAAGAACCTCTATTTGGTTTACGTGGATTTGGGCCGTAACGGCAGACGGGGGTTCATCATCACCAGGGACACCAAGTACGTCATCTCTGGTCGCCTTCTGGATGTTGGCAAGAAGGGTGCCGACCTCATTATGGAGACGGGTATAGACAAGGGGTACTTCCCTCTACCCCGAGGAAAGGCGGTGAATATAAGGATAAGCACCACGGGTTCTCCCGCTTTTGGTCCTGCCAAGGCACCCGAGGTGATCATATACTATGACCCCTTCTGCCCCTTTTCTCTGCGGGAGCTCAGAGTGCTTCGGGCCATGGCCAACGAGGGGAAGATACACCTGGTCTTGAAGTATTTCATCTTCAACGGGCCCAATGCCAGGAGGCTGGCCAGAGATTCCATTTGCCTCTATCAGCAGGGCAGAACAAGGGAGTTTTGGGCCATGGTCTTCACCAAGGGAGCCATTGCCAAAAGGCTGAAGCTTCTTTGCAAAGAGAATCAGGTGGAACTTATAGAGCTCCTCCTCACCAGGGATGGAGAAGAGGCGAGGAAGATGAAGCTCAAAGGTACCCCTTCTCTGTACATCAATGGCAAGGTATATACAGGGTTCATTAACAGGCCCATGTTGGAGCGGCTCTTATTGACAGGAGGCAGAGGCCAGAGATAAATAGAGACATGATCTCACAATCAAAATCCGTTTAGATACTCATTTCCGGGGAGGAGAGGTGACAGGATGAAGGAACTAGTGGAGGCCATGGCGAGAGCAATGGTGGAAAGGCCCGAAGAGGTTCAGGTCAACGAGATTGATGGTGCTAAAACGGTGGTGCTGGAATTGAGGGTTGCTCCTGAGGATCTGGGTCGGGTCATTGGGAAAGAGGGGAGCCGGGCCAAAGCCATGAGGACCATCATCAACGCTGCCAATAAGGACCGGGAGAGAAGGTACATTCTGGAGATTGTGGAGTAACCTTTGTTATCTAGGGGAGGGAGGACTCTCCCTCCCCTTTTTATTTACTCAATACTTGCTCAACCTTCCAATGGAGGATTCACCACGGCCCAGGTGTTGCCAGGGGCTCCTTTCACCCTTACCCTTCGACCCTGGATCTCCAGTCTTCCCTGGGCGAATAGCTGGATGGCTCTGGGGTATATCTTGTGCTCGTATTCCAGAATCCTGGCGGAGAGGGTGTCTTCGTCGTCGTCTTCCAGCACAGGCACAGCGGCCTGGATGATGATGGGGCCGTGGTCCGTCTCTTCATCCACGAAATGGACGGTGCAGCCCGAGATTTTCACTCCGTAGTCCAGGGCCTGTTTCTGGCCGTGGAGTCCGGGAAAGGAGGGGAGTAGAGCGGGGTGAATGTTCATGATGCGCCATTGGAATCTTTTTACGAAGTATGGTGAGAGGATGCGCATGTATCCCGCCAGGCAGATGAGCCCTACTCCTCTCTCTTCCAGATAGTCTCCCACCACCTTCTCGTGTTCTTCCCGGCTCTTGTAGGCCCTGGGGTCGATAAAGAGGGCTTCGATGCCGTGTTTTCTGGCCCTTTCCAGGGCATAGGCCTGTTCCTTGTCGGAAATGACCACCGCGATCTGGGCTTCCAGGTCCCCCCTTTCGATGGCGTCTATGATGGCCTGGAGATTGGAACCTCTGCCCGATACCAGCACCCCCAGTTTCAGTGGGTTACTCCCCATACCTTCACCTCCCTTTCTCCTTTCACTACTCTCCCTATCTCCCATGCCCTGTAGCCCGTGTCTTCCAGGGTCTTCAGGGCTTTTTGTGTCTGGTGGGGAGGAACCACTGCCACCATGCCTATGCCCATGTTGAAGGTCCTGTACATCTCCCTCGGTTCGATTCTCCCCTTTTCCTGGATGTAGGGGAAGATGGGCGGTATCTCCCACTTTGACGTCTCCAGTTCTATGGCCAGTCTCCCGGGCAGGATGCGGGGAGGATTCTCCAGAAGTCCGCCTCCGGTGATATGGGCCAGTCCCCTTATCTCCACCTTCTCTTTCCTCAAGGCCTCAACGGCTGCCACGTAGATCCTGGTGGGCTCCAGAAGCTCCTGAGCCACCCTTCTCCCCCAGGGTAGGGGGCTGTGGATTGTGAGGCCTGCCATCTCAAAGAGGACTTTCCTCACCAGGGAGTATCCATTGCTGTGAAGACCGGAGGAGGCCAGCCCCAGAACGGCGTCTCCTTCCCGGATGAGGGTGCCGTCTATGAGATTCTGGCGATCCACTATGCCCACGGCGAATCCCGCCAGGTCGTATTCTCCCGGTGGATAGAAGCCGGGCATCTCCGCCGTCTCTCCCCCTAAAAGGGCGCAACCTGCCTCTCTGCATCCTTTGGCTATGCCCCCGATCACCTCCAGGGCTTTCTCCTCTTCCAGCCTGCCCGTGGAGAAGTAGTCCAGGAAGAACAGGGGCTTTGCTCCGACGGTGACAAGATCGTTGACGTTCATGGCCACCAAGTCTATGCCCACAGTGTCGTGCCTGTCGGCCATGAAGGCCACCTTCAGTTTGGTTCCCACTCCGTCGGTGCAGGCCACCAGGAGGGGGTCCCGGTACTCCCTCCACGGAGGGGCGAAGAGACCGCTGAAACCTCCCAGGTTGGTCACCACCCCGGGAACGGCGGTAGACCTGGCCAGGGGTTTGATGAGCTCCACCAGGCGGTTGCCTGCCTCTATGTCTACCCCTGCCTCTTTATACTCCATTCTCTTTTCTCCTCTTCTCCGGCTCTATGCCATAGGCCTTGAGCTTCTTGTAGAGGTGGCTCCTCTCTATGCCCAGATATTCGGCGGTGCGGCTTATGTTCCAGCCGAACTGCTCCAGGTGGCGCAGGATGTACTCTTTTTCGAAGGCTTCCCTGGCCTCCCTCAGGGTGGAAGGGGGATGACCGTGGTCTTCGGCAATGGGGTGGGGGAGATCCTCTCCTTCTATCTCCTCTTTGGGCACCATGATGACCAGCCTCTCCACCATGTTTCTCAGTTCTCTCACGTTCCCGGGCCAGTGGTATCCCATGAGGAGACTCATGGCTTCGGGGGAGACTGTCTTGGGTTTCATGCCGTACTTCTTGGAGAAGTACCCGATGAAGTGGTCCACCAGGAGAGGGATGTCCTCCCTCCGATCCCTCAGTGGGGGGACGTGGATGGGGATGACATTGAGGCGGAAGTAGAGATCCTCCCTGAAGTTTCCCTTCTCTATCTCTTCTTCCAGGTTCTTGTTGGTGGAGGCTATGATCCGTATGTCCACGGGGATGGTCTCCCTTCCTCCTATGCGTTGCAGGGAGAGTTCCTGGATGACCCGGAGGACCTTGGCCTGGACCTTGAGGCTCATGTCTCCCACCTCGTCCAGGAAGAGGGTGCCCCTGTGGGCCATCTCAAACTTGCCCCTATGGGGTGGGGTGTCCTTGTTCTCTTCCCAGCCGAAGAGCTCCTTTTCTATCATGTCTTCAGGGATGGCAGCGCAGCTCACCTCCACGAAGGGGTAGTCCTTCCTTATGGACAGGGCGTGGATTTCCCTTGCCACCAGTTCCTTGCCTGTGCCGCTCTCTCCCGTGATGAGGACCCAGCCGTCGGTG
The DNA here is from genome assembly GCA_027020915.1 of bacterium. Taxonomy (GTDB): domain Bacteria; phylum Thermosulfidibacterota; class Thermosulfidibacteria; order Thermosulfidibacterales; family B14-G1; genus B14-G1. Next base: position 18,952 of record JALUVF010000164.1, read on the forward strand.
GGAGCCACCAGTTTTATCTGGTCCTTCAAGGCCTTCATGAGGGGGCTCTCGCCGATGAGGATACGCTCTTCTTCCAGCTTCTCCCTGAGCCTCAGGTTCTCCAGGCGCAGCCGGTACTCCCTGAGGGCCCTGTCTGTCTTGATGATTAGCTCGTCCAGGTTGAGGGGTTTCTCCACGAAGTCGTAGGCCCCCAGCTTTATGGTCTTGACGGCGGTTTCTATGGTGCCGTGGCCGGAGATCATGATGACGGGGACCAGGGGATTCTGCTCTTTCATGGATTTGAGGACTTCCACCCCGTCTATCTCCGGGAGCCATATATCCAGCAAGACCAGGTCCACGGCGTTCTTGGCGAAGATCTCCAGAGCCTCCTCTCCTGAGGCCGCTTCGGCCACCCGGTAGCCTTCATCTTCCAGGACTCCCCGGAGAGATTCCCTTATGGCCTCTTCGTCGTCCACTATCAGTACCAGGTTGCCCATTTAGGCTGCCTTCCCCGGGAGCTCTATAACGAAGACGGCTCCCCTTGGTTTGTTGTCTTTCACCCTGATGTAGCCTCCGTGGTCGGAGATGATACGGCTCACTATGGCCAATCCCAATCCCGTACCCCGGGCCTTGGTGGAGAAGTATGGCATAAAGAGTCTCTCTTTGTCTTCAGGCTTTATCCCGATGCCCTCGTCGGCCACCTCCACCACGGCGGCGGGAATGCTCTCGTCCCACCGGGCCCTGATGGTGATCCTGCCCTTGCCCCTCATGGCCTCTATGGCGTTTTCCAGCAAGTTAATAAATACCCGGTTCATCTGGTCCCTGTCCAGGAGGAGAGGGGGGAAGTCCTGGGGGATTTCCACCTGGATGGTGATCTGTTTGTGGGAGGCGGAGTAGAGAGCCACCAGGTCTTGGATGAGGTCCTGAAGACGGGTGGGCCTGGGATTGATCTGGGGCATTCGGGCGAACTTGTAGAATTCGTTCACCATGTGTTTCAATTCCTCCACCTCTCTAACGATGGTCTCTATGCACCTGTAGAAGATGTCCCCTTCTTCTCCCTTTATGTGGTGCCCGAACTTTCGTTTGAGCCTCTGGGCCGACAGGGAGATGGGGGTGAGGGGATTCTTGATCTCGTGGGCCACCCTTCGGGCCACCTCCTCCCATGCCGCCGCCCTCTGGGCCTTCACCAGTTCCGTGAGGTCTTCCATAACCACCACCATACCCGTATACCGCCCCTCCTGGTCCAGGAGGGTGGAGGCTCCCACCATGAGATGGGTGACCCCTTCCTCTGTGACCAGCTTCACCTCTTTTCTGTCCCCTTCTTTGCCCCGGCGGAGCATCTCTTTCACCGTTTCCCTGAGGGGGGCCAGGTAGTCTTCTTTGAAGATCTGTTTGTATGGAACCCCCAGACACGCCTCACATCCCAGCTTCATGAGGGACCTGGCGGCCTTGTTGATGCTGGAGATCTTGCCCTCTTTATCTATGGAGATCACCCCTGTAGCAATGTTGTCCAGGACGGTCTCTATATAGCGTCTCCTCTCTTCCAGCTCCTTCCGGGAGATCCTCAGGTCATGGATCATGCCGTTGAAGGAGTCCACAAGGATGCCGATCTCGTCGTCGGCCCTCACCCTGATCTGGGTGTCCAGGTTGCCCCGGGCCACCTCCCTAGTGGCCGATGCCAAGGCCTCTATGGGTATGGTGATCCCTTTGGCCAGCTGGAGACCGAACCAGATGGAAGAGAAGACGATGAGGAGGGTGGCCATGAGGAAGACCATGATGTAGCTGATCTTGATGGGACTCTTCAGCTCTTTGGCCTGACGGTAGCCCTCGTAGTACTGGGTGACGGCTGCCAGGTTTCTGTAGAGCCGGGAGGGGATCTTGTAGGTGAGGGCTACCACCCCCTGGGGAAAGGGAACCAGGAGGGTATGGTATCTCTTGTCGTCCCAGGAGAGTTTTTTGCCGCTCCTGGCAACCTCCCGTATTTTGGGGTCTCCAGGCTCCAGGAGATAGGTCCTGGCTTCTCTGTTCTTCCCTTTGGAACTGGCCAGGAGTTCGCCGGTGGGGGCAAAGATCTCGATGGCCTTAAGGCGGTGTTCCTTGCTCTTTTCCTTGAGGAGCCAGACCAACTTCCAGTAGTTCTTTTTGTCCAGGAGCCGTTGTTTCCTGGCAGTGCTCATGATCTTGCGGGCCAACACAGAGCCCCCGTCGTCCATCTCCCGGTAGTAGCCCTGGGCCACTGCCAGGGCTTCCTTCAGGGCCTGTTCCCTCTGCTGGGTGAACCAGTGTTCAATGTTGGAAGTGATGAGTCCGCTGGCTACCAGGAAGAGGAGGGTGGTGGGAATGATTGTGAGGGCGATGAAGGCTGTTATGAGTTTGGTCTTGAACTTGGAGCCCAGGACCCCCTTCTTGTGCTCGAAGTAGATCTTGGTGAGGTTCCTCCCCACCATGACCACCAGGACCATGAGAATGATGAGGTTGAGGTTGACCACCATGAAGACCAGGATGTTGGAGGGGATGGAAGTGGGTTTCCCCTGGTGTTGCTGGAGATAGATCTGGAGCCCTGTGAGTCCTACAAAGACCAGGAACAGGAGCCCCGTTAAAATGAGGGACCTCTTCCTCTTCTTCAGTTCCGTGTGGCTGTGGAGGAGGCCATCCATTACTTCTTCACCTCCACCCTAACCTTATTGGTTTCAAAGTCGGCTGGTGCTGGTGAGAGCAGGGAATAGATGAGATTAAAAGGGAAGAAGAGGGGTGCGGTCCTGCGATAGACCCGGACCTCAACGTAGACTCCCTTCTTCTTCAGGGGGCGGGCGGGTAAAGGCAGCCGGAGTATTTGGGCTTTGCGGCTGAAAGCCTGGAAGCTGGAGGATCGCTTCTCCACCTCCGGTGGGTCCTGGATGACGAAGGTTTTAGTGAGGAGGTTGTACTTTATCACTCTGGTGTAGACCCCTTCCCAGAGTACGGGGTCCCATAGGATGGGACGGTCCTTCTCGATGGCCACTGAACAGTTGATGTTGATGGGAATCCCCTCCGTGAGGGCCTCTTTCAGTTCGGGGAAGAAGAGCCCCTCCAGTTTCACCTCTAGGTAGTCGAACCCCTCTTCTCCTGGTACGAGCCTGGCCTCTTGAATTCGGACTTGCCCGGCCAGGAGAGGCGTGGCCAGGAAAAAGAGAAAGCCTATGAGCAAGATCTTTCTCATCGGGGTAGATTTAATCCATTTGACAAGGGGTAGCAACTCTTCTTTGGTCTTTCCCGGCAGATCCCGGTATTGGCAAGCTCCTTCCTTGGTGGTAGGTCTTTTAGAAGGCATGGAGTGTTGGATTCTTCAGAGGTATGGGGTAGTCTGATTAGGGAAAAGAGGGGGCATGATGGAGTACAGGGCTGTAGACGTTCATGTTCATGTGGGCAACCTGAACCACTGGAAACCATGGGTTAAGGAGTGGTGGAGGAGGGCCAATCCCCGGGACCTGGCCATGGTGAGGGATGACGGATCCCTGGACAGGGAGGCTTTCATCGGGCATCTGGAAGCTATAGGGGTGAAGTATGCCGTGGTTCTGGCCGAAAGGTCTCCGGCCACCACCTGTGACGTGACCACCTGGGAGGTGTTGGAATTCTGCGAAGGGGAACCCAGGCTCATCCCCTTCTGTAACATCAATATCCATCTCACCGAGGATCCCCTGGGAGAATTCAGGGAGTACCTGGATGCAGGGGTCAGGGGTCTCAAGATCCATCCCGTTCATCAACTCTTCTACCCCAATCACGCCCGTCTCTACCCCCTGTATGCCCTAGCCCAGGAAAGGGGCATCCCTGTCATGTTTCACACGGGTTCCTCCATCTTTCCCGGGGCCAAGATCAAGTTCGGAGATCCCCTCTACCTGGACGATATAGCCGTGGATTTCCCCGATCTCACCATTATCATGTCCCACGGGGGCCGGGGATTCTGGTATGACAGGGCCCAGTTCCTGGCCAAAATCCGTCCCAATGTCTACATAGACGTCTCGGGTCTCCCCCCCTCCAGGCTTTTGGACTACTTCCCGGACCTTGAACGCTTGAAGGAGAAGTTCCTCTTCGGTACCGACTGGCCTGGCGCCATGATAGACAAAAATATTGAGGCCCTTCTCGCCCTGCCCATCTCCCCGGCGGCCAAGGAGGCCATCCTCATGAAGAACGCCACCAGGCTTCTGGGACTGGATGAGGGGAGGTGAGGATTGGGGTGTGACTTCTTCCAGAAGGAGGGTTTTTCCGTCTACTATCTGGAGGGCGACTGGTACCATATGGGACTCTTCTTCGGCGAGGTTTTGAAGGGCCGTTTCCAGGGCAGCCCTCTGGAGTACTACCTCAAAAACCCCTCTCGTCTTCTGGATCACGCCCTTCAGGGTTATCCAGCCCCCCTTCATCCCTTGGCCCGGTGGGCCATTAAGTACCTGCTCTTCCTGCCCGTGGCCATGAGTACCTCCAGGGACGACAGGGCCTTTCTTAAAGGTGTGGCCAGGGGAGCGGGTATCTCCTCCTTCGACCTCTGGCTCGTCTATTCCTCCCCTGATGCCTTGAACTACCTGGTCTCCCTCCTCACCCGGCTCTCCAGGGCTGCCATCCCCCATGTCTACATGGCATGCACCAGTTTCGTCGCCTGGGGGGATGCCACGGCAGACGGTCGCCTCCTCCACGGAAGGAACCTGGACTTCTCTGGAGGGGTGAGATGGTCCCGCCGCCACGCAGTGATGGTCTTAAAGCCACGCCACGGGGTCCCATCTGTGACGGTGACGGGCGACGGTGCCTACATCCCAGGGATCACTTCTACCAACGAGGAGGGCCTCACTGTAGGGGTTCACATGAACTTCACCAGGGACGGCAACATAGTGGGCAGAAACGTCCTCACCCTGGCTTCCCAGGTGCTAACCAAGGCCAAGAGCGTGGATGATGCAGTGGAAATCATTGGCCGGGGCAGGAGGGTATCGGGGTGGACTTTCGTCCTTTCCCACGCCCCCAGCAAGGAAGGGGCCCTGGTGGAGATTTCGGGCAACCGCTGGGAGAGGGTGAGTCCCCAGGACAGCTGGCTGGTCTATTCCAATTGCTACCTCTCCCCCCGGCTTAAAGAGACGGAGTATGCCCCTTCTTACACCTGGGTGGAGAACGACTGCTCCAGGTATTACAGCCTGAAGAGCCTAGTGGAGAGGTACAGGGGCCAACTCACCCCTGCCCTCTCCCTGGCCCTCCTGGGCGACAGACAGGATATCACCTGCCAGAGGGAGCTGGCCCTGGGCAATGGAGTGGCGGCTGTGGCCAACGTCTCTTCCGCCCTCTTTTGCCCGGAGGGAGACAGGGTGTGGCTGGCCCTGGGGACGGCTCCTCCCAACACCTTTGGTCGCTATGTGGGTTTGTCCCTGGGGGAACTCCTGTCGGGGAGGGACCCTGCTATTCGGGAGGAGCTCCCCGGGAACCCTATGCCGCCGGCCGGAAGACGCTCCCTCGACCACTATATGGAGGCCCTCCGTCTATGGGACGAAGAGATGGATTTAGAAGGAGCTCTGGCGGCCGTTAACAGGGCCCTGGAGGCTTTGGAGGATGACAGCGAGGAGCCCCTCTACTACATGGTGAGAGGACTGCTCCTTGCAAAGAAGGAGGAGTATGGAGCAGCCAGGGGGGACTTCCAGCGGGTGTTAGACTCCTTCCTCTCCCCCTATCGCAAGGCCCAGGCCCTCCTCTGGCTGGCCAGGTTGGCAGATCTGGAGGGGAGGAGGATGGAGGCCCTGGAGGGGTACAGGGAAGTAGTCTCCCGTTCTTCCTGGCTGGACATTACAAGGGCTGCCTGGGACGGGATCAGGAGACCATATAGTAAGAGGCTGTTGAAGAGAATGGATGTGGCCTTCCTGGTGGCCGAGCATATCGATTACTGAGGTGGGTGGTGCTGGGTAGAGTGACCAGTGGCACTGTGCTGGGCATTGAGGGTTATCTGGTGGCGGTGGAGGTAGACTTCTCCCGGGGTTTGCCCGCTTTCAACGTAGTGGGCCTTCCCGATGCTGCAGTGAGGGAGGCCAGGGACAGGGTGAGGGCGGCTATAAAAAACTCGGGCTTCGATTTTCCCATGAAGCGCATCACCGTGAACCTGGCTCCCGCCGATCTGAAGAAAGAAGGAGCAGCCTTCGATCTGCCCATGGCCCTGGGCATCCTGGTGGCCATGGGAGTGGTGGACCAGGAGAGGCTGGAGGACCTCGTGGTGGTGGGAGAGCTCTCCCTTAGCGGTGATTTGAAGCCCGTGAAGGGGGCCCTGCCCCTGGCCCTGGGAGCCATGGCCGGGGGGATGGAGGGTATGCTCCTGCCCAGGGAGAACACTCAAGAGGCGGCTCTGGTGGAAGGGCTGGATGTCTACGGTTTCTCCCACCTCATGGAGGTTTTGGCCTTCTTGAGGGGAGAGGCGACTCCCAGACCGCTGGAGGTGGACAGGGAGAGTCTCTTCTATCGTTCCAGGGCCTATCCCGTGGATTTCGCCGACGTGAAGGGTCAGGAGGCGGCCAAGAGGGCTCTGGAGGTGGCGGCGGCAGGGGGCCACAATATCCTGATGTTTGGTCCTCCTGGATCGGGTAAGACCATGTTGGCCAGACGCCTGCCCACCATCCTCCCCGATCTCACCTTTCAAGAGGCCCTGGAGACCACCAAGATCCATAGCGTGGCGGGGATCTTGAAGGGTCCTCTGGTGGCAGTTAGGCCCTTCAGGGCTCCCCACCATACCATCTCCGATGTAGCCCTCATCGGTGGAGGCAGCTATCCCCGCCCCGGGGAATGCTCCCTTGCCCAAGCCAAGGGTCACTCCTTAGCACCGTGACGAAGTTTATACACGATGTTCTTAACCATGTTGTAACTTACTGAAATACCTTTCTTCTCCAGGAATCTCTGGACTTCCCTGGGGCTTGAGATGTGAAGGGCTTCTTTCTCCATGAGGGCTTCGGTCACTTCTCTGGGAATCTCCTGAGGAGCTCTTAGTCGCCCAGCCCTTTTTAGATACTCTGTTCTTCTCTGCCTGAACTGCCGGATAACCCAGCACACCTTTGAATAGTCCAGTCCCAGCTCGGCTGATATGTCTTTCGCTTTCAGTCCCTTGTCGGCTAGCAAGATTATCCTGGCGTGGATGGTGTCTGTCTGGAGAAGAAAGTTCCTTTCCTCTTCGCTCAGGGAGAGGAGGGGCTTCTCCCTGATGTATGGTATCTTCACGGTCTCCCCCCATCTGAGCTCTACGTGAACTTCATGTGGGTAAGCCGTGATCTTCTTGATGAGGACCGCGAGCAGTTTCTTCTTCTCTTCCCTGGGAGATGAGGTCCACAGTGTTTCAAAGTGGTCGAGCACTGTCTCTATGGCTTTGTAAATCTTCTTGGGGTTCTCACGCCGCAGCTCGACTTCTAACTCCTCCAGTTTACTCTTCAAGGTGTCTTTTTGGGCTTTCAGGGATTCCATCCTTTCCAGCAGGGATTCCTTGTCAATGACATCTTCCTCAAAGAGCTCATAGAGCCTCGTTATCTTGCTCTGGACAGAGGTGATCGCCTGCTTGGTTCGGGAGATCTGTTTTTTGATGGACCCGACCTTCTGAGAGTTCAGCTTGGTCTTGATCTTTTCCAACAGCTCCTCCCTATTTCTACTGGCATAGTCCAGGATGATTTCTTTGACCTTTTCTTCAATATAGCCAGCTTTGAATCTCCTGTTGGGGCAGGCTGAGGAGTACAAGGAGATTTTGGTTATGCAGACGTAATATCTCTTCCCCTGCTTCTGGTCTCCTGAAGAGGCCATGCTCTTACCGCAAATACCACAGTAGATCATCCCTGTGAGCAGGTTTGGGAATGCTTCCCCAGGAGACTTCCTTCGCCTGAA
>JALUVF010000165.1 GCA_027020915.1 bacterium
TAAAGAGTTTGTTGGGGTTGATCCAACCTATGTAAGATACCTCCTCTCAGGGTTGAGGGACGCTATTAAAGCTGGAAAAGCTTTCGACTGGGAAGGAGTTTTAAAGCTCTGTAAATGGGCAGTTGAACAGCCGAGAGATATTCTCGGAGAAGAGAGGAAAATACTCGAAAAAGACCCCCACTGGGGCTGGGCTCGGAAAGCTATAGCCGACCTTTTGTCAGTGGGATTTATACTTGAAAAAAACAAAGATGCGGAAATGCCCATCGAATTCAGAGAGTCCGCCTGGAGCATTTTGGAACCAATAACCAATGATCCTGATCCGACACCAGAGGATGAAGCCGAATATGGTGGCTCAAATATGGACCCCGTAACCCTTTCCATTAACACTACCAGGGGAGAGGCGATGCACGCAGTTGTCCGATATGCTCTCTGGTGCAAGAAACACATCAGCCTCAAGGGTATAGAGGAAATCCCTGAAGCCAAGGAAGTGCTTGAGCAGCACCTTGATCCTGAGATCGACCCTTCTTTGGCTATCCGATCCGTGTATGGTCAGTGGCTTCCCTGGCTGATCAAGATCGATAGAGACTGGGTCTCCAGTAACTTAGGCAGACTTTTTCCAAAAGAAACGCACCTTCAAATCTGGGAAGCTACCTGGGCGTCATACATTGAAACCTGCCGTCCTCACCCTGAAGTCTTAGAAGTACTGCGTGAAGAGTATCTAAAGGCCATTGAGCACATGGGAAAATGGGATGACACCCAACTATCCCACCTCCAGGATCCAGATGAGAGATTGGCTGAGCACCTAATGGTCTTCTATGCGGTTGGCTCATTAGGGATTAAGGATCCACTTTTTACGTCTTTCTGGGGATTAGCCTCCGATGATCTCAGGGCCCACGCAATAGAATTCATAGGTAGGAAATTTAGGAACCATGAGGGTGAGGTCCCCCCGGAGATTTTGGAAAGGATGAAACTATTATGGAAATACAGACTCACAAGTGCCCTTAGAGCCCCTGATAGTGCAAAACACAGAAAAGAGGTGGCTGCTTTCGGATGGTGGTTTGCTTCGGGCAAGTTTGAGGACGAATGGGCCTTTCAACAGCTAATGAAAGCTCTTGAATTCTCAAAGCGTGTTGACCCTCTTATGTTCGTGGTCCGAAGACTCGCAGACCTTGTAGGTTTTTATCCTAAGGATGCAACGTTGTGTTTCAATATGTTAGTCAATGGTGATTTTGAAAGGCGAGAAGCCTTTGGATGGAGAAGGGAAGCCAAGGAACTTTTGGCAAAAGCCCTGAACAGCGGAAACAAAGAAGCAGAAAAGTATGCCGAGGAGGCCATAAGTAAGTTAGCTGCTATGGGTTTCTTAGAATTCGTTGAGTTACTTAAAGAATGATGGAAAGTGCGAAATGGCATTAAATACACTAGACATAGCCCAATCTGATACCGGCGACTTTTGAAATAACCAATCCCCTTAGAAAGTGGTATAGCAACAAGACATATTGAACCGATCTTCTGCAAGAACAGACAAATAAAGTCTTCTAAACACTTCAATGAAAAAACTTTATCACCCGCATTCTCCTGCGCATCAACCGGTTAATGGTGCATACTGTACTTGAGGATTATTCAAGGGTCGTCCAACAGGCGGGACACCGGACTTTGGATCCGCTAATCCAGGGGCGAATCCTGGCCCCTGAGCCGTTTCAAATTCCCGGAAAATCTGATAGATCCACCTCCATGGAAGAGCTGTTATTCAAGTACTGCCCCCATTGCGCTCATCCTATGGAAAGGAGAGAAAGGGGTGGCAGGGTGAGGCCCTGCTGTCCCCGCTGCGGCTTTGTCCAGTACCTGAATCCCACGGTGGGGGTGGCCGTGGTGGTCCTGGAGGGAGACAGGATCCTTCTGGGGAGACGGGCCGACGACGTGTCCTACGGCGGCATGTGGTGCATACCCTGCGGACACCTGGAGTGGGACGAAGAGGTGCGGGAAGCGGCCATCAGGGAGTTCAAGGAAGAGACGGGCCTGGATGTCCGCATAACGGGCATCGCGGCTGTCCACTCCAACTTCCACAACCCCCGCCAGCATACCGTGGGGATCTGGTTCATGGGCCAGGTGGTGGGAGGGGCCCTGAGGCCCGGGGATGACCTGGTAGAAGTGGGCTTCTTCCCGTTGAGTAACCCCCCGGAGCCCCTGGCCTTTCCCACGGACAGGCTGGTAATAGAAGAACTGCGGCGAACTTCTCAGGACAAAACCCGGAGGGAGAGATGAAAGAGCATCTGCGTATCGCCGTCTTCGGCACGGGAGGCGTGGGAGGCTACTTCGGAGCCCGCCTGGCCCAGGGGGGGCACGACGTGATCTTCATCGCCAGGGGAGCCCACCTGGAAGCCATAAAGGAGCAGGGCCTCAAGGTGGAGAGTATCCTGGGCCATGTCCATGTCCACCCGGCCCAGGCCACGGACAATCCCGGGGAAGTGGGCCCGGCGGATGTGGTCCTGGTTGCCACCAAGGCCTGGCAGCTCCCCGAAACGGTCCAGGCCATGGTCCCCCTGGTGGGTGAGGAAACCGTGGTGGTGCCCCTGCTCAACGGCGTGGAAGCTCCCGATATCCTGGTCCAGGCCCTGGGTCCTGAACCCGTGCTGGGGGGACTGTGCAAGATTTCGGCCTTCAAGGCCGCACCGGGGCTCATCCGCCATGTGGGGGTGGAACCAGAGGTGATCTTCGGCGAACTGGAGGGAGGCCTCACTCCCCGGGTGAAGCGCCTGAAAGACGCCTTCGAACTTTGCAAGGGCGTGAAGGTCACCGTGCCCGATGACATCCGGGCGGCCATGTGGGCCAAGCTCACCTTCATAGCCCCCTTCAGCGCCGTGGGAGCCGTCACCCGGGCCCCTGCGGGAGTCATCCGCCGCCTGCCCCAGACCCGGCGCCTGCTGGAAGAGGCCATGAAGGAGACAGTGGCCGTGGCCCAGGCCCTGGGAGTGGCCCTGCCCCATGAGGCCGCCCGGCAGGCCATGGCCTTCACCGACCACATGGAGCCCCACGTCACCGCATCCATGCAAAGGGACATCATGGAAGGAAGACCCTCGGAGCTGGAGGCCCAGACGGGGGCCGTGGTGAGACTGGGGCGCAAGGCCGGAGTGCCCACTCCCGTGAACGACTTCCTCTACGCCGCCCTGCTCCCCCAGGAGCTCCGGGCCCGGGGCCAGGAGGCCTGGTAGACGGCGGGAGGCCCCCTCCACCCGACAAAAAAGGGGGCCTTCAAGGCCCCCTGGTAGGAACCACCGGACCCCTCAGGAGAGGAACATCATGAAGGTATGGGCCGTATCCTTGGCCAGGGACATGAGAGGTTGGGGATAGATGCCGAAGAAGAGGGTGAATACACCCACCACCACCAGGGCCAGGACCAGCCCCTTGCCGGGGGAGAGCTGGGGCAGGGGCTCCGGATTTTGCATGTACATGGCCTTGGCTATCCTGAAGTAGTAGAAGAGGGCCACCACCGAGTTGAGGGCCGCTATGGCCACCAGCCAGTAGAATCCCGCCTTGATGGCCGCGGCAAAGAGGAGGAACTTCCCCACGAATCCCGCCGTGGGAGGGATCCCCGCCAGGGAGAGGAGGAAGACCACCATGACCACCGCCAGGAGGGGATGGGTCTGGGCCAGTCCCTTGAAGTCGTCGATGTCGTCCCCCACGATGTTCTCCCGCCTGAGATATATCACCAGGCCAAAGGCCCCCATGTTCATGAAGGCATAGGCAAAGAAGTAGAAGGCTATACCCTGGATACCCACCTGGTTGGCCGCCAAAACACCCAAAAGGAGGTATCCCGCATGGGCCACGCTGGAGTAGGCCAGCATGCGCTTCACGTTCTTCTGGAGGAGGGCCGTCACGTTGCCGATGGTCATAGTGACGGCACAGACGACCCAGAGGAGAACCTGCCAGTGGGGCTCCAGGAGCTGGATGCCGTGGTAGAAGACCCTCACCAGAGCGGCAAAGGCCGCTGCCTTGGGGGCCACAGATATGAAGGCCGTGATGGGGGTGGGCGCCCCCTCGTAAACGTCGGGGGCCCAGAAGTGGAAGGGGGCCATGGCGATCTCCAATCCGAAGCCCGTGGCGAGCATGAACATGGAGAGGATGAGGAGGGGATCATCGGACAGCTCCCTCCCCTGGATGACGGCAGCGATCTTGTCCAGCTGGGTGGAACCCGTGGCAGCGTAGATGAGGGCGATGCCGTAGAGGAGGAACCCGGAGATGAAAACCCCCAGGAGGAAGTACTTGAGGGCCGCCTCGGTACATTTGTTGTCGAACTTCATGAAACCCGCCAGGACGTAGACGGAGAGGGCCATGGTCTCAATACCCAGGTAGATGACGATGAGGTCGGCCCCCGAGACCATGACCATCATGCCCAGGGTGCAGAAGAGCATGAGGGCGTAATACTCCCCCAGACTCACCCTCTCTATCTCCAGATACTTCAGGGAGATGAGGATGGTGATGGCAGTGGTGAAGAGGAAGACTTCTTTGAAGAAAAGGGCAAACCTGTCCAGGACGAAGGTGCCCGAGAAGGTGGTGGCGGGATGAGCCAACTTGCCCCAGTAGGTGGCGGTGACCAGACCCACCACAATGACCCCCGCCAGGGCCAGATAACCCACCACCCTCTTCCTGTCCCTGGGTATGAAGAGGTCCACCATGAGAAGGCCGCAGGCCAGGACCACCATAAGGGCCTCGGGCACTATGAGGGAGAGATTAGGCATGGGTACCGTGACGCTCATCCCTCACCTCCTCAGTCCAGCCCGTGGATCTTCTCCCTCTCACTCACCTTCAAAGGGGAAGGGGTCCCCGCAAAATCGCCGGATTTTGTGGGGTTTAAGAGGGCCTTCTTGAGTCTGGCCTCGTGCTGGGCCTTCTGGTTGAAATATGTGGGGTTCACCTGCTCCACCAGGTGGTCCACGGTTACCTTCATGATGTTGAAGATGGGCTTGGGATAAATGCCGATCCAGATGAAGGTGATGACCAGGGGAGTCATGTAGAACCACTCCCTCAGATTCATGTCGGCGATGCCGATGTTCTTGGGGTTGGTGATCCTGCCGAACATGGTCCTCTGGTAGAGCCAAAGCATGTAAGCAGCGCCCAGGATGACCCCCGTTACGGCAAAGGCGGCGTAACGCCAGTTATACTTAAAGACCCCCGCCAGGCAGGTGAACTCGCCGATGAACCCGTTGAGGCCCGGGAGCCCTATGGACGAGAGCATGGTGATCATGAAGAAGGTGGCAAAGACGGGCACCACCTTGGAGAGCCCCCCGAACTCCCTGATGAGACGGGTGTGCCTCCTCTCGTAGATGATACCCACGATAAGGAACAAGGCCCCCGTGGAGACGCCGTGGTTCAGCATCTGGAGAACGGAACCCTGGATGCCCATGGGGTTCAGGGCGAACATGGCCAGCATCACCAGTCCCATGTGGGAGACGGAAGAGTAGGCCACCAGCTTCTTCATATCCTCCTGGGCCAGGGCACAAAGGGCCCCGTAAATGATGGCGATGATGGAAAGCAGGGCTATGAAGGGGATGAAGTAGCGGGTAGCCTCAGGGAATAGGGGCAGGCTGAAGCGCACGAAACCGTAGGTCCCCATCTTCAGCAAGACACCGGCCAGGATGACGGAACCCGCCGTGGGGGCCTCCACGTGGGCATCGGGAAGCCACGTATGGAAGGGGAAGAGGGGAACCTTGATAGCGAAACCCAGGAAGAAGGCCAGGAAGAGCCAGAACTGGAACCCACCGGGGATGTGCATGTAGGTGAGCCATTTGACGTAGTTGAAGGACCACTCCCCCGTGGTGTGATGGTAGAGGAAGTACATGGATATGATGGCAATGAGCATGAAGAGTGACCCAAAGAGGGTGTACAGGAAGAACTTGATGGCAGCGTAGAGCCTCCTCTCATAACCCCATATACCGATGAGGAAGTACATGGGGACCAGCATCACCTCCCAGAAGACGTAGAAGAGGAAGAGGTCCAGGGCAGCAAAGACTCCCAGCATTCCCGTTTCCAGGACCAGCATGGCGATGTAGTACTCCTTGTCTCTCTCCTTGATGTAGTTGAAAGAGGAGAGGACAGCGATGGCCGTGAGGAAGGTGGTGAGGAGAAAGAGGAGCAGGCTGATGCCGTCCACGCCAAAGTAGTACTCCACCCCCAGGGCCTTGATCCAGCTGAACCTCTCCACAAACTGGAAGTGCCAGGTGGTCCTGTCAAAGGCGAACCACAAGGGAACGGAAATGAGGAAGTCCACCAGGGCCACACCGAAAGCGAAGTATTTGATGAACTTCACCTTCTCTTTGTTGACAAACAAAATAAAGATGGCCCCGGCCAGAGGCAGATATGTTATGAGGGAGAGGATGGGAAAGCCGAACACGTTAGTTCCAAAGTTGGGCTGCATGGGTCGTTCCTCCTCCTAAATTTTTACAAAATGTTTATGAATATGTAGACGGTGACCATCAGGAAGAGACCCAGGACCATATAGAGCATGTAATTCTCCACCAGTCCCGTCTGGATCCTCCTGAAGACCCGATAACCCGTTCTCACCAGCTCTGCCGCCCCATTGACGGCCCCATCCACCACAAAGGGCTCCGTGGCCACCCGGGTGAACCAGGCAAAGGTCTTGGTGATCCA
>JALUVF010000166.1 GCA_027020915.1 bacterium
GAGGTGAGTCGTGAGGCTCAGGGAACTCAAGGAGAAATACGCCATCGTGGGGGTGGGTTACACCCCCCAGGGGAAGGTGCCGGGCGGGACGGCCCTCAGTTTCCATCTGGAGGCCTGTGCCAATGCCATTGCCGATGCCGGGTTGAAGAAGGAGGACATAGACGGTCTCATCTGTTATCGCCGGTTTTCGCCAAAGTTAGGGGAGCCCGAGGTGACTCCCTATCTTCTGGCCCAGATGCTGGGCATCACCCCTCGTTACCTCACCCAGGAGGCCAACTGTGCCAGGACCCACCTCTTCCACGCCATGGCTGCCCTGGAGATGGGCCTGTGCAACTACGTCCTCATCTCCTACGCCGACAATGCCCTCTCGGGGAAGCGCACATTCATGGAGGAGGATACCCACGGTGAGCCTCCGGGGGATCTCCTCCTCTACGGCCAGATGGGGTTCACCGCCGATTACGCCATGGCGGCCCGCCGGGCCATGGCCACCTTTAAAACGGGGCCCGAGACCTGGAAGGAGATCGCCGTGGCCCAGCGTCAGTGGGCGGCCCTCAATCCCCGGGCGGCCCTGGGCAACAAGCCCCTCACCTATGAGGACTATTACAATTCCCCCATGGTCACCGAACCCTTTTGCCTCTGTGATGCTTGCCTCATCTCCGACGGGGGCAGGGCCGTGGTGGTCACCTCTGTGGAGCGGGCCCGGGATCTGAGACACCCCGTGGTGGCCATCATGGGTTTGGGCATGGCCAATCCCTCCTACGATGTTCACCAGTCCCCCTTCATGGCAGGCCCCACGGGGGCCAGGGAGGCGGGGAAGCAGGCCTTTGACATGGCGGGCATCACCCTGGAGGATATTGACGCCTGTCAGATCTACGACTGTTTCACCTACACCGTGGAGATCACCCTCCAGGACTACGGGTTCTTTGGGCCCGGGGAGGGAGGTGACTGGTTCAGGGAGGTGGGCATAGGCCCCGGAGGGAGGATGCCCGTGAACACTTCGGGAGGGCTCCTGGCCGAGGCCTACTTCATGGGCCTTACGCCCCTGTCCGAAGGCGTCATGCAGCTCATGGGCAGATGTGGGGAACGGCAGCTGGGTTCCAGATGGGGCACTAAAGAGCCGGAGATCATTCTGGTGAGCGACAACGGAGGGGTCCTCCAGACCCACTGCTGTACCATATTGAGGAGGCTGTGACATGGGTGGCGAACTATTAGTACCCCAGCCCACGGGGGATACCAGGGAGTTCTGGGAAGGCTGCAAAGAGAAGAGGCTCCGTTTCCAGCAGTGTACAAACTGTGGCCATGTGCGCTGGCCACCTTCCTGTCTCTGTCCGGTGTGCCACTCCCTGGAGGCCCGGTGGATAGACTCTTCGGGTAGGGGCAGGATCTACACCTTTACCGTGTATCACGTGGCCTTTCACCCCGCCTGGAAGGATAAAGTACCCTACGTAACCGCCGTGGTGGAGCTGGAAGAGGGGCCCAGGTTCCTATCCAACATCGTGGTTGCTGATCCTCGGACCCTTTCCATTGGTGTGCCCGTGGAGGTGGTCTGGGAGGAGGCGGGGGAGTACCTCGTGCCCAGGTTCAGGGTGGTGGTGTAAATAGTTCCCTTTTGAGTCACTTCCCATCGGGCGTGGACATTTTCACAGTGGACAAACCCGAATAGGCATTTTGGCTCATAGAGGGAGGGAAGGGCTGAGTCTCTCTTTGGAGGCTTCTCTATTGTTTTAAGGCCCTGCGGCCTTAATGGTCAGGGTGGAGTGGTGGGTTTTATCTTAACTTCTTTACTGGTCTTGTGGCCCTCCAGGATTGACTGTCTGGGTCTTTTTGTTCAGCGGTTTTTTACCTCTGGAGGATGGGGGGTAAAGAGGCCTAAGTTTTAAGTGGGATGTTTTAGATTGGGGGCGGAGGTGATGTCATGGAGGTGAAGATTGGCGATGTGGCCCTGGAGGTGGTGCGAGGTAATATCGTGGAACAGGAGGGGTTCGACGCCATCGTTAATGCCGCCAATGCCTGGTTGCGCCATGGTGGAGGAGTGGCAGGGGCCATCCACCGGGTGGCAGGTCCTGGCTTGGAGGAGGAGTGCAGGCCCCTGGCTCCCATAAAGCCCGGCCAGGCGGTGATCACCGGGGGCCACAATCTGCCCAACCCCTATGTCATCCACGTTCTGGGGCCCGTTTATGGCGTGGACCATGAGCCTGCGGAAAAGCTGGCGGCCTGTTACAGAAATGCCCTGAAACTGGCAGATGAGAAGGGTCTCAGGTCCATTGCCTTCCCCGCCATATCTACGGGAGCCTTCGGGTATCCCATGGAAGAGGCAGCGGAGGTGGCCTTCCGTACCCTCTTGGACACGGTCCCAGAGCTTGAATCCGTAAGACGCATTCGTATGGTCCTGTATCGCAAGAGGGACCTGGAAATCCACGAGAGGGTGTTAAGAAGAATGCTGGAGGAGAGGTGCTGAGGCCCGGGGCCAGGTGTCCCAGCACCTTTTCCTGATTTATTTGTTCTTGGGTCCCAGCTTCTCCCAGGGCACCTCCCTGTAACCGGAGGGAGGGACAAAGCGGCTGTCGGGGATTTCCTCTTTTTTCAGAGAGAGGGCTCTGGTGATGGTGTTGGTACGGTAATCCACCAGCTTGAGGACCAGGCCCTGGTGGGTGAGGTTTCGGAATTCGGGGGTGCTTTCCAGTTTAAAGATGCCCAGCTCCTTGTCTTCTGGGAAGGCCTCCTCCACCAACTTCCTGAACTTCTTTTCTGCCTGGGGTGAGAAGGGCCGTACACCACTGGTGATCCAGAGTTTCATGGCCTTTTCACCGTCCAGGTCTATCTCGAAGATCTGGCATGGCTGGCCGAGAAGGGTCTCTTTCCCCCTTTTCTTGACAGTCACCTTGGGTTTTTTGCCGATGCCCATCATTTTTTCCACATGGGCCCTGTTTTTGGGTGACAGACTTGCCAGCCATGCCTTCACCTTCTCGTGGGACTCCCTGATTTTTTGGGCCATCTCCTGGGACGTGGCTTTGGCGTATGCCTTTTGCCAGGGATCTGTCTGGATGATGAGTCCCTTCTGGGCGTCAATGATGGTGATTCCGTAGGGGGTGTAGGAGGCGAATCGGCCTTCCTGGTAGTAATTGGTGATTCTTATGGGTGACATGCCTGGTTTCACCGTTTCCGATATCAGGATCCATCCTCCCCATGCTGAAGGGGCCAGCCCAATGGTGAGGATCATGGCCAATATAGAAGCGTGGATCTTTCGCATATCCTCATCTCCTTTCGTGGTGCCTTTTTATCCTTTATACTCAACCAGGGGAATATTGGCAAAAGGGAGTGTGCATGGTCAGGAGAAGGGATCGTAAAAGCTTCGGGGTATGGATGGTGGCCTTTGCCATCCTGATGGGTTGTTCCTTATCTTACACCTGGTCCTTTCCCAGCAGGATAGAAGGCTACAGGCTGGTGAAACTCGTCAAGGGGAAGGAGGCCCTGAGGGAGATCAACAAGCTCCACGGCAGGAAGATCCAGGCCGTAAAAGGGGCTATCGCCGTCTATGTGAGAGACGGGCGAAGGGCCGTGGTATGGGTCTCCCAGGCCCCATCGGACAAAGTGGCCTTTCGTCAGGTGGAGGTGATGATGGAAAAGATGAGGAGGGCCAGCCCCTTCTATGGTTTCACCGTGGACAAGGTGGGCTGCCTCCTGGTCTATCATTTCATGGGACTGGGCCAGGAGCATTATCTCTTTTCCCAGGACGACGCCGTATACTGGATTTCTGCTCCCATGGGAGACGGCATGGCCTTCCTGAGGGTCTTTGCCCGTAAGGGCTGTCCCCTCACCCCTTGATGACTCCCAGGGGGCGGAGCCTCACCACCAGCCGGGCCAGACCCGCCTTGTGGACCACCTCCACTACGTCGTCTATGTCCTTGTAGGCCATGGGCATCTCTTCCACCAGGGTGGCCTTGCTGGAAGCCCGGGCGTAGATGCCGTACCTGTCTATCTCTTCCTGGATGGACTTACCCCTCAGGGCCCTTTTGGCTGCCTGGCGGGAGAGGAGCCTTCCCGCTCCGTGGCAGGTGGAACCGAAGGTCTCTTCCATGGCCTGCTGGGTGCCGGCCAGGACATAGGAGGCCCGGCCCATGTCTCCCGGGATGATGACGGGCTGGCCCGTCTCCCGGTAATGGGGGGGTAGCTCGGGATGGCCGGGGGGAAAGGCCCTGGTGGCTCCCTTCCTGTGAACGGCCAGGCGGAGTCTTTCTCCGTCCACCGTGTGTTCTTCGATTTTAACTATGTTGTGGGCTACATCATAGACCTGCCTCATACCCAGGGCCTGGGGGCTCTTGCCGAAGACCCTGGAGAAGGCCTGGCGGGTCCAGTGGGCCAGGCACTGGCGATTGGCCCAGGCGTAGTTGGCGGCGCAGGCCATGGCTGCCAGGTAGTCCTGGCCCTCCTGGGAATTGTAGGGTGCACAGGCCAGCTGCCGATCGGGGACCTGGATCTGATATTTCTGGAGGGCCCGCTCCATGGCCTTGAGGGAGTCGGTACACACCTGGTGGCCGAAGCCCCGGGAGCCCGAGTGGATCATGACGGTGATCTGCCCCTCCTCCAGCCCCATGGCCGAGGCCAACCTCTCGTTGAAGACCTGTTCCACCACCTGGACTTCCAGGAAGTGGTTCCCAGAGCCCAGGGTGCCCAGCTGGTCCTTGCCTCTCTCCTGGGCCTTGCTGCTCACCAGGGAAGGGTCCGCCCCGGGGATACAGCCCCGGGATTCGGTGTTGTCCAGGTCCTGGGGCCAGCCGTAGCCCTGCTCCACGGCCCAGGCGGCACCTTTCCGTAACACTTCCTTGTACTGGCTCCCTTTTATCTTGAGGGGACCCCGGGAGCCCACCCCCGTGGGCACCGTGGCGAAGAGGGTGTCGATGAGCTTCTCCAGGCGCCCTTCCAGGTCTTCCAGGGTGAGGTCCGTCCTCAGGAGCCTCACACCGCAGTTGATGTCGAAACCCACTCCCCCGGGGGTGATGACACCATCTTTGGAGATGTCCGTAGCCACCACCCCGCCAATGGGTAGGCCGTAACCATAGTGGATGTCGGGCATGGCCAGGGATGCCTTCACTATCCCCGGCAGGGTGGCGGCATTTGCCACCTGTTCCACGGACTGGTCTTTCTCTATCTCCTTAATCATGGACTCTTTGGCATAGATGATCCCAGGTACCCTCATGCCGGGCCTGTAGCCCTTGGGCACCAACCACCGGTAGTCGTCCAATTTCTTGAGCACGGCCATGGCTCTCCTCCTTATTTATATGTCCAGCACCACCCGGGCCCTGAACCCCTGGGGGTGCTCCTCTACCCGGGCCTGATGGTAGGTGGCGGCTTTCACCAGGGTTTTGATGGGATGATTACCCTCCTGGAAGGTTTCTCCCAGGCATCGGGCCCTGATGCGGTGGGGTGTCAGCTCTTCCACACTGCAGTCTTTGAAGAGCCAGCCCCTGGCATCCTGGAGGAAGACGAGCTCGTTGAGCCAGCTCACCAGGAGATCCACCCAGTCTTCCCCCTGGGCCTCCACCGTAACCTCTTCTTTTGGTTCTATGCGGTCCAGATCCGTGATGAGGTGGAAAAGACCCCTCAGGGCGTTTCTGAAAAGCTCTTCCCGGGTGGTGCCATAGATCTCCAGTCCCGTGTCCGCCGTGGTGTCGAATACCCTGAAACCTTCCATGATCCTTCCTCCGCAATGGGTATTCCAAACCATAGGCCTTTTGGCAGGATTTTCCACGGTTTCCTTGAAGGGAAAAAGTCCGAAGGTGAGGGGAGAAGGTTAGGCCTTCTCCCCCTGGTGAGATAAGGTTTTTTCAATTCAAATCGAAGCAGACCAGCTTTATCTCCGTCATCTCTTCTATGGCGTAACTGGGGCCCTCCCGCCCGATGCCGCTCTCTTTCATGCCGCCGTAGGGCATGAGGTCCACCCGGAAGGTGGGTACGTCGTTGATGATGATACCCCCTGCCTCTACTTTCCTGGCTGCCCGCCAGGCCTTGTAGACGTTCTGGGTGTAGATGCCGGCCTGGAGACCGTAGACCGAGTCGTTGGTGAGTTCGATGGCTTCGTCCAAAGTGGAGTAGGTATTGATGAGGACCACAGGACCGAAGGCCTCTCCCGTGAAGAGGCGGACGTTCCTGGGGCAGTGGGTGACCACGGCGGGGGTCATCATGGCCCCGTTCACCTCGCCGCCGCACAGGAGCCTGGCCCCGGCGGCCACGGCTTCGTCTATCCACTCCTTCACCCTCTGGGTCTCTTTGGGTTCTATCATGGGACCCACCTGGGTCTCTTCCATGAGCTGGTTGCCCACCCTAAGGGCCTTCACCTCCTCCACGTAGCGGTCCACAAAGGTGTCGAAGATGCTCTCGTGGACGAAGATCCTCTGGACGGAGATGCACACCTGTCCTGCCAGGGCATAGGCCCCCAGGACCACCCTGGGGAAGGCCTTGTCCAGCTGGGCGTCTTCGCAGACAATGACGGCGGAGTTGGATCCCAGTTCCATGGTGGCCCGCTTGTAACCCTTCTTCTTCATGATCT
>JALUVF010000167.1 GCA_027020915.1 bacterium
ATTTCAAATGTATCCGTGCTTCCTTCGAAAAAGGAGGGATTTTCCAACGTAATATTGGAATCCATGGCTGCAGCGATCCCAGTGATCGCCTCAGATGTTGGAGGAGCTAGAGAGGCCATAGAGAATGGTATTAATGGGTTCATAGTTAGAGTGAAAGACATAAGAGATCTGGAGTATATTTTAAAATTATGCATGTACGACTATGCAAGATCTGCTAGGATAGGGAAATTAGCGAAAGAGAAAGTGAAGAAAAGCTTCTCGATTGATCATATGGTAAAGGCTACATCGGACCTTTACATGGAACTCCTCAAGACAAAAAAGAAAGACTTTGGTATTTCATTCGAGAAAGAAGGGGTTAGGTGTTGATCACTCTTCATGTGTCACTGATCCGAGGGCCCCATTATGGACATCCCTACCATCATTTCGAATCCCCTGTTCCTCTGGGGAAAGAGCCAAGGCTAAAGGCTTTTCGGGAGGTAGAAGCCATAGAGAAGCGTGATCCAAGGCCCGGATACTGTATCATAATGAGACTTTAGGGGGAAGTCTTTGAGAAAACCCCGGGTAGCCCGAATAGTCTCCTATCTTCCTGTGGGGGGAGTAGAGAAGCGCCTTCTGGCCATTCTAGGAAGGCTTAAAGAGGACTTCGAAGTGGAGGTCATCTGTATTCACTCCAGGGGAAAGCTGGCCCCCCTTTTCGAGGAAGCAAACATCCCTGTGACGGTCATTCCCTTCAAATCCCGGCTCCACCCCGTGAGCCTGTACAGGCTGGCCTCCTACCTGAGGAAAAGGAAGGTGGACATCGTCCACACCCATATGTACCGCCCCAACATCTCCGGCACCCTGGCGGCCAGGCTGGCAGGGGTGCCCGTGGTCATCTCCAACGTCCACAACGTGGACCATTGGGACACCGGACGCCAAATCCTTATGGATAGGTTGCTCCATCCCCTGAGGCACGGGATTGTGGCCGTGTCTCAGGCGGTAAAGAGGGATATAGTGAACAGGAGCGGAGCGCCCCTGGATAAAGTGGTGGTTATTTACAATGGCCTGGACTTGGATAGCCTCCAGACAGGGGAGGAGGCCTTGGAAAGAGTTAAGAAAGAGGTGGGGGCCTCCAATGAGACTTTTGTTGTGAGTATGGTGGCAAGGCTTGTACCGGCCAAGGGCCACGAACACTTGTTCATAGCAGGCCAGGGCTTGGAACGACTCGTAAAGAACCTCCAGGTGCTGGTTGTTGGAGGGGGCAGCTACAAAGCTGAACTGGAAGAGAGAGTGAGAAACCTGGGATTAAAAAAGGTGAGGTTTCTCGGAGAGAGGAGGGATGTGCCCTATCTTCTGAAAGCTTCCAAGGTGTCCGTTTTGCCTTCGATGAAGGAGGGCTTTTCCAATGTGGTTCTTGAGTCCATGGCAGCCAGGGTGCCGGTGGTGGCTTCAGACGTGGGCGGTGTCAGAGAAGCCATAGAGCCATGCTATAGCGGGTTTGTCGTGAACTACGGAGCCCATCGGGAACTCGAAAAAGTCCTCC
This sequence comes from bacterium, assembly GCA_027020915.1. Classification (GTDB taxonomy): domain Bacteria; phylum Thermosulfidibacterota; class Thermosulfidibacteria; order Thermosulfidibacterales; family B14-G1; genus B14-G1. Next base: position 1,523 of record JALUVF010000167.1, read on the forward strand.
TGCTTCTCCACAGTCTTCCGGCTTTAAGGAAGTCTGTGGGGGCCCATGGGGGGAGGCGGGTGGAGAGAAGATTCACCGTTGAGGTTATGGCTGAGAAGACCAAAGAGCTCTACCTCAACCTGCTGGGAAGGGGAAGATGAGAAAAGAGAAGTTGAACGCCTTGTTCAGAGAGGCAAGCTGGTGGTTTCTATTGGGTTATGTGCTTATCATCCCTTTCTATAGAGTCTTCTCTTCCAGCCTGTCTACCTACAGGTGGATAGCAATCGTTCTCATGCTTCTGGTGATAGCCCAGGAAGGGTTTAGGGGCAGGCTGTTTAAACTACCCCTACTATTGCCTATGGGGGCCTTCATCGGTGCAATCCTTCTGTCCATTGGCCATTCTGTGGATCCGGATATGGGCATCAGGTATCTGAAGAAAGACATACTGCAGATGGTGGCGTTGTTCTATGCGTGCTACATCTTTCTCTCTGAAAGGAAGACAAGGGTGAGGCTTATGGCCTGGACCCTTCTCCTTTCGTCTTTTTTTGTGCTCGTTTCAGGAGTTGTAAATCCCCACTATAAAAGGGGAAGATTCTCTGCCACCTTTCAGTCTCCCACCAAGTACGGCAAATTCCTTGATCTTGTCTTGCCCCTGGCATGGTCCTATGTCTGGGTGTGGTCCCCATGGTGGGCCTTGTTGGCCGTTGCTCTGGCCGTGGGGGAAACGGTTGCATTGGCGTTCACAGCCACCAGAAGTAGCCTTCTCTCCATTCCTGCCATGGTAGGAGTCCAGGGTATATTGTTGGGCCGGTGGAAGAGGCTGGCCTTGGTTTTTCCTCTGATTCTGGCGTTGATGGCGGGAACTTTCTTTCTGGGTGGAAGAAAGGCCATGAAGAGGTTTGAAAGGTTCTCCAGGGCCGTTGCAGAGAAGAAGAGTGGGGCCGATCCCAGCCTTAAAACCCGCATCGCAATCTATAAAACAGCCTGGGCATTGATAAAGGAGCGCCCCATTTTGGGGTGGGGATATGGGCGCAAGATAGAAAGGGTTATCGTGGAAAAGCAGGGACTGGAGTGGTACAGGGAGAGGAATCTCCACCCTTTCACATTTCATACCCATAGCACCATTTTGGAGGTGTGGTTACAGTGTGGCCTGATCGGCTTGGTGGCCTTTTTGTGGTTGATGGTCGCTTTCTGGTTCAAGGCGGTGAGGGCTTTGAGAGGGGTCCGAAACCTTGGAGACCGATACTTCGCGTTATATTTGGGTTTCTTAGGTGGGTTGGGTGCCTTCACCCTTCATAGCCTGATCACCAGCATACTTCAGCTTAGGCACGAACTGCTGATGATGGTCTTCATGGCGTCTGTAATGGCCTTGGCAACCGGAGGAACCAGTGAAGAGGACTCCCCTGGGCTCTAGCACCTTAAAACTGGTTTATTTCACTTTCATGGAATTACCCTCCAACAGGGCTCACAGTATACAGATCATCAAAACCTGTACAGCTCTCACCCATTGGGATGTGCAGGTGGATCTCGTGGTGAGCAAGCTGGAGGAAGACCCCAGGGATCTATGGCTCCGCTACGGAGTGGCGCCTCTAGACGGGATGATGGGCATTGTCTCCTTAAAAGGTAAAATGGGGGCTCTCTCCCTGCTCATGAGCGGAAATACAGTGGCCTATACCAGAAGCACCAGGTGGGCCAGATTCCTGCTGGATTTTCAGTGGATTCACGGAGCCCCCGTTGTTTTTGAGACCCATAGAAAGTCCCTCTTCCATAAAAGGGATCCGGAAACGGGGGAGGGCAGGGCCCGGGAGGATGAGAGGGAGAGGCTAAGATCCATTTTCAGGAGGGTTAGCGGAGTCGTCTGTGCCCATGGTTCCACTTGGTCTTCCCTGAGGGCTATGGGGACTAAAAGCCTTCTGCTGTGGTACGGATGGACCCATGAGGTTTCCAGGGCCCAGGGGCCTCCCTGGAAGGTGGGGTATGCCAGTTATAAGGACCAGCCCATTCTTTTGAGAGCCTTGGAGGAGGTTCCCGGGCTTGAGCTCCACATTTTCGGAGGTCAGGAGGAGATCAGGAAGGTGGGGAAATCCACCCTGGTGGTTCATCCCTACATGCCCCACGCCAAGCTGATGGAGGAGCTGGTCAAGGTGGGCGTCATGGTTTCCCTGGACGAGGGACTGAAGCTGGCGGATTATCTCTCTCTGGGAGGGGCCATTGTTGCTCCTGACCTTCCTTCTACCAGGGAGATTTTGGGAAAGGAGGCCTGCTATTTTTCTTATGGTTCCCCTTTATCCCTGGCAAAAGCCTTTGTAAGAATCAAAGAGTCTCCTTGGCTCTTCTCCAGGCTGAAGGAAAATGCCTTGTCCCGCTCCAGGCTTTATTTATGGCCTTGGAAAGCTGGAAGGCTTAAAGCTTTTTTGGAGGAAGTGATCTCAAGGAGACAGTGATAAATGGATGGTCAGTCTATTTCCTCTTTTTCTAAGAGTCTCCACAGGCACTCTTTTATCCAATCCACGTTTCTCCTTCTCACGAACTCTCCCAGAAGGAAGAGCTTTAGTTTCTCTTCAAGCAAGGGGTCTTTCAGGTCTTTTAGGTAGGTTTCGAATATCGTCCTCGTGCTCCACGTTCTTCTCTCCCATATGTCCAGTCTCGCCAGATCTTTAGCATAAGATCCAAAGCCGCTCCTCACCAAATCTAGAAAGAATATCCCGTTTTCCGTGATAAGGATGTTTTTTCCGTGAAGGTCTCCGTGGGTCATCTGGAAGGTTTTCTCTTCTTTCTCCAGTTTCTTCACTACCTCATGCACCCACTTCTTTTGTTGAATTTCCCTCCACACTTTTGGATCGTACTGACACCACTTTTCTATCTTTCTCAAATGTCGCCTAAAGTACCCCTTCCTTCTCATCCTCTTGATGGGCACTCCCCACCTCTTCGCCTCAAGGGAATGAAGACGTTTCAAGGATCTTAGAACCGTTTCCAGCACCTGGCGGTCTGGTTTCAGGGAGGACAGAGTTTTCCCAGACACGTATTTTTCGAAGATGAGGAAGAGAGACTCTTCAGGTGCAGAATATGGTGGAAGGAGCAAGGGGGGAGTTGGAACACCTGCTTCGGTCAGGAACTCAGTGGCCCACAAGTAACGCTTCCATTTACCCTCGCTGGCTATGGCTTTCACCACCAGAGGGCTCTCTCCCATCCTAACCAGAAGAAGGGCTCTTCCGTGTTCTCCCAGGGGTTTCACTTTCAGGCCTGGTGCATGGAATCGCCTTATCACAAAGTTCAGTAAGCGTGGATCTCCTTCTACCCTCTGTTTCCCGTCCATGTTCGATCCTTGTTTGGAAATGGTCAAGATGTTATTGAGACTAACTCAGGACCGTCAAGGGCGTCTACTCCTTAAGATGCCACTGCTTGAGAGGATGAAGGGAATGTTTCAAGATAGAATCCGTTGGAAGGAGGGATTTTACCGGGCAAGCTGGTGGGCCTTCCTGGCCATGGTTTTTATAATCCCTTTTCCATTGCCTTCGTGGATTGGAAACATCCTGATCCTCTGGCTGTCCGTCTTCCTTCTTATCAAATTGGCCTTTAGAGAGTTCAGGGTGGGAAAGGACCTGTGGTTCCTGGCCGCTTTTCTGGTGGCAGTACTCCTATCGTGCCTCTTTTCGATAAATCTGGACAAAAGCATGACCTACTTTAGAGAGGACATGTTCCCCATATCCGTGATCTATCTGAGCGCATCCCAGCTCCTCACGGGCAGGAAGAGGCTTCTCCAGCTGTCTCTTGCCCTGATGGCCTCCTTCACCGTCGCCACGTGTGTGAGCTTCGGTCATTACGGTCACAGAAACGCCCTCTACGGGATTTTCGGCCACCACACCCGTTATGGAAAGTTCCTGGATCTGGCCCTCCCCATGGCCCTGGCCTTGACTGTCATAAAGGACGCAATGACACGCCTTCTCGCCTTCTCATTCCTGATTCTGGGGGGATACTCCCTGGTTCTCACTCTCAGCAGGGGGAGCTGGATAGGCTCCGGAGTGGGAATGTTGGGAGTGCTTACTAGGCTCAGAAGGGCCTCCATTGCCCTGGCAGCGGCCGTGGGGATAGCAATCGTTGGTCTGATGGTCTTCCCCGCCAAGAGCAACATTTCAAAGAGGTTCGAATCCCTCGTCCATCTGGAGAAGGCAGCAAAGACCGAGAAGTCCCTTACTCATAGGCGGGACTTCTACAAGACGGCCCTGGTACTGATAAAGGAGCGCCCTATCCTGGGATGGGGCTATGGAAGAAAAACCCCCAAGGCCATCATAAAGAGGAAGGGGCTTAGCTGGTTCCAGGCCAGAAAACTGAGGCCCTTCAAATCCCATGCCCACAATACATACCTGGAAATAGCCCTGGAGACAGGCCTGATAGGTCTCATCGCCTTTCTGGGTCTCCTCTTGTTCTCTCTCATGAGTTGCCTCAAAAGCCATCCCCGTGAGGGGGAGGTCTTTGTCATAAAGACGGGGGCTGCATTTTCCGTGGTGGCCCTCCTGGTCCATGGCTTGGTGACCAATTTCTTCCAGCAGCCCTTCATCTTCCTCTTCTTCCTGTACCTGGCCCTGCTCAACTCCAAAGCGGGGAGCGTCTCTCCGTCATGAAGGTCCTCAGAGTCCTCCATAACCTGGGAGTAGGTGGAATACAGCGTCAGCTCCTGAATCTAGTTCCCCACCTCTCCAGAGAGATGGAGCTCCACCTGTGCACCTTCACTGAAGGAGGTGCCTTGGAAGAAGACTTCAGAAGGCTGGGAATTCCCGTGTTGCACTTGAACCCGGGCTGGAAGTACAACCCCCTGGGAATGGCGAGACTGGCCAGACTCATCTCCCGGGGAGGGTACGACTTGGTCCACGTCCACAGGATGGATGGTATAGTGTTCCCCGTGCTGGTGGCTTCCCTGGCAGCGCGGGTTCCTGTTG
>JALUVF010000168.1 GCA_027020915.1 bacterium
AGAGGAGGTGGGCTGTGTGGAAACACTCCTCAGGGATCTGGGGGTGGCCAGAACCGTTCCTCCCAGATTCATGGCCCTCAAACTCCTGGAGGGAGACGATTTCTTCACCTCCATGGTCCGCGGAGAGGCTCCCGACCTGATCCCCATGATAGAAGAGTGCGTGAACCGCCTGGTGGAATCCCACGGGCACCCCCCCGAAATGATCATCTCGGGAGAGCGCCACGCCCTGGCCATGCACATCTTCGAACGGGCAGCCAGGGTGAAGGCCAGGGAGGCAGAGAGGCTCTCCTTCAGGGAGAAACTGGACGCCGTGGTCATGCATCCCGTCCTGGGCTACCTCATCCTGGCGGGGGTCTTCTTCACCCTCCTCTATCTCACCTTCTTCGTGGGCTCCTTCCTGGCCGACCAGGTGGCCGGACCCTTCGATCGCCTCACCCAACTCTTTCAAGGCAGGGGAGTCTGGTCACCCTTTGCAGTGGGCCTCATCCAGGGTATAGCAGGGGGCATAGGGATTGTGCTCCCCTACCTGGTGCCCCTACTCTTCCTTCTCTCCCTCCTGGAAGACATCGGCTACCTGCCCCGAGCCGCCTTCCTCCTGGACGGTCTCATGCACAGGATAGGACTCCACGGCAAATCGGTGATACCCTTCATCCTGGGTTACGGGTGCAACGTGCCCGCCATCATGGCCGCCCGCATCATCGAATCCCCCAGGGACCGGTTCCTCACCCTGCTGCTGGCCTCCCTCATCCCTTGCTCTGCCAGAACATCGGTGATCCTGGGTCTCCAGGCCAAGTACCTGGGCCCCCTCTGGGCTATGGCCCTCTATGTGGCCAACGTCATTGTTCTGGGCCTCGTGGGTTTCCTTCTCAGCAGGTTCCAGAAGGAGGAGTCCCCCGGCCTCATCCTGGAGATTCCACCCTACCGGGTGCCCACCCTGGCCTCCCTGTGGAAGAAGACCTGGTACCGCCTGAAGGACTTCGCCCTCTTTGCCTGGCCCATCATCCTGGTGGGGTCCATAGTGCTGGAAGCCCTCATCTACCTCCACGTGGACAAGATCCTCAACACCCTCCTATCACCCCTCACGGTATGGCTCCTGGGACTCCCCGCCGCCGTAGGCGTCACCCTCTTCTTCGGCATCTTCAGGAAGGAGCTCACCCTCATCATGCTTTTCCAAGCCCTGGGTACCTTCAACATTCGCCAGTACCTCACCCCCACCCAGATCCTGGTCTTCGTGGTCTTTGTCACCTTCTACATACCCTGCCTCTCCACCATGGCCGTGCTCTGGAGGGAAGGAGGGTGGAAAGTGACCTGGGCTTCGGCCCTCCTCAACACCACCCTGGCCCTGGTCCTGGCCTTCCTGGCCCGGTTCGTGGGCATGGCCCTCCTCCACTGAACCGTTGCCAACATTCGCCCCTGGCCCTAATCTCTAATTCATGAAGGGTAAAAAGAGGGTGCTCTTTCTCTGCTGGGGCAATGCCTGCAGGAGCATCATGGCCGAAGCCCTCACCCGCCATTACTGGGGTGGGAAAGTTGAGGCCCTCTCTGCGGGGCTCAATCCCCTGGGCTACATTCCCCCGGAGACCCTCCGGGTCCTGGAAGAGATAGGGGTGCCCACAGAGAGCCTCAGATCCAAGGGGATGTGGGAGCTGGATCTGGAGTCCGTGGACCTGGTGGTGAACCTTTCGGGGACCAGCCTGGAAGGACGTCTGCCCGTCCAGCTCCAGAGCAAGAGGGTGATAGACTGGTACGTGAGGGACCCCTACGGGTACAGCCTGGACTCCTTTCGCCAGACCAGGGACACCATTGAATGGCTGGTGACGGAAAAGCTCCCCCTGTGGCTCCAGGAAAGCTAACCCTCCTCCCAGAAACCACCAGCCCCAAAGGAGACCAGGGACCCTTTATCCATGTAGGCCACGTCCTGAAGGAGGAGCCGGCCCTCCAGGCTCCTTCCCTCCAACAAAGAGAGAAGCACGAAGAGGGGCGCCACGCCACACACCCTGTAGGGATTTCCCCTTTCCATGGCCCGGTTCAGAAATCCCCTGGCATCCAGGGCCAGGATATACTCCCAGAGCCCTTTGTCATGGGCCAGGGCCAGCTCCGCCTCCCGGGAGCCAGCGGGACGGGGATCCCCGTAACGAACCCCCAGATGGCAGAAATCCACCCCCGCCACCAAATAGGTCCCCTCATCCACCAGGGACCTCAAAGCCCCCACCACCGATGGAAACTCCTCATCCTCCCATGGACGGGGGCTTTGGGGAGTCACACCTCCCCACAAGATGGGCACAATGGTGAAGGGCCTATCACCCATGATGTACTGGAGGAAAAGGACCTGAAGCTCCACGGAATGCTCGCTCCTGTGGAACCACTCCCGGGCCTTCAGATCCACACCGGCGCTCTCCTCCAGGACCTCCAGGAAATCCCTGTCCGTCCTGGCCACACCCAGGGGTGTCTCGAAATCCTTGTCGGTAAAGGCGAAAAAGCCGTCCAGATAGTGGCCCGTCCCCAGAATCACCACCCTGGACCCTGCTGGAAGCCCCCTCCATAGAGAGTAGGCAGCGGCAAAGGCCCTTCCCCCCAGCCTTAAGTCAATATGGGGAGCCACAAGAGCCCTGGGACGACCTTGGGGAACCTCACCTTCTCCCGGCCGGTGGGAGAAGAGCCCTCCCAGAAGGGCCTCCAGCTCCCGGGGGGAAGAGGGATAGCTCTGCCCCACCAAAGTGGACCTCCTCACCCTCTGGCGGGCGAACTCTTCTTCCTTTTTCCTCTTCTCCTCAAGAAACCGGGGAGAGTCCAGGAACAGGGCCCTGTCCAGCTCCTCCACCAGCCCCACCACGGTATCCAAGAAGACCAGCTCCCCCCACATGCGGGAAGCGGCCACCTGAAGATCCCTCAGGTCGTGGCGCCCGTCCATGAGAGCCAGGAGGGGCAACACCCTCTCTCCCACTATCAGCTGATCCTCCCCATACCCCAGGGGATCCCTGAGGAGGAACCTCCCCTCCTGCTGGGGTAAAGGGAGGATGTCTATGGGTCTCAACCTGGGCTTGAAGCCCGCCTCGTACATGAGCCACCTCCAGGAACACCAGAATAAGCCCCACCCCGGACCATAACAACCCGGAGGACCGGTGCTTTCCCTGTTTCCCTTTAAACCCCAAAACCGGTAACATAGAGAACCGACTCCGGAGGGGGAAAAATGAAAGGCACGTCAGGAAACTGGCAGACCATTACCTGGTCCTTAGGGATACTGGTGCTGGCCGCAGGTGCCGGACTCGTGGTCTACCTCGTCCTATTCCACGCCCTGAGGCGGTGGTCCTCCCGAACCAGTACCATCCTGGACGACTCCATGGTGAAACACACCAGGAGGCCCCTGAAGGTCCTCCTCCCCCTTGTTGCCATACGGATGGTAGTCCCCATCCTCCGCCTTCCCGGTAGCCTCGTGCTCATATTGAGGCATCTCACCGACCTGGGACTGATAGCCACCCTGGCATGGCTCGGCATCAAATGCACCTCCATTGCGGAAGACCTGGTGATGAGTCACTACGACATCACCGCCAGAGACAACCTCCAGGCGAGAAAGGTGTACACCCAGGTGAAGGTCTTAAAAAAGATCGCTGTCACCGTCATCCTTGTCCTCTCCCTGGCCTCTATTTTGATGAGCTTCGATGAGCTACGCAAGCTGGGAATCAGCCTCCTGGCCTCGGCGGGCCTGGCAGGGGTGGTCCTGGGCTTCGCCGCCCAGCGCTCCATTGCCACCCTCATCGCCGGCATCCAGATCGCCATAACCCAGCCCATAAGGCTGGACGACGTGGTGATCGTGGAAGGCGAATGGGGGTGGATCGAAGAGATCACCCTCACCTATGTAGTGGTTCGCATCTGGGACCTTAGACGCCTCATCCTCCCCATCACCTACTTCATAGAGAAACCCTTCCAGAACTGGACCAGGGTGGAGGCCAACCTCCTGGGAACGGTCTATCTCTACACGGACTACACCATTCCCGTCCAGGCCGTGAGGGAGGAACTGGAAAGGATCCTCAGGGGTTCAGACCTCTGGGACGGCAGAGTCTGGGGACTCCAGGTGACCAACGCCACCCAGCAGACCCTGGAACTCAGGGCCCTCATGAGCGCCCCCGACTCCTCAACGGCATGGGATCTCAGGTGCCATGTACGAGAGAAGCTCATCGAATTCATCCAGAAGAACTACCCCCAGAGCCTGCCCAAGGTTAGAGCAGAGGTAGACCGGGTACCCATGGAGAAAGGTTAACGCCCCTTCCCCTTGCACCCTCCCCTCCAGAGGTCAAACTTAAATCCAAAACCCTTTAAAAGGAGGGAGAGAGATGGCGGCAAAGAAGATCCTCATGCTGGTGGGAGACTACGTGGAAGACTACGAAGCCATGGTGCCCTTCCAGATCCTCACCATGGTGGGCCACACCGTGGACACGGTGTGCCCGGGGAAGAAACCCGGCAGCAGCGTGGTCACCGCTGTCCACGACTTCGAAGGAGAACAGACCTACAGCGAGAAGAGGGGCCACAACTTTCCCATCACCGCCGATTTCCATGGCATAGATCCCGAAAGCTACCACGGACTGGTGATCCCGGGGGGAAGGGCCCCGGAATACATCAGGCTCAACGAGAAGGTCCTGGAGGTGGTGCGCCACTTCGCCCAGGCCAGCAAACCCATAGCGGCCATCTGCCACGGTCCCCAGGTCCTGGTGGCGGCCGGGGTCCTAAAAGGCAAAAAGTGCATGGCCTATCCCGCTCTGAAACCCGACATCGTCCAGGCCGGTGCCCAATGGGAAGGGCCCAACGAAACCTTCACCAACGCCTGCGTGGACGGGAACCTGGTTACAGCAGCGGCGTGGCCCGCCCACCCCACCTGGATGAGGGAGTTTCTCAAGCTCCTGGGGACCAGGATAGAAACCTGAGAAACCGGGGGAGGCCCCCTTGCCTCCCCTTCACGCCTTTCTCTTGCGGCGCTCCGTTACCGTCTCCCCTCCGATGCCCCAGTTGTCGGGGTCCACTTCCTCGATGACCACCACTGTGGTGGCAGGGTTCTTGCCCAGCACGTCCCTGAGAAGCTCCGTCACTCCCTGGATGAGCCGGGCCTTCTGCTCCGCTGTAGCCCCATCCCTGGTGATCTTGATGTTCACAAAAGGCATACCCACCTCCCCGGGATCAAAAGAATTCCCATCAATCCCTTTTTATAATGGAGACCCCGCCGGACTCCAACCAAAACCCGGGCCCTCGTCAACCTCCGTCTCCCTCCCCAGGAATCCCCGGGAAATGATCCCAAAGGGACCCAATGAAGGGCTTGACAAGAAACCCGTCCAAAGGAATAATCAAAAACCGTATTCCGACTTAACAAATAGGTACACTAGTATTACTTTCGTTCCACCTGTTATTTCAAAGAAAAATACGCCAGGAGAAAGGGATGGGCAATCATGTACTGAGACCCGTTTGGCTCGTACTAGGCATACTGGTATCCTTCCTGATCATAAGACACTTCCTGGTCCCACCGGACTTCGGGGTTCAAGAAAGGGGCTTCATGTACGGCTACCACCGCAAGAGCAACGAGGGAGAATGGAAGGCCCTGAAGGCCAAGTACAAGACGAGAAAGTACTGCAAAGAGTGCCACACCGACGAGTACGAATCCATCATGTCCTCCAAACACAGGATTATCCAGTGCGAGAACTGCCACGGACCGGCCATGGACCATCCCAAGAAACCGGACAAACTCCCCATAAACCGCAAGAGGTCCCTCTGTATCAGGTGTCACGCGTACCTGCCCTACCCAACGAGCCAGAGGGCGGAAATCAAGGGCATTGACCCCGAGAAACATAATCCTGGCCAGGAGTGCATCGAGTGCCACGATCCCCATGGCCCGGACCTGGAGGAGTGACAAGATGAAGCTGAGCCGGAGAGAGTTCCTGAAGACCATGTTGAAGGGCGCTGCCGTAGCAGCCCTACCGGTAGGTGCCTTCAGGCTCATGAGTCCCGCAGAAGCAAGGGCTATAGCCCGGGGCAACAACCTGAGGTGGGGGTTCCTGGTAGACACCTACAAGTGCGTGGGCTGCGGGCTCTGCGTCAAGGCCTGCAAGCTGGAAAACGACATCCCTTACGACGCCCCCGTCACCAGGACATGGATCGAAAGGTACGTCATCCTGAAAAACGGAGAGATGCTGGCAGACACCCCCATGGGTGGAAGGGATGGATTCACCCAGCAGAAGATCCAGGGGAGAGAGGTGCCCCCAAAGGATATAGGCAAGGCCTTTTTCGTACCCAAGCTCTGCAACCAGTGCGACAAGCCCCCCTGCGTCCAGGTCTGTCCCGTGGGGGCCACCTACCAGACAGCCGACGGTGTAGTCCTGGTAGACCGGTCCTGGTGTATAGGA
>JALUVF010000169.1 GCA_027020915.1 bacterium
CCTGGCCCCGGCGGCCACGGCTTCGTCTATCCACTCCTTCACCCTCTGGGTCTCTTTGGGTTCTATCATGGGACCCACCTGGGTCTCTTCCATGAGCTGGTTGCCCACCCTAAGGGCCTTCACCTCTTCCACGTAGCGGTCCACAAAGGTGTCGAAGATGCTCTCGTGGACGAAGATCCTCTGGACGGAGATGCACACCTGTCCTGCCAGGGCATAAGCCCCCAGGACCACCCTGGGGAAGGCCTTGTCCAGCTGGGCGTCTTGGCAGACAATGACGGCGGAGTTGGACCCCAGTTCCATGGTGGCCCGCTTGTAACCCTTCTTCTTCATGATCTCCTTGCCCACGTCCCTGGAGCCGGTGAAGGTGACCATCTTCACCCTTTCGTCTTCCACTAGGGTGTCTCCTACCTCTCCTCCTGGTCCTGTAATGACCTGGAAGGCCAGGGGGGGCACCCCCGCTTCCAGGAAGATCTCTCCCAGGAGCACGTCGGCCAGGGGAGTGACGGAGGCGGGTTTTAGGATGACGCTGTTGCCCGCTGCCAGGGCGGGGGCGATCTTGTGCATGGCCAGGTTCACGGGGAAGTTGAAGGGGGTGATGGCCACGATGACTCCCAGAGGCACCCTCATGTAGAGGCCCATTTTCCCCCCACCCGTGGGGGCGCCGTCGAAGCGGACCTCTTCCCCTGTCAGTCTCTTGGCTTCTTCGGCGGAGAGGGTGAGGGTCTGGAGGGCTCTGGCGATCTCTCCCCGGGCCTCGTTTATGGTCTTGCCCACCTCCTTGCTCACCAGTTGGGCCATCTCTTCTTTCCGGGAATCCAGGATATGGGCGGCCTTGGAGAGAATGGAGTAGCGGTCGTATGCGGTGAGCTTCTTCATCTCCTGGAAACCCTGTAAAGCTGCCTCCACGGCTTTTAGAGCGTCTTCCCTGGTGCCTCTGGGTACCGTGTCAATGAGGGAGTTGTCGTAAGGGTTGTAGACTTCTATAACTCTGTCTCTTTCCACCCACTCTCCTGCCAGGAGCATCTTCATGGTGGCACCTCCCATAGATTTTTTGGCCTTTCCTAATCTAGTATATCACTAGTGGTGTGATTTCCACTAACAATTTGACACCTCTGACTGTAGACTGCTATAAATCCCCTGCCTGAAAGGCCCGACTACTGTGTAGGGGAGGTAGATCATGGGACTTAACGTTGTCCAAAAGATACTCAAGGAACATCTGGTGGAGGGGGAGCTGGCTCCTGGTAAGGAGATTGCCATCAAGATAGACCAGACTCTTTACCAGGACGCCACGGGTACCATGGCCGCCATGGAGTTTGAGGCCATGGGCGTGCCCAGGGTGAAGACCGAGTTTTCCATCATTTATATTGACCACAAGACCATCCAGATGGGCTTCGAGGATGCCGACGACCATGCCTATCTCAGGACCTTCGCTGCCAAGTACGGTGTCTACTACTCCAAGCCGGGGAACGGTATCTGCCACCAGGTGCATCTGGAGCGCTTTGGCAAGCCCGGCAAGACCCTTCTGGGATCCGATTCTCATACTCCTACAGGGGGCGGGATCGGCATGATCGCCATAGGCGCCGGTGGGCTGGACGTTTCTGCTGCCATGGCGGGATTGCCCTTCTATCTCACCTGTCCCAGGGTCTACGGGGTTCATCTCACGGGTGAACTGCCCAAGTGGGTTTCCGCCAAGGATGTGATTCTCAAGCTTCTCTCCATCCTCACCACCAAGGGGAACGTGGGTTGGATGGTGGAGTACTTCGGCCCTGGTGTGAAGACCCTCACTGTACCCGAGAGGGCCACCATAACCAACATGGGGGCCGAGCTGGGAGTCACCACATCCGTATTCCCCTCGGACGAGATCACCCGGGAGTTCCTCAAGGCCCAGGGCCGGGAGGAGGACTGGGTGGAACTCCTTCCCGATCCCGACGCCCAGTACGACAAGGTGATAGAGATCAACCTCTCCGAGCTGGAGCCCCTGGTGGCCCTGCCCCACAGTCCCGACAACGTGGTGACGGTGCGGGAGGTGGAGGGCAAGCACGTAGACCAGGTGTGCATTGGTTCGTGTACCAATTCTTCCTACAGGGATCTCATGGTGGTGGCCAGGGTGGCCAAGACCTGGGTGGACAAGTACGGAAAAGGTTTTGCTCCTCACCTGGATGTGGTGGTGGGCCCCGGCTCCAAGCAGGTGGTGCGCCAGATTGACAACGAGGGGGCCCTGGACGCCCTTCTGGACGCGGGGATCAGGCTTGAGGAGAACGCCTGCGGTTTCTGCATAGGCATGGGGCAGGCTCCCAAGAACGACGCCGTCTCCATAAGGACCAATAACAGGAACTTCTACGGCCGCTCCGGTACCCTCAGTGCGGGTATCTACCTGGTGAGTCCCGAAACGGCGGTAGCCTGTGCTTTGACAGGGGTCATCACCGATCCCAGGGATCTGGAGGAGAAGTACGGCCTGGAGTATCCCGACTTCACCATGCCTGAGAGGTTCATAATTGATGACAAGATGGTCCTGCCCCCTGCCGAGGACCCCAGTACCGTGGAGGTTTACAGGGGTCCCAACATCGTGCCTCCCGAACCCAACGAGCCCCTGCCCCAGGAGATCAAAGGCGAAGTGGCCATCAAGGTGGGGGACAAGATCACCACGGACCACATCATGCCTGCAGGGCAGCGCCTCAAGTACCGCTCCAATGTGCCCAAGTACGCCGAGTTCGTCTTCGAGTCCGTGGACTCCACCTTCTCCAGGAGGGCCCTGGAGAATAAAGAGAAAGGGATACACAATGTCATCGTGGGTGGGGAGTCTTACGGCCAGGGCTCCAGTCGGGAGCATGCCGCTCTGTGTCCCATGTACCTTGGGGTGAAGGCCGTGGTGGCCAAGTCCATTGAGCGCATTCACAGAGGGAACCTCATCAACTTCGGTATTTTGCCCCTCTACTTCGAGAATCCCGACGATTACGACAGGATAGACCAGGGAGACAAGGTGACCATCCCTCAAGCCAGGAAGGCCCTCCTGGAGAACACGGGCAGGCTGGTGTTGAGGGACGAGACCAAGGGTATAGAGATCCCCGTCACCTTTAATCTCTCCGACAGGGAGCGCAAGATCGTCCTGTTGGGTGGGATGCTTAATGTGGCCAAGGAGTATGGCGGCAAGAGTTTCAAGGAGATAGAAATCACCGAGTAAAATTTATAAAAACGTAGGTTTATTTGGGGTCGGGGGGTGAGCTTCCCGGCCCTCTTCTTTGTGAATAGGCTTGCGGCAAGGGTTGGGCTCTATCTCTCTGTCTCTTGACATTTGAATTTGTGTATACTATCTCTATCTCTGCCAATAAAACAGCGGAGGTGGGGTATGTCGAAACTTAAGGAAAAATTGGCCTCTAAGATCCCAGCTGCCAGGGAAAGGTACAACAGGATTCGTAAGGAGTATGGGAGTGTGGTCATCGATCAGGTGACGGTGGCCCAGGTGGCTGGAGGCATGAGGGGTATCAAGTCCCTCCTGACAGACATCTCTTATCTAGATCCTTATGAAGGGATACGTTTCCGGGGATACACCATTCCCGAGGTGTTGGAGAAGCTTCCCAAGAGGGAGGGGGCCGAGGTTCCTCTGGTGGGTGGTTTCTTCTATCTCCTTCTCACCGGCGATATTCCCACCATGGAAGAGGCAGAAGAGGTTGAGGCCGACTGGAAGGCCAGGGGACAGGTGCCCGAGTACGTGTGGGACGTGCTGAGGGCCCAGCCCAGGGATACCCATCCCATGACCCTCTTTGCCGAGGCCGTGCTCTCTATGCAGAGAGAGTCTGTGTTTGCCAGGCGTTACGCCGAGGGGATGAAGAGGGATGAGTACTGGGATGCCATGTACGAAGACGCCATGAACATGCTGGCCAAGCTGCCCACCATTGCCGCTTACATCTATAGAATGAAGTACAAAGGAGACACCCCCATCGCTCCTGACCCTGAGCTGGATTGGGGTTCCAACTTTGCCCACATGATGGGTGTGGAGAATCCCGAGTATAGGGAGCTGGCCAAGCTCTACTTCATTCTCCATAGTGACCACGAGAGCGGGAACGTGAGCGCTCATACCGCTCACCTTGTGGCCTCCGCCCTTTCCGACATTTACTATGCCTGGTGTGCTGGCCTCTGCGGACTGGCCGGGCCCCTCCATGGTCTGGCAAACCAGGAGTGTCTCCGCTGGATCATCAACCTCTACAAGCAGTTCGGGGGAGTACCCACCAAAGAGCAGATCGAGAAGTTTGCATGGGATACCCTCAACTCCGGCCAGGTCATTCCTGGTTACGGCCACGCCGTGCTGAGGAAGACCGATCCCAGGTACATGGCCCAGAGGGAGTTCGCCCTGAAGCACCTCCCCGATGACGAGCTGTTCCAGGTGGTGAGCGTGGTCTACGAAGTGGTGCCCAAAGTGCTCCAGGAGCACGGTAAGGCCAAGAACCCCTGGCCCAACGTGGATGCCCATTCCGGTGTCCTCCAGTATCACTACGGTGTCAAGGAGTTCGACTTCTACACCGTTATGTTTGGTATTGGCCGTGCCCTGGGCATCAGCGCCAATGTGGTCTGGGATAGGGCCGTGGGTCAGCCCATCGAGAGGCCCAAGTCCATCACCACGGACATGCTGGAAGAGATGGCCAAGAAGGCCAAAGGGGAAGGTTGATGACTTTGGCGTGAATTGGTTTGAGGGGTGCTTCGGCACCCCTTTTGTTTTTTATTGCTTAAACAAAGCTTTTAGTCTTTAAAGTTGATATTGGATTTTACTGGATACCTGTTTCAATTTATTGACAACTTAATAGCCTTTGTTTAATAACAGGGACAAATTTTTGAAGGGAGGGGGCAAGCTATGGATAAAAAACCGACCATTATATGGACAAAGACGGATGAGGCACCTTACCTGGCATCCTTTTCTCTTCTCCCCATAGTCAGGAAGTATTTGCAGCATGCGGGGATAGAGGTGGTGGAAAAGGACATTTCTCTGGCGGGCAGGACCTTGGCCGCTTTTCCCGATTACTTGAAAGAGGACCAGAGGGTACCCGATGATCTGGCGGAGCTTGGGAGGCTGGTGAACGAGCCCGATGCCAACATCATCAAGCTTCCCAATATCAGTGCCACCGTTCCTCAGCTGAAGGACACCATAGCTGAACTCAGGAAGAAGGGATACATGGTACCTGAGTACCCCGAGGAGCCCAAGACGGAAGAGGAGAAGAAGATCAAAGAGAGATACGCCGATGTCCTGGGTAGTGCGGTGAATCCTGTAATCAGGCAGGGTAACAACATTCGTAGCGTACCGCCTCCAGTGAAGGAGTCTGCCAGGAAGCACCCCAATCTCATGGGACTCCCTCTCAAGGAATGGCCCAAGGACTCTAAGTGCCACGTTTCCTATATGAGTCATGGTGATTTCTACGAGAGCGAGAAGTCAGTGACCGTGGAGAAGGATACTACCGTCAAGATCCAATTCGTGGACGATAAAGGGAATGTGACCGACTTGAAGGAGGTCCCCCTTACCACAGGTGAGATCATTGATGGTAGCTTTATGAACGTAAAGGCTCTCCAAGGGTTCTTTGAGGAGCAACTTGAGGATGCCAAGAGGCAGGGTGTCCTTTTCTCCCTTCATCTCAAGGCTACCATGATGAAAGTGTCCGATCCTCCAATCTTCGGGTACTGTATTAGGGCCCTCCTCAAGGAGGTCTTTGAGAAACACGGAAAAGTCTTCGAAGAATTGGGCATTAATCCCAACAACGGCCTGGGGGATCTCTACGCAAAGCTCCAGAAGCTGCCTGAGGACAAGAGGAAAGAGATAGAGGCTGATATTCAGGCGGCCTTTGAAAAGAACCCCGATCTTTACATGGTGGACTCTGACAGAGGAATCACCAACCTTCACGCTCCTAACCTGGTTATCATTGATGCCTCCATGCCCGTTGTTGTTAGGGATGGAGGTAAGGCCTGGGGGCCTGACGGGAAGCTCCACGATTGTAAGGCTGTCATCCCCGATAGGAGCTATGCTCCCATTTACGAGGAGATTGTGGAGGATTGCAAGAAGTACGGTGCCTTCGATAGAACCACCATGGGCACCGTCATCAATATAGGACTCATGGCCATGAAGGCCGAGGAGTATGGCTCCCATGACAAGACTTTCCAGGCTCCTGCCAATGGTGCCTTCCGGGTAGTGGATGCTGATGGCAATCTCCTCATGGAGCACAAGGTTGAGAAGGACGACATCTGGAGGGCCTGCCAGGTCAGGGATATCGCTATAAAGGACTGGGTGAAGCTGGCCGTGGAGGTGGGCAGGTCCACAGGCTATCCCGTGGTATTCTGGCTGGACGAGAAGAGGGCCCACCATGCCGAGCAGATCAAGAAGGTGAAGAGGTATCTCCAGGACCACGACACCAGTGGCCTGGAGATCCACATCCTGAGCCCTGCCGAGGCCATGAAGTTTACTTGCCAGCGGGTGAGGAATGGCGGCAACGCCATCGCCGTCACCGGCAATGTTCTCAGGGACTACCTCACCGATCTCTTTCCCATTTTAGAGGTGGGCACCAGTGCCAAAATGCTCTCCGTTGTTCCCCTGTTGGCCGGTGGTTTCCTGGTGGAGGCTGGCGCCGGGGGCTCTGCTCCCAAGCATGTCCAGCAGCTTCTCAAAGAGGGGCACCTCAGGTGGGACTCCCTGGCGGAGTTCACCGCTGTAGCCGCTTCCGTGGAACACATCGCCAAGAAGTATGAAAGCAAGAGTGCCGAGGTGATGTTGAAGGCCATAAACTATGGCATCTCCGGGGTACTCAATAATGGTAAGTGGCCCTCCAGGAAGGTGGGGGAGCTGGACACCAGAGGAGAACACTTCTACTTCGCCCTTTACTGGGCCAAGGCCCTGGCCGAGCAGAACGAGGATCCTGCCTTGAAGGAAAAGTTTGGCAAGGTTTATGAGGAGCTGGCCAAGAACGAGGAGAAGATCAATCAGGAGCTCCTCGCCGCCCAGGGTAAACCCGTGGACATCGATGGCTACTACTTCCCCGATGAGGAGAAGGTGGCCCAAGAGATGCGTCCCAGCCCCACCTTCAACGCCATAATAGACTCCATCTGAAGGGACTGGATAATGGGGGGTCGGAGGTGGACTTCGGCCCCTCTTTTCTTAAACTGCTCTCCTTTCCCCTTTCATGAGCTGATTCATCTCTCCCATGAGATAAGGAAAAACACTCTCGGGTGCCAACAAAAGGCTGTTTTGACAAGGAAGGTTGGACCACTCCGTGGAGTCTCAGGGGAAGGGCGGATTTCTCTTAGAATGAACCCCTCATGGAAAGGGATGGTCCCTGGGGTGAGGTCCCCGGGAGCTGGTGAGCCTCGGGGAGGCTATCAGGGATGGAGGGGGATGCCTCTAAGGCCTTGTTACAGGCCCCTCTAGATGGGAGATATTACAAAAAGGGTTTGGTCTTTTCCTGGGCGGGAGAACCTTGACATGGATTTTGAAAAAGTGATACCTTTCACCCGCTTAAAACCGGCTGGCCCGGTGATGTATGGTGGACGGAGTGCTCTGTTAGAGGGGTTGGACTTCTTTGAGGGATTGTTAAGACCATTGCAGACCTTGCTGAGGAAAGAGGCGGGGTTTGCCAGGTTCCCGAGGTAGTGCGTGACCATTGATGGTCTGGCGGTTGTTTGTTGCCTGGGGTTCTAAGCCGGGGACCGGGTTGGGTACTCGGCCCCGAGTTTTAAAAAAAGCGGAGGTGTACCATGGGACGTAAAAAGATAACGGTGGTGGGTGCAGGGCATGTGGGTGAGCACGTGGCCTGGTTCTGTGCCATGAAGGAACTGGGCGACGTGGTGTTGATCGATATCATTGAGGGAATGCCCCAGGGTAAGGCCCTGGATATGTCCCAGGCTGTCACTCTGGAGGGCTGGGATTCCAGGGTTGTGGGCACCAATGACTATGCTGATACCGCCGACTCGGACGTGGTGGTCATCACCGCTGGTCTCCCCAGGAAGCCTGGAATGAGCCGTGAGGACCTCCTGGATGCCAACGCCAAGATAGTCAAGGCCGTTTCCGAACAGGTGGCCAAGTATTCCCCCAATGCTACCATCATCACCGTTACCAATCCCCTGGACGCCATGACCTACCTCTGCCAGAAGGTGACGGGGTTCCCGTACAACAGGGTCTTCGGCCAGGCAGGTAACCTGGACTCTGCCCGTTTCCGTTGCTTTATCGCCATGGAACTCAACTGCTCCGTAGAGGATGTTCAGGCCATGGTTCTGGGCGGCCACGGTGACTCCATGGTGCCCCTCAGGACCTGCACCAACGTGAGCGGTATCCCTGTCACTCAGCTCATTCCCGATGACAGGCTGGAGGCCATCATTCAGAGGACCCGGGTGGGCGGAGGCGAGATCGTGAAGCTCCTCAAGACGGGTTCGGCCTACTATGCCCCTGCCCTGGCCAGCGTGGAGATGGTTGAGGCCGTTTTGCTGGATAAGAAACGCATCATGCCCTGCTCCGCCTACTGCCAGGGTGAGTACGGCATCAGCGATATCTATGTCGGTGTCCCTGTGCTGGTGGGCGAAGGGGGAGTGGAGAAGATCGTTGAGGTTCAGCTCACCGACGATGAATTGGCCGCCCTCCAGAAGTCGGCCAATGCAGTGAAGGAAACAGTAGAGACTATGAAGAAGCTGGGTTACTAACCTCCAGGGGGGGGCCAGGCCCCCCCAAATCCTTTGTAAGGGGATGGTGGCATGAGAGAGGTAAATGTTTCTGAGGTTACGGAGGCCGTAAAGAAGCTTTGCATGGATGCCAACTATTACCTTCCTGAAGACGTGTATAACGCTCTCCAAGAGGCTGTACAGAAAGAGAGGTCCCCGGTGGGCAGGTTCGTATTGGAGCAGATCCTCCGGAATGCCGATATTGCCCGGGAGGAACAGGTGCCCATCTGCCAGGACTGTGGACTGGCCGTCATCTTCATGGAGATCGGTCAGGACGTGAAATTCGTGGGTGGGGATCTGAAAGAGGCCATCTATGAGGGAGTGCGCCAGGGTTATAAGGAGGGCTATCTGAGGAAGTCCACCTGCCATCCTTTCACCAGGGCCAATGTGGGAGACAACACACCCCCCGTGGTTCATTATGATATTGTACCCGGTGACAAAGTGCGGATAGTTCTGGCTCCCAAAGGGGGTGGTAGCGAAAACATGTCCAGGGTGATGATGCTCAAGCCTGCCGATGGCCTGGAAGGAGTCAAGGACTACGTGGTCCAGAGGTGCAGCGAGTGTGGAGGTAATCCCTGTCCTCCTGTTATCGTGGGTGTGGGAGTGGGCGGTACCTTTGAAAGGTCGGCCTTTTTGGCCAAGAAGGCCCTCTTAAGGCCCCTTGGCAGGCCCAATCCCGATTTGGAGCTGGCGGCTGCTGAGCAGGAGATGCTGGAGAGGATCAACAAGCTGGGCATGGGCCCCATGGGATGGGGTGGTACGGTTTATGCCCTGGCCGTCCATTTTGAGATGGAACCCTGCCATATAGCCAGCTTGCCCTGTGCAGTGAACATCAACTGCCACGCCGCCAGACATAAAGAAGTGACCATTTAAGTGTAATGGAGTAAGGAGGCTATCATGGCTGAGGATTACATCAGATTAACCACTCCGTTGAGCGATGAAGACGTGGAGAGGCTCAAGATAGGGGACAGGGTACTGTTGAACGGTGTCATTTACACGGGGCGGGACGCCGCGCATAAGCGGATGGTGGAGGCTTTGGACAAGGGGGAGGACCTGCCTTTCGACGTGAGGGGACAGGTCATCTATTTTGTGGGCCCCACCCCCGCCAAGCCCGGTAAACCCATCGGATCTGCAGGACCCACCACAAGCTATAGAATGGATCCCTATTCCCCCAAGCTTATCGCTCTGGGTTTGAAGGGTATGATTGGAAAGGGCGGTCGTTCCCAGGAGGTGATCGACGCCTGTGTCAAGTATAAGTGCGTATATTTCGGGGCCATTGGTGGTGCCGGCGCTCTCCTGGCCAAGCAGATCAAGAAGGCCGAGGTCATTGCCTATGAAGATCTGGGGCCCGAGGCGGTGAGAAGGCTGGAAGTGGAAGACTTCCCCGTCATAGTGGTCAACGATGTCTATGGTAATGATCTTGAGAAGGAGGGCCGGAATCAGTATGAAGTGAAAGAATGACTTTGGCTTTAAGGCGGTCTGGGGGGTCTGAAGGTTGGACCCCCTTCCAAAAGTTATAGAGGAGGTTTGGGGTATGCTGGAAAAACCCAGTGTTATCAAGCGTTACCGTTTGCACATCGGAACCATTGCCTGGATCCTCCATAGGGTGACGGGGCTGTTGTTGGTCTTTTATCTTATGCTCCACATCTGGGTGATCCATCACGTTTCCCAGGGCCCTGCTGGGTTCAACAAGGTGATGAGTGCCGTGCAGTCTCCTATCTTTCTCTTTCTGGAGATTGGTCTGTTGGGATGCGTTTTATACCATGCCTTCAACGGCCTGAGGATCATCATCGTGGAGTTCTCCAGGGAGGGGGTAGAGGCCCACAAGCAGATATTCGCTGCCATGATGGCGGTGGCCATCTTCCTCTTCCTGGTGGGCGGTGTTCCCATGTTTATCCATTTCCTGCACGTATTAGCGGGATAGGGGAGGTGAGCCCATGAAGTTTCCCAGAACATCAGGTGGCTTTTACGCATGGCTTTTTCAGAGACTGACGGGTATTTTGTTGGTGATTCTGCTCATTATTCATTTTGCCATCACCCACAATCTGCCCAAAGGGGGGTCGGTAACCTACGCCCTGGTGGCTCCCAGGCTGGCTACGGCTACCTGGAAGGTGTTCGATCTCACCTTTTTGGTATGCGCCTTGTTCCACGGCCTTAACGGCGTGTGGATGGTGGTCCAGGACTATGTCCATAGCGAAACGGCCCAAGCCTGGATCTTCTACGCTCTATGCACCCTGGGGCTGGTTCTTTTGATCCTTGGCGCTATCACCGTAATTCCTTTCAAAGCCTGAAAAGGGGGTGGTTGAGTTATGGCTGAAAAGTTTGGTGATTACAGGGGGAGTTTCAAGTGTGCCTCTTCAGTGCCTCCAGAAGAGGCCAAGGAGTTGCATGAGCCCATAGGGGTAGATTTGCACAATGTCCACCAGCACGACGCGGTGATTGTGGGTGCGGGTTTGGCTGGTGAGTATGCGGCCTTGGAGCTGAAGAGGGCCGGGCATGACGTGGCTGTCCTCACCAAGATCTTTCCCACCAGGTCCCATTCCACCGCTGCCCAGGGAGGAATCGCGGCTGCTCTGGCCAATCTGGAAGAGGACCATATCGAGTGGCATTTCTTTGACACCGTGAAGGGAAGTGATTTCCTGGCCGACCAGGATGCTGCGGAGCTGATGTGCAGGGAAGCCCCCTTAATTGTTTATGAATACGAGCACATGGGTGTGCCTTTTTCCAGAACCCCCGAAGGCAAGATCATGCAGAGGTACTTTGGGGGACACGTGAAGGACTTTGGCAAGGGCCAGAAGGTGCTGAGGGCCTGCATGGCGGCTGATAGAACGGGCCATGCCCTCTTGCACTGTTTGTGGGAGCAGTGTGTGAAGCTGGGGGTCAGGTTCTACGCAGAGTTCCTGGTCCTGGATCTTATCGTTCGGGATGACAAGTGCCTGGGAGTGGTGGCCTGGGATCTCATTAATGGCGGTCTCCACATCTTCCACGCCAAGGCCACTCTTTTCGCCACCGGCGGGTATGCCCGACTCTACAACATTTCCACCAATTCCAGGGCCAACACGGCCGATGGTTTGGCTATTCTCATGGACAATGGTTATCCCATCGAGGATCTGGAGTTTGTCCAGTTCCACCCCACGGGTCTGGCTGGTAAGGGCTTCCTCATCACCGAGGGTGCCAGGGGTGAGGGTGGATACCTCATAAACGATAAAGGTGAGCGTTTCATGGAAAAGTACGCTCCATCGAAGATGGAGCTGGCTCCCAGGGACATCATCTCCCGGGCCGAGTGGCAGGAGATCATGGAGGGCAGGGGAATTGGGGGTGAGGAGTACATCTACCTTGACCTCAGGCACCTGGGTGCCGAGAAGATCAAGGAACGTCTGCCCCAGATCAGGGAGCTCTCCATGAAGTTTGCCGGCGTGGACCCCATTGATGCCCCCATTCCCATCCAGCCCACGGCCCACTACTCCATGGGAGGAATCCCCACGGACATCAACTGCAGGGTCCTGGCCGACGGCAAAGAGAAGTGGCTTGAAGGTATGTGGGCTGCCGGCGAGTGTGCATGTGTCTCCGTCCACGGAGCCAACAGGCTGGGAACCAACTCTCTCCTGGACGCCTCTGTCCATGGTAAGAGGGCCGGTAAGGATATGGCGGCCTACCTGGACGTGGTTGAGTGCTGGGAACCCCTACCCATGGATTGTGCCGTCAGGGCAAAGGAGGAGATAGAGTGGCTTCTGACCCATGAGGGTACGGAGACTCCGGGTTCCATCCGAGAAGAGATGCAGGTGAATATGTACAGAAAGTGCGGCGTTTTCAGGAATGAGAAAGAGCTTGTTGAGATGTACGACATAATAAAGGATCTCCAGAAGCGCTATAGAAACATCAGGATAGACGACAAAGGAGTGAAGTTTAACCTGGATCTTGAAGAGGCGATCGAACTCAGGCATCTCCTTCAGACGGCTGAAGTGATCGTGGCCAGTGCCATTAACAGGACTGAGTCCCGGGGAGCCCATTGGAGGACGGACCATCCCAAGAGGGATGATGAGAACTGGTTGAAGCACACCTTGGCCTGGAGAACTGAGGAAGGGGTGAAGTTCGATTACAAGCCGGTGGTCATCACTCGGTTCCTGCCCGAGGAAAGGAAGTACTGAGGAGGCGCGACATGGCCGAGTATATATTTAAAATATTCAGATACGATCCGGACAAAGAGGAGGGGACCAAGGGAAGGGTTCAAGAGTACAAGCTGGAGGTGCAAGAGGGTTGGACCCTTTTGGATGCTTTGGTCCATATTAAGTGGTACATTGACGGGACCCTCACCTTTAGGAGGGCCTGTAGTCACGGTATCTGCGGATCTTGCGGCATGACCATCAACGGCAAGAACGGCCTGGCCTGCGAGACTCAGATCAAGGACCTGGGGTCCACTGTCATCACCGTGGAGCCTTTGAGGGGATTCAAAGTGATCAAGGACCTGGTGGTGGACATGGAGCCCTTCTACGATAAGCTCTATGCCATAAAACCCTATCTCATCAACTACTCTGATCCCCCTACAGACAAGGAGAGACTCCAGTCCCCCGAGGAGAGGAAGTTGCTGGATGGCAAATACGAGTGCCTCCTGTGCGGCTGTTGCACTTCTTCCTGTCCCACCTACTGGGCTGACAAGGACTTCCTGGGGCCCTCTGCCCTCTTGAAAGCGGCCAAGTTCTCTCTGGACTCCAGGGACCAGGGATGGACTGAAAGGGTGAACGCCATTGACGACAAGCACGGAATATGGCGGTGCCACACCATATTCAACTGTGTAGAGGCTTGCCCCAAGGAGCTGAACCCCACCAGGGCCATCGTGGAGCTCAGGAGACTCATGCTCAAAGGGCGTCTGTAGGTGATCATGGAAAAGGGAGACTCAGAAAGATGGGGGGCCACCCCGTGGTCCCCCAATTCTTTGAAGGAGGGAATGGCTAGATGAAGGTCCATGAGTATCAAGCCAAGGAGATTTTCAAGGAATACGGTATTCCTGTTCCCAAGGGCGGTCTGGCCACCACTCCCCAGGAGGCCAGGAAGGTGGCCGAGGAGATCGGTGGAGACCTGTGGGTAGTCAAGGCCCAGATCCACGCCGGTGGCAGAGGCAAGGGAGGGGGAGTCAAGCTGGCCCGCTCCCTGGACGAGGTGGAGCAGTTGGCCAGCCAGATCATCGGGATGACCCTGGTGACCCACCAGACGGGCCCCGAGGGCAAGCTGGTGAAGAAGGTCCTGGTAGAGCAGGGTCTCAATATTGAGAAGGAGCTCTACTTAGGTATGGTTATCGATCGCTCCACCGAGTGTCCCGTGATGATGGCTTCCACCGAGGGTGGTGTGGAGATCGAGAAGGTGGCGGCCGAGACCCCTGAGAAGATCATCAAGGCCTTCATCGATCCTGCCCTGGGGATGCTGCCCTTCTACGCCAGGAAGCTGGCCTTTGGCCTGGGGTTGACCGGTGATACCTTCAAGAAGGGCGTGAGCTTCATGACCAAGCTTTACCAGGCCTTCATGGAGAAGGACGCTTCTTTGGCGGAGATCAATCCTCTGGTCATCACCAAGGAGGGGGACATCATCGCCCTGGACGCCAAGATGAACTTCGACGACGACGCCCTCTACCGCCATCCCGATGTGGCCGCCATGAGGGACCCCGACGAAGAGGACCCCCTGGAGGTGGAGGCCAAGAAGTACCACCTCAACTTCATCAAGCTGGATGGCAACATCGGTTGCATGGTGAACGGTGCCGGTCTGGCCATGGCCACCATGGACATTATCAAGATCTACGGTGGAGAGCCTGCCAACTTCCTGGATGTGGGTGGTGCTGCCGATGCTGAAAGGGTGCAGCACGGCTTCGAGATCATTCTTTCTGAGCCCGGTGTGAAAGCCATTCTGGTGAACATCTTTGGTGGCATTGTCCGTTGCGACAGGGTGGCCCAGGGTATTGCCCAGGCGGCTCAGCACCTTGAAGTGAAGGTACCTATAGTGGTTCGTCTTGAGGGAACCAACAGTAAAGAAGGTATGGAGATCCTGGATAAGTCCGGTCTCTCTTTCATCACGGCCAGTAGCATGGCCGAGGCAGCCGAAAAGGTGGTCCAGGCTGCCGGTATCAAGTAGAGGAAAGGTAAGGAGGTTGGCCCATGAGCATTCTCGTAAACAAAGATACCAGAGTGGTGGTCCAGGGAATCACCGGGAAAGAGGGCACCTTCCACACCAAGCAGTGTATAGATTACGGTACCAATGTGGTGGCTGGTGTCACCCCGGGAAAAGGAGGTACCTTATGGGAGGGTAAGGTACCCGTGTACAACACTATGACCGAAGCCGTGGAGAAGGAGGGAGCCAACGCTGCCCTCATCTTTGTGCCCCCTGCCTTCTGCGCCGATGCTATCGCCGAGGCGGTGGACTCGGGAGTGGAGGTCATCGTCACCATTACCGAGGGTATCCCCACCCTGGACGTGATGAAGGTGAAGCGTTCCATGAAAGGCAAGAACGTGCGCATGGTGGGTCCCAACTGTCCCGGCGTCATCACCCCCGGGGAGTGCAAAATGGGAATCATGCCGGGTTACATCTTCAAGAAGGGTCCCGTGGGCCTCATTTCCAGATCAGGTACCCTCACCTACGAGGCTGTTTGGCAGTGCACCGAGAGGGACATCGGTCAGTCTACATGTATAGGCATCGGTGGGGATCCCATCATCGGCTCCACCCAGGTGGATCTCTTGAAGCTCTTCAACGAGGATCCTGAGACCGAGCTGGTGGTCCTCATCGGGGAGATCGGCGGTACCGCCGAGGAGGAGGCGGCGGCCTATATCAAGGCGGAATTCACCAAACCCGTGGTGGCTTTCATAGCCGGGCGTACAGCTCCTCCGGGCAGGCGTATGGGCCATGCCGGTGCCATAATCGCCGGTGGCAAGGGTACCGCTGCCGAGAAGATGGCGGCCTTGAGGGATGCAGGTGCCTATGTGGTGGAGAGCCCTGCCGAGATAGGTGCCACGGTGGCCAGGGTCTTGGGTAAATAACGAGGAGGTAAAAATGGCTACGGCAGAGAAAAAGAAGAAGTTCAGAGGAGTGGTCTACGTTGCTCCCGAGAGGTGCAAGGGGTGTGCCATCTGTGTGGAGTTCTGTCCCACAGGAGCCATAACCATGTCCGATAGGTTCAATTCCAAGGGGTATCACTATCCCGAGTTCACCTATCCCGACAAGTGTACGGGGTGTGGTCTCTGCGGAATGTACTGTCCGGACTTTGCCATTTACGGCTTCAGGGAGAAGATAGGGGAGGGTGCGTGATGGCTGAGATCAAATATACCACTGCTGATCCCAAAGGTGTTCTTACGGGGATCCATTACATGGACGGCAATCATGCCGCCTGTGAGGGTGCCCTGGCGGCGGGGTGTCGCTTTGCCGCTGGCTATCCCATCACCCCTTCCACTGAGGTGGTGGAGAGGTTCTCCGCCAGGATTCCTCTAGTAGGTGGAGTCTTTATCCAGATGGAGGACGAGATCGCCTCTTCCATCTGCCTCCAGGGCGCCGTTTGGGCGGGCCTCAAGGCCATGACTGTCACTTCCGGCCCGGGCATTTCCTTGATGCAGGAGCACATCGGTCTGGCGGCCTGTCTGGAGACCCCTTGTGTCTTTGTCAATGTTCAAAGGGGTGGCCCTTCCACAGGTCTTCCCACCCTTCCCGGCCAGGCGGACATGCAGCAGTGCCGTTGGGGTTCCCACGGGGACTACGAGGTGATAGCCCTTTCTCCCAGTACCGTCCAGGAGAGCTTCGACTTCATTATTGATGCCTTCAATCTGGCGGAGATCTACAGGGTGCCCGTCTTCTTCATGATGGACGAGTGTGTGGGCCACATGACGGAGAAGCTGGTCATTCCCGAGGCCGACAAGATCAAAGTGGTGGAGAGGCGCTACACCAGCAAGCCTCCCGAAGAGTATCTCCCCTTCAAGCCCGATCCCGACCTGGTGCCCGAGATGGTGAAGGCGGGGGACGGCTACAGGTTCCATGTGACTGGTCTCACCCACGACGAGAGGGGCTATCCCGTCATCAATGCCCAGGCCCAGAAGGAGATGGTCTACCGCCTCGTGGAGAAGGTGGAGAAGAATGCCCCCAAGATCTGGAGATACGAGGAAGACGAGGTTGAGGATGCCGACGTGGTGGTCCTCTCTTATGGCATCTCCGCCAGGGTGGCCCTCAAGGCCATTGAGATGGCCAGGGAGAAGGGCATCAGGGTGGGGCGCATGAGGCTTATCGTGGTGTGGCCCTTCCCCGAGCCCCGGGTGAAGGAGATCGCCAGCAAGGTGAAGGCCATTGTGGTGCCCGAGCTCAACATCAGGGGCCAGGTGGCCAGGGAAGTAGAGCGGATAGTGGAGGGTACCTGCAGGGTGGTGAGGGTGCCCCACGCTGGTGGTACTGTCCACGATCCCCAGGAGATATTAGACGCCATTATGGAGGCTGCGAAATGAGTGTGGTGGAAGGGATCAAAGAGAATCCGGTAGAGGAGTTCTTGAGAACAGACCGCTTGCCCCACGTGTGGTGCAGCGGATGCGGTATCGGAACCACGGTGAACTGCTTTGCCAGGGCCGTCAAGGAGTGTGGCATTCCCCTGAACGATCTGGCCATTGTGTCCGGCATAGGTTGTACGGGAAGGGTGGCCGGTTATCTCAGACTGGACTCTTTCCACACCACCCACGGCAGGGCCATAGCCTTTGCCACGGGGCTTCACCTGGCCAACCCCGAACTCAAGGTGGTAGTATACTCTGGAGACGGCGATCTGGTGGGCATCGGTGGTAACCACTTCATCCATGCTGCCAGGAGGAACCTGGACATCACCGTCATCCTCATTAACAACTTCACCTATGCCATGACGGGGGGACAGGTGACCCCCACGGCTCCCCTGGACAGTATAGAAACCACCACCCCCTACGGAGTGTTCGAGCAGAACTTCAACCTCCCCCACTTGGCGGCTTCCTGTGGCGCTGTCTACGTGGCACGGTGGACGGCCTACCACGTGATGCAGGTGAAGAAGGCCATGGTGGAGGCCCTCAACAAGAAGGGCTTCTCTTTTATTGAGATCATTGCCCCCTGTCCCACCATCTATCTCCGGAGAAACCGCCTGGGCAGTGCCATTGACGAGCTCAAGTACTATAAGGAGCACTCCGTCATCCAGCACGGTGCCGACACCAGGGACGTGGGCATTGATATCAGGCGTCCCGAGAAGATTATCGTGGGCAAGTTCGTGGATATTGAGAAACCCGACTACCTGACGGCCATGAATGAGCATCTGGGCGAGGTGTTGGGAGACAAATATGTGAGGTGGGGGGAGTGACCCATGGGCAGGATCGAGGTTAGATTAGGCGGTTTCGGCGGGCAGGGTATCATCCTTATGGGTATCATCCTGGGGAAGGCCTATGCCATATATGAAGGCAAGGAGGCTACCCTCACCCAGAGCTTTGGTCCGGAAGCCAGGGGTGGAGCCTGTTCCGCCCAGGTGGTGTTGGAGGATGAGAGGGTTCTCTACCCCTATACCACAAACGTGGATATCCTGGTGGTCATGTCCCAGGAGGCCTATGCCACCTACTATCCCAAGCTTAAGGAAGACGGGATTCTCATCATAGAGGACGAGTTGGTGAAGCCCGACGAGGTGAAACCTACCCAGAAGGTTTACGGTATCCCCGCCACCAGGATCGCTGAGGAGGTGGGCCGGAGGATGGTGCTGAATATCGTGATGCTGGGCTTCCTCACAGCGGTCACCAGGATCGTGAGCAAGGAGGCCATGGAGAAGGCTGTGGAGAGCAGCGTGCCCTCCGGTACCGAGGAGCTCAACCTTCGGGCCTTCGAGAGGGGGTATCAGTACGGTGTAGAGAAGTACGGCGTCTGAGTCTTAGGGGTATGGATGGAGGGGGGACATCCCCCTCCATCACTCTTCTCTTAGAACCTCGGCCAGGGGTGCTTTGGCCTTCATGGGGTTCTCCTTCAGGGCCAGTTCCACCACCTGATCCATGTGTTCCACGGGCAGGAAGGTTATGGTCTTTTTCACCTCCCTGGGCATATCACTCAGGTCCGAAAGGTTCTTTTCGGGTATGATCACCCTTTTAATACCCGCCCTTTTGGCGGCCAGGGCCTTTTCCCGGAGACCTCCGATGGGTAGGACTCTGCCTGTCAATGTGATCTCCCCCGTCATGGCCACATCCTTCCGGGTGGGGATCTTGGTGAGGACGGAGATGAGGGCTGTGGCCAGGGTGATTCCCGCCGAAGGTCCGTCTTTGGGTATGGCGCCTGCAGGCACGTGGATGTGGAAGTCGTGCTTGTAGTAAAAGTCCTCTGGGATCCCCAGCTGATCTGCTCTGGTGCGGATGTAGTCCACAGCGGCCATGGCCGATTCCTTCATGACGTCACCCAGTTGACCTGTGAGGGTGAGTTTGCCCCTGCCGGGCATGATGGTGGCCTCCACGTGGATGATGTCTCCCCCTGTGGGGGTCCAGGCCAGGCCTATGGCCACTCCTACTTCCTCTTCCTTTAAGACTTCTGTCTCGGGGTGGAACTTGGGGGAACCCAGGTATCTCTCTACGGCCTTGGCTGTGATCTTGAAGGGGCCCTTCTCGCCTTCTGCGATTCTCCTGGCCACTTTCCGGCAGATGGATCCTATCTCCCTTTCCAGATTCCTTAACCCTGCCTCCCGGGTGTAGAAGCGAATGATCCGCCTGATGGATTCGTCGGAGAAGGAGATGTCCTTGGCCTTCAGTCCGTTGGCTTCCATCTGTCGGGGGATGAGGTAACGCTTGGCAATGGCCACTTTGTCTTCTTCGGTGTATCCGGGGATTTCTATGACCTCCATCCTGTCCAAGAGGGGAGGAGGTATGGTGTCCATGATGTTGGCCGTGCAGATGAACATCACCTTGGAAAGGTCGAAGGGCACCCCCAGGTAGTGGTCTACGAAGGCGTGGTTCTGCTCGGGATCCAGGACCTCCAGGAGGGCAGAGCTGGGATCACCCCGGAAATCGGTGCCCAGTTTATCCACTTCGTCCAGCATGAATACGGGGTTGTTGGAGCCTGCCTGTTTTATGCCCTGGATGATCTTGCCCGGGAGAGCCCCGATGTAGGTTCTTCGATGTCCCCTGATCTCTGCCTCGTCCCTTATGCCACCCAGACTGATCCGTACGAACTTCCTACCCAGGGCCCGGGCGATGGAGCGACCCAGGGAGGTTTTGCCCACACCAGGGGGGCCCACAAAGCAGAGTATGGGCCCTTTGGCCGACTTCTTGAGTTTAAGAACGCTCAGATACTCCAGAATCCTGTCCTTCACCTTCTCCAGGTTGTAATGGTCTTCGTCCAGGGTTCTTTTCGCGGCTTTCACGTCCAGGTTGTCCCTGGTGGATTTCTTCCAGGGCAGCTCGGTGAGCCATTCCAGATAGGTGCGTACCACCGTGGCCTCGGCGGAGTCGGGGTGCATTTTGGCCAGGCGCTTCAGCTGACGCCGGGCCTCCTTCTCCACATCCTTGGGCATTCTTGCCTTTTTTATCTTCTCCTGGAACTCCCTGACCTCCTCTTCCCGCTCGTCCCCTTCTCCCAGCTCCTTCTGGATGGCCTTGAGCTGTTCCCTGAGGAAGTACTCCCTCTGGAGACGACCCATCTCTTCCTTGGCTTCCGTCTGGATCTTCTGCTGGACTGTGAGGAGCTCGATCTCCCTGTAAAGGATCTGGGCCACTTTCTTCAGTCGCTCCACAGGATGAAGGGTTTCAAGGACGTGCTGGGCGTCGTCCACTTTGAGACCCAGATTGGAGGCCACCAGATCCGCCAGCTTCCCGGGATCCTCCAGATTGTTGGCCACTACCACCAGGTCGGGGGGAATGGCCTTGCCCAGGGAGACGGCCTTCTCCAGGCCTTCTCTCACGGACCTGATGAGGGCTTCCGTCTCCAGGGTGGTCTCCTTTGTCTCAGGCTCCTCCAGGACGGAGAGACGTACTTTGTAGAAGGGTTGTATCTGGCTGAACTCCTCAATCTTTCCCTTGACCAACCCCTGGACCAGGATCTTTATGCGGCCGTCGGGGAGCTTGAGCATGCGCATAATCATTCCCACAGTCCCCACCTGGTGGATGTCCTGGGGTGTGGGTTCTTCTATCTCGGCCTTCTTTTGGGCTGCCAGAAAGATGAGCCTGTCCTTGGACAAGGCCTCGTCTACAGCCTTTATACTGGCCTCCCTGCCCACAAATAGAGGCAGGATCATGAAGGGGAAAACCACCACATCCCTGGTGGGCAGAAGGGGAAGTTCCCGGGGTATGGAGAACTCCTGCTCTTCATGGGATGGTGGTTCGGGCTCCCTATCGCCTCCGGGTATCCAAATGAGGGGAGCTTCCCTTCCGTTCTTCTCCATAGTCAATCCTCCTGCTCGATCTTTACGATCTGTTCCTCCCTTTTCAGGGGTATCTGGATGTAGAGGACGCCCTTGCGAGAGAAGGCGTTGATGCCCTGGCTGTCGATGGGATAGGGGAGCTGGATGGTTCTTTTGAAAGGCCCCAGGAACCTCTCTGTCCTTAGAAAGGAGATGGGGGTGGTAGAGCCCGTCTTTTCCCGCTTGTTACCCTCTATGACCAGTTCCCTACCCCGCAGGGTGAGTTTCACCTCCTGGGGATCTATGCCGGGGATCTCTACTTCCAAATAGAGGGTTTCCTGGGCATAGTACATATCCAGGGGAGGAAAGAGGATCTCTTCCGTCTCCTGGGGGTGGTCGCTTCTCTCCACTATGAAGAGTATCTCAGGTTTAACTCTGAAGCTCATGGGTGTCCTCCGGAGTTTTAACTCTTTACAGAAGATAAGCCTGGTGGTAGAGCTTGTCAAAACCCTGGCCCGTGGGAGAGGTTGTGGAGCTGAAGGAGGCTGTCTTAGGCAGAAGGAGCGTGAGGAAATACAAGTCCAGGCCTGTGCCTAAAGAGGTATTGGAGGAGATTTTGGACCTGGCGGTGTGGGCTCCTTCAGGTATGAACCGCCAGAACTGGTACTTTGTGGTGGTGACCGGAGGGCTAAGGGACAGGGTGGTTGAGATCTGCTACCGGGGTTACCTCTCCTACATCGGTGAGAGGGTGGAGCGGGTGTTCAGTCACAAGCCCCGGGTGGTGAGGGAGACCAGGAGCTTCTTCGCCACCTTGGGAGGGGCTCCCGTGGTCCTGTTTGCCTATGCCGAGCCGGGGCCGGAGAGCATATTCACCGATGTACAGAACGTGTCTGCCGTTATTCAGAACTTCCTCCTGTTGGCCCATGAGAGGGGATTGGGTACCTGTTGGATGACGGGACCTCTGAACATGGAGGAGGAGTTCAACGAGCTTCTGGGTGTGAGGGACAAGAAGCTGGTGGCCATTGTTACGGTGGGATATCCCGATGAGATGCCCAGGATTCCCCCCCGGAGAGGAAAGAAGGTGGATTACAGGGGGTTCCAGGAGGACGGGGAGTCTTGACACCTGGGGGCCTGGGGGCTATTAGACTTCTGCCTGGCGGTGTAGCTCAGCTGGTGAGAGCAGGCGGCTCATATCCGCCGAGTCGGGGGTTCGAGTCCCTCCACCGCCACCAGGTCTTTCCTGTCCGGGAAGACCCTCCTTTCCACTTCTCTTTTGACAATGCTCCCTCTTTTCCTCTAAATTCCTGTTATGTTTTTGTATTGAAAAACGACCTGAGGGTAGTGGGTATTGAGTGCGGTTAGGTTGAAACTGAGGTTGGGCGAACTCCTGGTGAAGAGGGGGCTGGTCTCTGTGGAGCAGATAGAGGAGGCCCTCAGGATCCAGGCCACAACGGGAAAGAGAATGGGGGATATCCTGGTGGAGAGGGGATACATCACCCGGGATGCTTTGGAGGAGGTGTTGGAGGAGTACAAGGCCTCGGCCGAGGCTAATGGGATCATCTCCAAGGCTGACGAGGTGGACCCCACGTTGGCCAAACTCTTCCCCGAAAAGCTGGCCAGAATGTTCAAGGTGGTGCCCCTCAAGATGGAGAACGGCACCCTTCTGGTGGCCTCGCCCGACGTCCTGGATATCAGCACCCTGGACTACATCCGTTTTGCCACGGGCCACAATGTGAAGGTGATCCTCACCACCGAGGCCTTTGTGGAGAGCGTGATAGACCGTCTTTACAGCCCCCAGCTGGACATCCTCAGGGACGTCTTCGAGGAGGCAGATACGGACAGCCTGGAGGTTCTCCATGAGGAGGAGCAGGAGATCACCTTTGGAGAGGACCTGGCCCACGAGGCCCCGGTTATCCGTCTGGTCAACTATATCATTGCCGATGCCCTCTCCAAGAGGGCCAGCGACATTCATATGGAACCCTACGAGAAGCGTTTCAGGGTCAGGTTCAGGATAGACGGGGTGCTCTACGACCAGATGGACGTCCCCTTACGGCTGAAGGATGCAGTGATCGCCAGGGTGAAGATCATGTCCAACCTGGACATCATGGAGAGGAGGGTGCCCCAGGACGGTAGGATAAAGGTGAGGGTGAAGGGCAAGGAGGTGGATCTTCGTGTATCCAGCGTGCCCACCGTCTTTGGGGAGAAGGTGGTCATGAGACTCCTGGAGAAGAGCGGACTGGTCTTCGACCTCACCCAGTTGGGTTTCGAGGAGGAGCAGCTGAAGGTCTTCGTGGAGGCCACGGAGAGGCCCTACGGGATGGTACTCATCACAGGGCCCACGGGTTCCGGTAAAACCACCACCCTCTACTCCGCTCTCCTGCGCCTGAACAATTCGGAAGTGAACATCATGACCGCTGAAGACCCCGTGGAGTACAACTTCGAGGGCATAAACCAGGTCCAGATCAAAGAGGATATAGGCCTCACCTTTGCTTCTGCTTTGAGGGCTTTCCTCAGGCAGGATCCAGACATCATTCTGGTGGGTGAGATCAGGGATATGGAGACGGCGGATATAGCCATCAAGGCTGCTCTCACAGGCCACCTGGTCTTTTCCACCCTCCACACCAACGACGCCCCCAGCACGGTGACCCGCCTCATCGATATGGGGGTGGAGCCTTTCCTGGTGGCTTCCTCTTTGAATCTGGTGGTGGCCCAGAGACTGGTGAGGAAGATCTGTCCCGGCTGTAAGCATGAGTACAACCCGCCTCCCTCCCTTCTGGAGAGGCTGGGGCTGGATGGAGAGGTGGGCCCTTTCTACAAAGGGGAGGGCTGTGCAGCCTGTAACGATACGGGGTACAAGGGGAGGCTGGCCCTGTATGAGGTGATGCCCATGTCCAAGAGGATCATGACCATGGTGGTGGAGAGAGTGACGGCTGATCATATCAGGGCTGCCGCCCTGGAGGAGGGCATGGAGACCTTGAGAGAGGTGGGCATTAGGAAGGCCCGGGAAGGGATAACCTCTCTGGAAGAGGTGATGAGGGTCACCACTTAGGAGGTGGTGTTAAATGGAGACGTTAGAGGATCTTCTGCGTTACATGGTGGAGAAAAGGGCAACGGATTTGCACATAACCACGGGTGCCCCCCCCAAGGTGAGGGTGAGCGGCGAGTTGGTGCCCGTTCCCGGGGCCGAGGACCTGAGCCCGGCCGATGCCCAACGGCTCTGTTTCAGTGTCATGACCGACGCCCAGAAACAGAAGTTCGACGAGGAGCACGAGGTGGATTTCTCCTTTGGGATTCGGGGACTGGCCAGGTTCAGGGCCAACGTCTTTCGCCAGAGGGGGGCTGTGGCCGGGGCCTTCAGGCGCATTCCCTACGAGGTCATACCCCTGGAGAAACTGGGTTTACCGCCCGTGGTCTTTTCCTTTGTGACCAAATCCAAGGGTCTCATTCTGGTTACGGGTCCCACGGGTTCCGGTAAATCCACCACTCTGGCGGCTTTCATAGACAGGATCAATGAAACCTACAATAAACACATCATCACCGTGGAGGATCCCATCGAATATCTCCATCCCCACAAGAAGTGTCTCGTTAACCAGAGGGAGGTCCATTCAGATACCGAGTCTTTTAAGAAGGCCTTGAGGTACGTGCTGAGGCAGGACCCCGATGTGGTGCTCATCGGTGAGATGAGGGATCTGGAGAGTATGGCGGCGGCCCTCACCATAGCCGAGACGGGCCACCTCACCTTCGCCACCCTTCACACCAATTCTGCCGTGGAGACCATCAACCGGATCGTGGACTCCTTTCCTTCCCATCAGCAGACCCAGATCAGGTCCCAGCTCTCCTTTGTGCTGGAGGGGGTCATCTGTCAGCAGCTTTTGCCCAGAGCCGATGGCAGGGGACTGGTATTGGCCTCCGAGGTGTTGGTTATGACCCCGGCAGTGAGGAACCTCATCAGGGAGAACAAGCTCCACCAGATCTATTCGGTGATGCAGTCGGGGCAGTCCCACCACGGCATGCAGACCCTGAACCAGTCTCTGGCTTCCCTCTATGAAAAGGGGCTCATCTCCTATGAGCAGGCCCTCTTCTCCTCTCCTCGCCAGGAAGAGATGGTGGCCATGCTGGACAGGATCAAGATGGGCATGGGCATGGGAAGATGAGGAAGCTCTGGGGCGGCAGGTTTTCTGAAAACACGGACAATCTGGTGGAGGCTTTCACCCAGTCCGTCCACTACGATGCCAGGCTCTACCGGGAGGATATAAGGGGTTCCATAGCCCACTGCGAAATGCTGGTGAAGCAGGGCATCGTCACCCCTGAGGAGGGAGAGAAGATCATCCAGGGCCTTCTGGAGATAGAGAGGGAGATAGAAGAAGGCACTTTTCAGCCCGACCCCGCCATGGAAGACATCCACATGAACATTGAAGCCCGGCTCATAGAGAAGGTGGGTCCCGTGGGAGGCAAGCTCCATACG
>JALUVF010000170.1 GCA_027020915.1 bacterium
GCAGGAGAACATCAAGAGAATGCTGGCTTATTCCAGCATAGCCCATGCCGGTTATGCCCTGGTGGGAGTGGCTGCCGCTTCCCGTCAGGGGGCAGCGGCGGTGGTCTTCTATATGCTGGCCTACTCCCTCATGAACCTGGGGGCCTTTGGGGCTGTGGCTCTGGTGGGACGCAAGGAGGAGGGTTACGTTAACATCTCGGATTATGCGGGGCTTGCGGCCAAAAGGCCTGTATTAGCCGCTGCCATGGCCATCTGCCTCTTCTCCCTGGCAGGCATCCCCGGTACCGCGGGTTTCATGGGCAAGTTCTACGTCTTTGCTTCGGGCGTCAGGGCGGGCCAGATACCCCTGGTGGTTATCGCCGTTCTCAACAGTGCTGTGGCCGCCTACTACTACCTGAGGGTGGTCTATATGATGTACATGGAAGAGCCCAGGGAGGAATACCAGATTTCCTTCCATCCTGCTGCTGTCTTTGCCCTCCTGGTCATCGTGGTGGGCATCTTCCAGTTGGGCCTGGTTCCTGGAGGGCTCCTTTCGGCTTCTTACAGCTCCTTCTCCTGGTTGGCCTTTTGAGGCCGACCCTGGGCTGCTCGCCGGTAACAGGGGGAAGGGTTTCCCCTTCCCCCTGTTTTCTTTTTGCTAATTCCTCTTTTAAGGGTTAAATTTTATCTGAAATACTGGGGAGGAAAGGGTGGAGTCTCTCGTCTTTTTGTCCGAGGTGTGTGAGGTAATCTGTACCTACACCAGCCTCAAAAGAGGCGTGAGGGCCATTCTCTCCCGTTTGGTGGAGGCCCTTTCCTTGGAAGGTGCCTGTCTGTTTCTCTCCAGGGGGAGGGTGTACTTGTGGCCCGAGGAACTGGATCTCCAGGAGTACCGGGAGGCCCTGGAGGGGAAGCCCCGGAAGGGGGTTGAGGTTTTCCCCCTTCCCAAACCCCGAGGGGAGATGAGGGGCTATCTGGTGGTGAAGAAGGAGGCCCTCTCTTCCCAGGAGAGGGAGCTACTGGAGGTGGTGGCCAGGCAGCTGGCCCAGTTCCTTCGCCATGTACGGGTCCAGCGGGAGCTCAAGGCTGGTGCCAAGCTCCTCTTGGATCTCTACTCGGCAGGAAGGGAGCTGGGTTCCCTTCTGGACCGTCGGGCCCTGGCCCAGAGGTTGGCGGAGTACGTCCGGGAGTTCTCGGGAGCGGAGTTGGTGAATGTCACCCTTTTTGAAAAGGAGGGGAGACATGCATCCATAACCCTCTATGCGGGTAAAGACGAGGGGGACATCATCAAGTTTTACAATGAAGACCTCTACAAGAGGGTGGCCGTTCCCCTCTCCACAAGCAAGGGCAACTGGGGAGTGGTGGAGCTTTATCTCTCCAAGGATGCCCCCTTCGGTCGGCCCAGGAGGAGGATGATCCACATCCTGGCGGAGCTGGCGGGTACCTTCCTGGAGAACATCACCCTGTACGACCGTCTCAGGTTCCTCCTGGAGGAGAGGGAGAAGAGGATTCGTTTCCTCTCCATCCTCTATCAGGTGGGAAACGCCTACAGGTGGACTTCGGAGTTGAGGAAGCGCTTCTTCCTGGCTTTAAGGGCCTTGACCGATCCCCAGAAAGGCCTGGGGTTGCCCGAGGCCTATTTTTTTATCAGGGACGAGGCCAGGGGCGTGCTTAAAGGGGTG
This sequence comes from bacterium, assembly GCA_027020915.1. Taxonomy (GTDB): domain Bacteria; phylum Thermosulfidibacterota; class Thermosulfidibacteria; order Thermosulfidibacterales; family B14-G1; genus B14-G1. Next base: position 1,662 of record JALUVF010000170.1, read on the forward strand.
ATGGGTGTATCCTGGTCAGGGAACTCTCCATGGGGGGAGCAGGACTGGACGGTGGATGAGGAGTACATAGAAAAGATAGAGCGCTCTCCTGCCTTCTATGACCTCAGGGATGTTATGCCCTCGGGTCCTCCTTGGAGCGAGCTGGAGAAGGGGGAGGTGGTCTATCTCAGTCCAGGTCAGGGGGCCCTGCCCTTCATGCGGGAAGGAGTGGTCTATGTGGTTTTCCCCCTCATGGCGGGGGAGCACTTGGTGGGTGCCCTTCTGGTGGGAAAAGAGGGAGGCTTCGATTCTGAAGAGGTCCATTTCCTCACCATGTTCTCCCACCAGTTGGCTCTGGCTGTGGAGAGTGCCCGGCTCCAGGAGGTCTTGAAGATGACGGGCAAGGAGTTGAAGGAGGCCCAGGAGAGGTTTCTCCACTCTGAGAAGCTGGCAGCCCTGGGAGAACTGGCTGCCCGGGTGGCCCACGACCTGAAGAACCCCTTGATAGCTATAGGGGGATTCGCCCGGCGCCTTCATGATAAGATGGCCGAGGACTGTCCCGACAAGCTTTATACGGGGACCATATTGAAGGAGGTGGAAGAGGCGGAGAAGATCCTCTCCAACGTCCTGGGGTATGCCAGGGTGCCCAGCCTGAAGAAACGATTGGCCGATGTCAACACCCTGCTGGACGATGTGCTCTTTCTCCACGCGGAGGAGATGAGGGACAGGAATATTGTTCTGGTGAAGAAACTGGATCGCAGTCTCCCTCCTGTCTCCATAGACCCTGCTCAGTTGAGGCAGGTCTTCATGAATCTGGTCTCCAATGCCCTTCAGGCCATAGGAAGGAAGGGCTCCATCACCGTTTCCACTTCTCGGGTGGAGAGGGATGGGAAGGAACACGTGAAGGTGGAGATCTCTGATACGGGAGGGGGGATCCCCGAGGACGTGCTACCAAACATTTTCAATCCCTTTTTCACCACCAAGAGCACGGGAACGGGGTTGGGACTCTCTATTGCCAAAAGGATAGTGGAGCTCCACGGGGGAGAGATCCGGGTGGTGAACAATCCCCCGGTGGGTGCCACATTCGTTGTCTATCTGCCTCTGGAGGGCGATGGTGAAACCCAAGACCAGTCAACATAGCGATTCCCAGGGAATAGCCGCCAGGCACCTGGCAAGGCTCAGATTGAGGGCCAGGGAGAAGAGCAAGCGTCTCAAGGACATGGGGGAGATCCTGGCGGCGGCTTTTGACGCCCTCCAGGAGGGTATTCTTATTATTGATGGAGAGATGAACGTGATGGTCCTCAATAGGTACATGAGGGACCTCTTCAAGATCAGAGAGGATTACCAGGGTAGGAAGTGTTATCAGGTGATTCAGGACTCAGTGATTCCTTGTAGGGGCACTTCCTGCCGAAGGGTGATGCTCAAGGGGGAAGGGGAGGAGGAGGAACTGGTCCTTATTATCGATGGGGAGAAGCGGACCTTTGAAGTGAGGACCTATCCCTGGAGGGTGAGGGAGGGAGCCGTCAGGGGGGTCATCAGGACCTTCACAGATGTCACCCATAAGAGGGCCATAGAGGAGCTTCAGATCCTGGCGGGCATCTCCAAGTACATGGCCCACACCGTGAGAAACGCCATCGTGCCCATAGGGGGATACATCAAGATCATCTCCAAAGAGTGTTCCAGTGGGAAGACGGCCTCCTACTTCCGAATAGTGGAGGAGGCCCTGGGGGATCTGGAGGAGGCGGTAGACGAGTACACCGATTTCATTCGGGTGAAGGGAGAGAGCGTGTGTGAGTCCCTGGACCTCATGGAGGTGATCCTGGAGCTCCCCGGGCTCTTGGAAGGAGACGAGGCCAAGAGAATAGGCCTTCCCAAATACCTGGGTTCGGCTCCCCTCTCCTTCAATCTCCATCCAGGGTCTTTTGTGACCCTGGGGAGTCGGGAGCTTTTCACCAGGGGCCTTCTCTATATGGTGAAAGGCGGGCTCCAGGTTTGTCGTGAGTTCTGCCAGGGCGAAGGGAGCCTGGAGATTGAGGCCACGGTGGAGAACAACACCTTGATTCTCGTGGGCAGGTTGAGTGGGGTGGAGATTCCCGAAAGTCTGCTCATCACCATGTTTCAGCCTTGGAGCCATGCCCGGGTGGAACCCGCCTTCCACCATTGGAGCGTGGCAATTCTCAATGAGGTGGTCAAGAAACACGGTGGTAGGTTGGTGGTGAGGCGGGAGGAGGGGTTAACCCTCTTTCATGCCGGTTTTTCTAAAGAGGGTGTCTCCCAGTACCCTTAGTTCCTGGCTTTTAGCCGCCCAGGCCCCCAGGAGGTATAGGATTCCCCCCTGGGCCAGGGCTCCGCTTATCCAAAGGGCTTTCCTTAAAATAGAATCCCAGGGCTTGAAGGGAAAATAGTGGAGATAGAGGAGAGAGCCTCCGGTGAGGAGGGCCAAGGCAGGGAGGTTTCTCGCGGTTGCCCTGGTGAAAGCTCTCCAGCTGGGTCCCTGCCCCCTCTTCTCCAGTAATACCAGGAGCACCACCAGGTTGAAGGCCGAGGCCAGAGAGGTGGCCAGGGCCAGGCCGGCGTGTTTCAGGGGTACCATGAGGATGAGGTTGAGGACGATGTTCACCACCAGAGTGGCCACCCCCACCTTTACAGGAGTCTTCATATCTTTCTGGGCGTAGAAGACGGGCACCACCACCTTGACGGAAGCGAAGGCCCCTAGCCCCAGGGCGTAGCAGAATAGGGCCTTCCCTGTGGCCTGGGCGGCCTTCCAAGTGAAGGCCGCCCTTTGAAAGAGGACGGAGATGGTGGGGGTGGCGAAGATCAGGAGCCACACCAGAGCAGGGAGGGTGATGAAGAGGACCAGGGAGAGACCAAAGGTGAAGGTTTCTCTGAAGGCCTCCTTCTCTTCCAGGGTCTGATGCTGGGAGAGGGTGGGAAGGATGGCCGTTCCCAGGGCGATTCCGAAGAGCCCCAGGGGGAACTGGGCCAACCTGTTGGCGTAGTAGAGGTAGGAGACACTTCCCGGTGGAAGCAGGGAAGCCAGGATAGTGTCCACGAAGGTGTTTATCTGGTTTACGGCTAGGCCCAGGACCGAGGGCAGCATGAGGACCACCGTCTCCAGGACCCCGGGGTGGAGGATGTGGAGGGTGGGTTTCACCTTCCAGCCCTTTTTGAGAAGGGTGGAGATCTGGAGACCCAGCTGTAAGATTCCCCCTACGAAGACTCCCCAGGCCAGGGCGTGCACCACGTTGCCCGTCTTGTATCCCACAAAGAGAGCGGTGATCATGGAGACGTTCAGGAGCACGGGGCTGAAGGCCGGTATGGCGAAGTGCTTCAGGGCGTTGAGGAGGGCCATGGTGAGGATGGCCATGCCCATGAAGAAGATGTAGGGGAAGGTGATGCGGGTGAGGGAGACGGTGAGGGCCATCTTGGGGGGAATGCGGGAGAACCCCGGGGCCGTGGCTTTCACCAGCCAGGGGGTGAAGGCCTCTCCCAGGATGAGGAGGAGGGTGAGCACCACCAGGAAGAAGGAGAAGGCACTGTTGAGGAACTCCTGGGCCTCTTCCTGGGAGCCCTTCAGGTGATACTGGGTGAAGACGGGGATGAAGGCGGCGCTCAGGGCCCCTTCTCCCAGGAGCCGTCGAAAGAGGTTGGGAATACGGAAGGCCACGAAGAAGGCGTCGGCCACGTTGGAGGTACCCAGGAAGCTGGCTATGAGGATGTCCCTCACAAAACCCAGGATGCGGCTCATGAGGGTGAAGGAACTGATGACCATGGTGGCGCCAGCCACTCCCCTTTTACTGTCCTGGTCCATATTCCTCTTCCCTTCTCCCCTGCTTTTCCTTAGTTTGGTGTAGTAGCACCGGGAAAGGCCCTTTTACCGGGCTTTTATCCCGTTTCTGTCCTAGAGGGGACCGGGGGTTCGGTGTCTCTCACCTTTGGAGATCTCTCTTCCCACCAGGAGAAGAGGGCATTGCCCCACCACCAGGATACCAGGGCCAAGGCTACCCCTGCAATGAGGTCCACCACGTAATGGTATCGATGGTAAACCGTGGAGAAGATGAGGCTGGAGACCAGGGGCAGGTATATCCAGTACAGCCGCCGGCTGTATCGGGCGGCCAGAAATACGCAGACCAGGGCCACGGCTGTATGGCCACTGGGGAAGCAGTCGTGGGGTGTGGGTTCCAGGATGTTGAGGAGGAGCTTGAGCTGGTGGGTGAGGAAGACACCCTTTAAGGGTACGTCGTGGGGAAGGGTGAACCGAGGGCCTATGGCGGGAACGAGGAGGTAACCCAGGTAGGAGAGGTAGAAGGCCAAGAGGATGACCGTGGCCGAGACCCTGAAGCCTCTGTAATCCTTCTTCTTGTATAGGACCACACCCAGGACCACGGGGATGAAGAAGTAGGACATGTAGGCCCACTGGAGGTACTCGGTGAGCCAGGGGTTGACGATCCTCTGGAGCCATTGGGTGGGGTTTACGCCGAAGAGCATGTGGTCAAGGCGGATGAGGAGAGGATCGTAGTTGTTGGGGTTGATGCCATGGATCACCCCCTTCAGGTTCATGAAGTTCAAAGGCACCACAATGAGGACGTACCAGTGGCGAAGGTGGAAAGAGAAGGGGTCTTTTCTTCCTG
>JALUVF010000171.1 GCA_027020915.1 bacterium
TCCCCCACCATGCCTTTAATGGCCCCGTACAGGAGGTCTTTGGTCTTCACCGGCTCCACGTAAGATGAGAGTATGTAGTGGAGGGCCTCGCTAAAGACCTTCAGTTTCTCGTATGTGGCCCCCCCCTCCCCCACCCCCCCTATAAGGAGAGAAGACGTGCCTCCCACCACCAACGCCAGAAGGCACACAATAAGAAGCGTCTTCCTAAGCCTACCCTTCATGCTCATCTCCTTCCTTCCGGTATCTGGGATAGGACCCCAGCACCTTCAAGGTGAGGGCCATACCCTTGAGCTTTTCCAGAGCCTCTTTCACCTTATCTTCTTCGGCGTGACCTTCAAAGTCAACATAAAACAGGTAATCCCAGGCCTTTTCCTTGGATGGTCTGGACTCTATCTTTGTGAGGTTTATCCCCTCCTGGGCGAAGACCTGAAGGATCCGACACAGGGCCCCCACCTCATGGGGAACGGAGAAGAGGAGAGAGGTCTTGTCCTCACCCGTAGGCTCCATGCCCTCCCTCCCCAGGACCAGGAAACGGGTGTAGTTCTCCCTCACGTCCTCTATCCCCGCCTGGGCCACCTTCAACCCGTACAGGAGGGCCGCCGTTTTGCTGGCAATGGCCCCCGACCGAGGGTCCTGGGCTGCCCGGGACGCCGCCTCGGCCGTGCTCGACACATCCACCACGGGGACCCCCGGGAGATGAAGGGAGAGCCACTTCTTACACTGGGCCGTGGCCTGAGGATGACTGTAGACCTTCTCCACATCCCGCCGGTCACCAGAGAGGCACAGGAGGTGATGGGAGACCCTGAGGTACATCTCGCCCACTATCCTGGCGCTGGAAGAGAAGAACATGTCCACGGTGGAACTCACCACGCCCTCTGTAGAGTTTTCGAAGGGCACCACCCCATAGTGGGCCTGGCCCCTCTCCACGGCCTGGAACACCCCCTCCACAAACCTCACCGGCAGGAACTCCACCGAGGTACCGAAGTACTCCAGGGCCGCCTGATGGGTGTGGGTAGCCTCGGGGCCCAGATAGGCCACCTTAACGGGCCTCTGAAGGGCCAGGCATGCCGATATCACCTCCCTGAAGACCACCTCCAGGGCATCCGAAGGGAAGGGTCCGGGATTGGCCTTCACCAGCCTCTCCAGAACCTCCTTCTCTCTGTGGGGAATGTAGAGGGGGAGTCCCTCTCCCTTCTTGATCTCCCCTATCTCCCAGGCCTTTTGAGCCCGGAGATTCAGGAGCCTGAGGAGCTCTTGGTCCAGCCGGTCTATCTCCTCCCTCAGAGCCTTGAGCCTGTCACCGGCCATGGGTCTGGCCACCACCTCCCTGGGGAGCCGCTCCTTTCCCCGAGACAGGGCCCTTAGGGGCCGGTGACGATACGGGTGGGGGAACGGGAGACTTCTTCACAGGCTGTTCCACGGCCGGGGGCTTCACGCTCTTCAGAAGAGAGGGCATCTCCTGGCGGGAAGCGAAGATGGTGAGAACCAGGGAGGTGGCCATGAAGATCACGGCCGCCCCCACCGTCACCTTGGCCAACAGGGGGGTAGGCCCCCTGGGACCGAAAACGGGGGAGGAGGATCCCACACCGAAGGTGGCCCCCATCTCCGCCCCCTTCCCCGACTGAAGGAGGATCACCAGAATCAACACTATACAGACCAACACGTGCAGTGCTATCAGAAGCGTTACCACTATCCCTTACCTCCCTTTACTATCTGGGCGAAGGAAGAAGCCCTGAGGCTGGCCCCTCCCACCAATGCCCCGTCTATGTCTTCCATGGCCATAAGGCCCTGGATGTTCCCCGGTTTAACGGAGCCACCATACAGAATGGTAAGGGTGGAGGCAACATCTCCCCCGAACTTTTCCCAGGCCCACTGGCGAAGGAAGGCGTGCATCTCCTGGGCCTGCTGGGGGGTAGCCGTCTTTCCCGTGCCGATGGCCCATACAGGCTCGTAAGCAATGATCACCCTGGCCATGTCCTCCCCGGAGAGGCCCGCCAGGGAACCTTCCATCTGCTCCCCCACCACCTTGAGGGCCTCTCCCCTCTCCCTCTCCTCCAGGGTCTCCCCCACACACACTATGGGAGAGATCCCATGGGTCAAGAGGGCCCTGGCCTTCCTGGCCACCTCCCGGCTGCCCTCCCCAAAGATGTGCCTCCTCTCCGAGTGGCCCACAATACAGTAGGCACAACCCACGTCGGCCAGCATGACCGGAGAGATCTCCCCCGTGAAGGCGCCCTCCTCTTCCCAGAAGCAGTCCTGGGCCGCCAGCTTTATCACCGAGCCCTTCAGGACCTGGGCCACGGGATAGAGGGCGGTGAAGGGGGGAGCCACCACGATCTCTACACCCTCCTCCCCCTCTAACAACCCCCTGAGTTCCTCCACCAGCTCCAGGGCCTGGGGCACCGTCTTGTGCATCTTCCAGTTACCGGCAATGAAAGGCCTCCTCATGGCTTGCTCCCCCTCTCCTTCAGCACCTCCAGAGCAGGCAGGGTCCCCTTCTCCAGGAGCTCCAGGAAGGCCCCTCCTCCCGTGGAGATGTATGAGATCTGGTCCGTCACCCCCGCCTCATGAATGGCCACGTCGGTGTCCCCGCCCCCGGCAATGGAGAGGGCCGAAGACCTACCGATGGCCCGGGCCACAGAGAAGGTGCCGTGCTTGAACTTGTCCATCTCGAAGACCCCCATGGGCCCGTTCCAGATGATGGTCTGGGCACCGGCGATCACCTCTTCAAAGAGGGTGACCGAGGCGGGCCCTATATCCAGTCCCATCCAGTCCCGGGGAATCTCCTGACAAGGCACCGTACGACTCTCCCCATGGGGTGAGAACTCAGGGGCCACCACCACGTCCACAGGGAGGTAGAGCTTCACCCCTCCCTGCCAAGCCTGCTTGAGGATGCGCCCCGCCACGCCCACCATCTCTTCTTCCACCAGGGACTTACCCGTAGGCCAGCCCAGGTACCTGTAAAAGGTGAAAGCCATGGCCCCCCCAATGATCATCTTGTCCACCCTCTTCAACAGGGCTTCAAGGATGCCGATCTTGGTAGAAACCTTGGCCCCACCTATAACGGCCAAAAGGGGCCTCCTGGGGTCCACCAGGGCCCTCTGGAAGTACTCGATCTCCTTTTTCATGAGAAAGCCGATGCCCGCCTCTCTCACGAACTGGACGATGCCGTAGGTGGAGGCATGCTTCCTGTGGGCCGTACCAAAGGCATCATTGATGTAGACATCGGCCAGCCGAGCCAGGGCCCTGGCAAACTCGGGATCGTTCTCTCTCTCTCCCGGGTGGAACCTCAGATTCTCCAGGAGAAGGACCTCCCCCGGCTGAAGGTCATTCACCATCTCCTCCACCTGGGGCCCTATGCAGTCGGGGGCAAACTTCACCTCTTTCTTCAAGAGCCGGGCCAACCGGACGGCCACGGGCTTGAGGCTCAGCCTGGGTTCGGGCTTGCCCCTGGGTCTACCCAGGTGCGAGGCCAGGATCACCCTGCCATTACGGTCCAGGGCGTAGTTCACCGTGGGAAGGGACCTCCTTATCCGGGTGTCGTCCGATATATTACCCTCCTCGTCCAGGGGCACGTTGTAGTCCACCCGTATGAGGATCCTCCTCTCATGGAGCTGGAAGTCCTCTATGGTCTTACAGCTCAACATGTCACAGGCCCCTCCCTGCAATGTACTTTACCAGGTCATAGACCCTGTTGGAGTAACCCCACTCGTTGTCGTACCAGGCCAGCACCTTCACCATGTCACCACTCACGTGGGTGGAAAGGGCGTCCACAATGCTGGAGTGGGGGTCCCCCAGGAAGTCTATAGAGACCAGGGGCTCCTCACAGTAGCGGAGGATACCCTTGAGCTCACCCTGAGCCGCCTCTTTCAGGGCACCGTTCACCTCGTCCACACTGGTCTCCCCCTTCACCTGGACCACCAGATCCACCAGGGAGACATCAAAGGTGGGCACCCTCACTGCCAAGCCGTCCAGCTTCCCCTTGAGTTGGGGCAGCACCAGACCCACGGCCACGGCGGCCCCAGTAGTGGTGGGTATCATGGAGACGGCCGCTGCCCTGGCCCTGCGCAGGTCCTTGTGGGGCAGGTCAAGGATACGCTGGTCGTTGGTATAGGCGTGGACGGTGGTCATAAAACCCTTGACAATGCCGAATCTCCCGTCCAAGACCTTGGCTACGGGGGCCAGGCAGTTGGTGGTACAGGAGGCATTGGATATAATGTGGTGCCTGGCGGGGTCGTACTCCTCCTGGTTCACCCCCAGGACCACGGTGATGTCGGGCTCTTTGGCGGGAGCCGTGATTATCACCTTCTTGGCCCCTGCCTGGAGGTGCTTGGATGCATTGGCCCTGTCCCTGAAAAGCCCCGTGGCCTCAATGACCACGTCCACCCCCAGGTCCCCCCAGGGAAGCTGGGCCGGGTCTTTGATGGCCGTCACCTTCACCTCTCTACCGTCTACTATGATGGAGTCCGAGGTATGCTCCACCTGGGCATCGAAGACGCCGTGGACGGAGTCGTACTTCAAAAGGTGGGCCAGGGTCTTGGCATCGGTGATATCGTTTATGCCCACGATCTCCATATGAGGATCCCCCAAAGCCGCTCTAAAGACCAGTCTGCCAATCCTCCCAAAACCGTTGATAGCAACCTTCACTCCCATGTTCCCCTCCTTGAGACAAAAGTTTTTGCAACCCCTTATAAAGGCTAGCTTAGGGCTTTTTCAACGGACCCTTTACAGAGGACAAACACTCTCCTGTAAAAGTAACCCCCAAACCCCTCATCCTCAAGGGAGAAATCCCCCGGGGGACGTCCCCCCCTTCTATCTCACCAGGGGCTCCGGGAAAAGGCCCTACATTCCCGGACACACCAGGGGTACACCGGGAGCTTGACACCTCCCGCCACCGGCTTTATTAGGGGGCAGAACAGAAGGAGGGGACTATGATCAAGGCCGTCAAAGGGTTCCGAGACATCTTGCCCCAGGAGACCCCTCTCTGGAGGAGGATAGAAGAGGAGGCCAGAAGCCTCTTTGAAGCCTTCGGTTACTCAGAACTGAGGGTCCCCGTCCTGGAGAAGACAGAGCTCTTCAAGCGCAGCCTGGGGGACACCTCGGACATCGTGGAGAAGGAGATGTACACCTTCAGGGACAAGGGGGGAGAGAGCGTCACCATGAGACCCGAGGCCACGGCTTCCATGGCCCGGGCCTACCTGGAGCACGCCCTTTACCACAGCGATCCCGTGGGCAAGTACTTCTTCTTCGGTCCCATGTTCCGCCATGAAAGGCCCCAGGCGGGACGTCTCCGCCAGTTCCACCAGCTGGACGTGGAGGCCTTCGGCTACGTGAGCCCCAGTCTGGACGCCGAGGTCATCTCTCTCCTGGACACCCTCTACCGAAGATTGGGCCTCCGTCCCCTCACCACCCTGGAGATCAACTCCCTGGGATGCCGGGAGTGCCGCCCCCGCTTCAGAGAAGCCCTCCTGGGCTTTCTGGAGGGGGTTAAGGACCTCCTCTGTCCCGACTGTCAGCGCCGCAAGGAGAGGAACCCCCTGAGGGTCCTGGATTGCAAAGAGAAAGGCTGCCAGGAGGTATTGAAAGAGGCCCCTCTCATATCCCAGCACCTCTGTGAAGACTGCCGGCGATACCAGCAGAAGACCCTCTCCTTTCTGAACGCCCTGGGGGTGAAGTACGCCCTGAACCCCAGGCTGGTCAGGGGCCTGGACTACTACACCCGCACCGTCTTCGAACTCACCACCACCCAACTGGGGGCCCAGAACGCCGTGGCGGCGGGGGGACGGTACGACGACTTGTTGAGACAGATCGGGGGCAAGGATATTCCCGGCATAGGCTTCGCCGTGGGGATGGAGAGAACCGTCATGCTCATGGAGAAGGAGGGCTCAACCACCCAAGGCCTACCCTTCCACTGCTACCTGGCACCCCTGGGAGAAGAGGCCACCGAGACGGGCTTCAAGCTGGCCCAATTCTTGAGGGAGGAGGGCATCCGTCTGGAGATGGGGCACCAGGCCAAGAGCCTCAAGGCCCAGCTGAGAAAGGCCGACAGAATCAAGGCCCCCATTGTCATCATCCTGGGAGAAGACGAACTGGCCCGGGGCACCCTCATCCTCAAGAACATGATAAAGGGGGAGCAACGGGAGGTACCCCTGAAAGACCTGGACGGGCTGGTGGGACAC
>JALUVF010000172.1 GCA_027020915.1 bacterium
GCACTCCCCGGGGAGATCGATACCCTCCCAGAAACTCTCCACCCCCACCAGTACCCCCCGGGGGTCTTCCCTGAAGGCCCGAACCAGGGCGTCCCTCCCCCCTTCCCCCTGGACATAGAAACGGAGGTAGAGGAAGGCCCCTTTCAACCTGTCCACCACCTCCTCCATGGTCCTGTAAGCGGTGAAGAGCAAGAGGGACTGCCCACCCCTCTCCTCCAGAATGGCAGAGATCGCCTCCACCAGCTTCTCTCCGTAGTGGGGAGAACGAAGGGGGGGAATGCCCTTGACCACCACCAGCCTCACCTGCTCCTCGTAGCAAAACTCCGAGGGCAAAAAGACCTCCAGGGCGTGGTGGGGCACTCCCAGGGCCTCCCTTATGTGATCCATGCTCCCAGCCACAGAAAGGGTGGCCGAGGTGAGAACAACCCCCTCAACCAGAGAAAAGAGGCCCTCCTCCAGGACGGCAGAGACCTCCAAAGGCACCATGTGGAAGGAGATCCAGGGCACATCTCCGCCCCTGGTCTCCACCCACCTCACCGTCCCCGGAGGCCCCTGGGCCCAGGCCTCCAGGACCTTGGCCCCTGCCAGCAGCTCTCCCACCCCCAGGGCCACCTCCCTGTGGAGGGGCTCCTCTTCTCCCAGCCTTCTGAGCCAGCCCTCACCTTGCAGGGCCACCTCTTCCATGGCCAGGGAGAGATGGGAGAGTTCCTCCTCCACTTCTTCCAGCTCCCTCACCTCCCAGAGAGACACCCTCCCCGGGGGCAGGAGTCTTGCCAGAAGAGAGATGCTCCTGGCCACCCTCCCCTGAAGCTCCTCCAGCCCCCGGAGGAAGGAAGCATCCATCCCCAGGGCCAGCCCCAGCCCCGCCAGCCCCTGGATCTGGCGAAAGACCCGGGAGAGGCCACAGGACTCCCCCAGAACCTCCAGGGCCGTGCGCTCCAAACGGTGGGCCTCATCGATGACCAGACGTTCAAAAAAGGGCAGTCCCTTCTTCTCCGCCACCAGATGGCTCAGGAGGAGGTGGTGATTCACCACCAACACATGGCTCTCCCCCGCCCTCTTCCAGGCCTTCTGGTAGAAACAGGCCTCCCTATACCCGCAGGCCTTTCCCAGGCAATACTCGAAACGACTGCCCAGAAGGGAGGAGAGACCCGGGTGGGGAGCCGTCTCCAGATCACCGGTGGAGGTACCGTGGGCCCACTCCACCACCGCCCTGTCCACCGCTCCCCGCTCCACAGCCGCTCTCAAACGGTGAAGACAGAGGTAGTTATTCCGCCCCTTCAAGGCCGAAGCCACGAAGGAACGTCCCCCTTCTCCCAGGAGCCTCTGGACCACGGGCAGGTCTTTATTCACCACCTGATCCTGGAGGCTCTTGGTGCTAGTGGAGACAACCACCCGGGAATCGGCCTCCAGGGCGAAGAGGGCAGCGGGCACCAGGTAGGCCAGGGTCTTCCCCACCCCCGTACCCCCCTCTACCAGGCTCACCCCCCCCTCCTCCATGATCCGGGCCACCTCCCGAACCATGATGGCCTGGCTCTCCCTCACCTCGTAACCCTCCACCACCCGGGAGAGAAAAGAGGGGGAAAAAAACTCCTCCACCATCTCTACAAGTCCCATGGTTCCCGGCAGGATACCAGGCCCACCAGGCAAATAACAGGGTCCCTGTCCAGGGCCTCAATTTTAGTAAAAAGTCTCCTTGATGAAAAAAGGGGATCGAAAAGCTCCTCTCAAACCTGTATAGTTATTAAAAAACCCAGGGGAAAGGTGGAAAAATGGTCAGAAAGAGGTTTTTGTGGGGAGCAATGATTCTTCTTCTCCTTATGGGCTGCACCTACGGCGGAGGAGGCATGAAAGTGAACGTCCTCAACCCTGCGGCCCCCCTCTACGATGAGGGTATGGATGCCTACAATTCCGGAGACTACCAGAGGGCCATCACTGCCTTCTCCGACATTGTGAGATACTATCCCAACAACGGCCTGGCCGACGAAGCCACCTTCATGCTGGCCCAGTCCTACGAAAAGACAGGGGACTACCTGGACGCCCTCCGCCACTACAAGCTCTTCGTCTCCCGCTACCCCAACCATAAATGGGCCTCCCTGGCCAACAAAAAGATCAAGGCTTTGAGCAAAAAAATTGAGGAGGGCCAAAATGGCAGAAGTGGAAGTGGGCAGGGTAAATAAGTTCTTTGGCAAGGTGAGTGTGGCCGCTGTAGAGGTGACCAACGAGTCCATAAAAGTGGGAGACCAACTCCACTTCAAGGGCGCCACCACGGACTTCACCATAGAGGTGGAATCCATGCAGATCGACAGGGTCCCCGTGGAGGAGGCCGAACCGGGAGACCTGGTGGGCATCAAGGTCCCCGAAAGGGTGAGGCCCGGAGACAAGGTCTACAGGGTAGAAGAGGAAGAATGACATCCCAGGGAGGTGTCCCATGGCTGTGGCCGAAGTGACCGTGGTACCTCTGGGTACAGGTTCACCTTCCCTCAGCGCCTACGTGGCCAAGGCCCTCAAGATCCTGGAGCAATCCGGCCTCAAGTATCAGCTCACCCCCATGGGAACCATCATAGAGGGAGAGCCCCGGGAGATCATGGAGGTGGTCCTCAGGATGCACAACGCCCTCTTCTCGGACAAGATCCTCCGGGTGGTCACCACCCTCAAGATAGACGAAAGGAGGGACAAGCCCCTCTCCATGGAGAGCAAGGTCACAGCGGTGAAAGAGAAACTCTGAACCCTCACCCCCTCCCGTTGAGACCAAGGAGCCCCCATGAAAACCCCCTTCACCATGTCCCCCCAGGCCTATGACCACTGGTTCTCCACCCCCGGGGGCCAGAGAGTCCTGGAAGAAGAGACCACCCTCATCCGCCGCATGCTGTGGCAGGAAAAGGGCAGCCTCCTGGACATAGGATGCGGTACAGGGATCTTCACCACCCTCTTCCAGGGGGCGGGGTTCCAGTCCTTCGGCCTGGATCTCTCCCGGGAAATGCTCTCCCACTTGAAAAGAAAGGCCCCCTCCCTTCCCCTGGTCCTGGGAGACGCCCACCTTCTACCCTTCCCCCGAGACGCCTTCCTGTACTCTACCATGGTCACCGTCCTGGAGTTTCTCCAACACCCCCTCTACGCCCTGGTGGAAGCCGCCAGGGTGGCGAAAAAGGGTATACTGATAGGATTCCTTCCACCGTGGAGCCCTTCCAACCTGAAACGCCGCATCAAGGCCCGGGCAGGCAGATCCTCCTTTTCAGGGGCGAAGTTCATCCCTTCCTCCCGCCTGGCGTCCATGGTAAAAGAGGCGTGCAGGATCAACGGCAAGAGAGTGAAAGCTGTGAAAGTGGAAGGATGCCTCACCCCCAGGATACTGCCCCTCCCCTTCCTGGCATCCTTCGCCGCCATGAGGGTGGACTATGAATGACGAAAAGATGAGAGAAGCAGCCCGACTCTTAAAGAGATCCCGACACGCCGTAGCCCTCACAGGCGCAGGCATATCCGTGGAGAGCGGCATACCGGCCTTCCGGGGAGCCCAGGGGCTCTGGGATCGATACGACCCATCGGAATACGCCCACATCTCGTCCTTCATGAGAAATCCGGGAAAGGTGTGGGGTATGCTCAGGGAACTCTACCGCATCATGGAACAGGCCCAGCCCAACCCTGCCCACCACGCCCTGGCCCGTTTAGAGGAACTGGGGATACTAAAGTCCCTGGTCACCCAGAACGTGGACGGCCTTCACCAGCGGGCGGGGAGCAAAAGGGTCATCGAGTTCCACGGCAACGGCGGCACCCTCATATGCCTCTCCTGCGGCATGGAGTACCCGGCCCGGGACATAAGGATGGATGACCTGCCCCCCGCCTGTCCCCGGTGCGGCGGTGTGTTGAAACCCCAGGTGGTCTTCTTCGGCGAGCCCATCCCTCCCCGGGCCCTGGAAGAGGCCTTCGAAGAAGCCGACCAATGCGATGTCATGCTGGTGGTGGGCACCTCGGCCCAGGTCTACCCCGCAGCCGATCTCCCCAGAAGGGTGGCATGGTCCGGGGGAAGGATCATAGAGATCAACCTGGAAGAGACCCACCTCACCCAGGACATGACCCACATATTCCTCCAGGGGTCAGCCTCAGAGATCCTGCCCAGGCTGGTGGAGTTGGTAGAGAAAAGCTGATTTTTTTCTCTGGATTTAAACAAAGAGTCATCACATTCTATTCTTATCGGTATCAAATCTTTTGAGGCAATAATAGCAGCCATTGTATCCTTGTTTCAGAGCCTCGTCGACGGTGTAAAATATGACTCTATGATCATCAGATATCAAACTAGCCCACTTGCAACCTGGAACATGCAGCTCTAAAGTATTTGAGTTCCCTATATAAATCGGTTTTTCAAAAAACCTATCTGGGATCAGATCTTCTTCTGCCCAATCTATACCTGAAAATTCTCCTAACCTTTCTCGTATGTCCTCTGAATATCCTAAAACCTTCAAAACTGAATTAACAAATGTCTCACAGTTGCTATCTAGAAGGCTATAATCAACAGTGTCTCCCCCTTCGTAGTGGGCAATAAAGTTGTGCACCTTCTCCTCAATAGCCCTCATCAGTTCTTTATCAGAACCAAGGTGTGCCGGAGGAATGAGATGTCCCTCGCACCAGTCTCTTATGGCTTCATAATACATATCAATGAAATCTGAGAAGCTATTTAGGTCTGTAACAGAAAACGAATTCAATTTAGATCTAAACTTGATAACCTCACTCAATCTGGAAATAACCTCTATATTTCTTTTTTTGTTGAAAGCTATTTTTATATATCCTCCACCTGCTTTACTAACGCAGATTGTTCTGATATAAAGTTCAATATCGCTTCCATCTATAATGCTTTTATACGTGATCTTTTCCTTACCATCATAGTCTATAACGCACCTCTTACCATCTATATATTCCAAGGTATACTCACCAAAACAATGAAAATCTCCATCACTTCCTAAAGCTTCCAATAACACTCTACTGATAGCTGTGTCCTCACTGAATACAACCTCATCAGTGATCATATCAACAGTTATATGCGGGGAGCTATCTTCCTTAATCCTAAATCTAAGAACATTATTTCCATCTGTGACTTTTATAGTTTTTCCATCATCGCTCTTTGTAATCTGCACATCGCTTGTTCTCTCTATCCATCCCACTTTCATATCATCTCTCAGGAAACTTAGAAGCTTCTCATCGCCAGAGCCTGGCGTATTATCCCAGTTAAACAAAACCAGATCTTCTTTTTTGTAAATGAAAGCAATAAAGTGATGATCGGCCACTATGATATATACGCCCTTGCCATCAATCAGCTTTTCGATCTTCCCTACTACTCCCGTTTTAGATGGAGCCTTCAAGGCACGCGCACACCAATATACACCGGCGACATGTGCAGCACATGTCGCTTTGCGTAAGTTGGTCTCAAGATCATTTTCGCCCGGTAAGTTTATCAAGCTCAAGATCTCCTGACTAGCCTCTTCCCCAAGCTCATCCCACTTCTTTTTCAGCTCACCTACCAGATCTTTCCAATTCATCACTTATCTCTCTCTTCAATGTATGTTATGCGATTCATATGTCCTTAAACCCAATTCACTGCAGCGAGCAACAAGCGGTTCTAAAGAACTCACTAAACAGATATGATTACTTTGTCAAGAATCAATGATTTCAAAAGCTATTCAATTCGACGTGCTTCTCAAAAAACAGAGACAGATAATGGACAATGCCACGGATCAGCTGCAGCTCCGACCCAATAAGGGGACCGGTCCTTCTCATAACTAAAAGGGCCGACCTCGGCAAAAGCCCTACTCCCAAACTCAAAACATATCTTAGCCTATAAGACTAAATTTTTATGATATGACCCTTGACATATCAGGCAGGCCATCCCAAATTTTCATCCGGAGGCAGGGCAAAAACCTGGGAGAAGGAGGTGATGGATCATGGCGCTGGTGAGGTGGGCACCTGAGAGAGAGATCGACAGGTTCAGGAGGGAGATCGACAAGATCTTTGAGGACT
>JALUVF010000173.1 GCA_027020915.1 bacterium
GTCCCCATCAAGGCTATTTTGGCCCACAAAGCTTATCTCATTGGTGAGACCAAGAAGAACTGCGTCTCCTGTCACCATATGGTGGGTCACGGAGATGTGTTGAGCGTATTGAGGGAGAAAACGGGATCTAAAATGTAGGGAGGAGGTATGATGAAGAGGGTTTTGCTGGTTTTTTTGGCTCTATTATTGTCTTTTGGTGTGGCTTCTGCCCAGTACTATCCCAACTTCTCCAAGGGGAATCCCCTGGTGATCAAGAGGGGGTTTTCAAAGGATGCCCTGAGATGCATTGAGTGTCATCTGAAGAAGACCCCCGGGATAGTGCGGCAGTGGAAAGAGAGCCGGATGGCCCATGCCGGTGTCTCCTGCTACGACTGTCACGTTGTCCCCAAGAGTTCCCCCATGGCCAGTCAGTGTGAAGGGGTGAGGGGCACCAATATCTACACCTCGCCCATGGTCTCTCCCAAGACCTGTGCCAAGTGTCATCCCACAGAGGTGGAGCAGTTTGAGAAGAGCGGCCACGCAAAGCTGGCGGCGGAGCCTGTGGTGAACAAGCTGGTGGCCCTGTGGGCTAAACTGGAGAGCGGGGTATTTGCCGGTAATCAGCCTACTACCGCTGCCAGGCATAGCGGTTGCCAGATGTGCCACGGCACCACGGTGAAGCTGGGACCAGACCATAAGCCCACCCTGGACTCCTGGCCTTCTGGTGTGGGTGCCAGATATCCTGATGGGGGCATTGGTAACTGTACCGTATGTCACAACAGGCACTCCTTTGACATCGCCGAGGCCAGAAAACCCGAGGCCTGTGGCAAGTGTCATCTCGGTCCCGATCATCCCGACATAGAGATCTACACCGAGAGCTCTCATGGTCAGCTCTTCGCCACGGAGGGAGAGAAGTGGAGGTGGGACAGTGCCCCTGACGCCTGGGAGCCTGGGGACTACACCGCTCCCACCTGTGCCACCTGCCACATGAGTGGCATTGGGGATCTCAAGACCACCCACAACGTGGATGAGAGACTGAAGTGGGACCTCATGCACAAGAGGAGCGTGGTGAGGAGCGGGGCCAGGGGAGACGGAGAAAAGGGCCGGAAGCTCATGAGGAAAGTGTGCGCCAACTGCCACTCCACCATCTTTATAGATTCCCATTTCAAGAAACTGGACGATTCCGTCCAGGTTTACAACTTCTACTACGACAAGGCCTTCGCCATGCTCCAGACCCTCAAGAAGAAAGGCTTGCTGAAGAAAGACAAGTGGTCGGACGGGTTCCAGGAACTTTACTACTACCTCTGGCACCACGTGGGCCGGAGAGCCAGGCAGGGTGCCGCCATGGATGGTCCTGACTATGCCCACTGGCACGGCTTCTTCCAGCTTTTCCAGGTCTTCAAGGATATGCAGGCCATTTACAACTACCGCATCAAACACAACAAGATCGAAGAGCTGAGCCACGTCATGTCCTCTGCGCCGTATTGAGGGCCCCCCAGAGGGGCTTCACATTCTCAGGGGGAGGCCTTTCGGAAGGCCTCCCCGGTTTATTTCAGGAAGGGCCTGTATCTGTTGGTGATGGGTAGTCTCCTGTCCCTGCCGAAGGCCCTGGGGGTGATCTTGATGCCCGGTGGAGCCTGGCGTCGTTTGTACTCGTTTCTGTCCACCATGGTGATCACCCTCTTCACCGTTTCGGGATCGAAGCCCATGGCCACGATCTCCTGGAAGCTCTTGTCTTTTTCCACGTAGGCTTCCAGGATGGGGTCCAGGATCTCGTAGGGGGGCAGGGTGTCTTGGTCCGTCTGATCGGGCCTCAGCTCGGCGGAGGGGGGTTTTACGAAGACGTTCTCCGGGATGATCTCCCGCCCTGCCCTGTGGTTGATGTGGCGGGCGATCTTGTAGACGGTGGTCTTGAAGACGTCTTTTATCACGGCGAAGCCCCCGGCCATGTCGCCGTAGAGGGTGGCGTAGCCGCAGCTCATCTCGCTCTTGTTCCCCGTGGCCAGCACGATCCATCCGAACTTGTTGGACAAGGCCATGAGGAGGTTCCCCCTGATGCGGGCCTGGATGTTCTCTTCGGTGACGTCTTCCTCCAGTCCCTTGAAGACCTCCCTCTGGAGTTCTCCCCTGTAGTGGTCGAAAATCTCCTGGATGGAGAGGGTATAGGTCTTTATGCCCAGGTTCCTGGCCAGCTCCAGGGCGTCGGTGATGCTGCTCTGGGAGGAGTACTGGGAGGGCATGAGCACTCCTATGACGTTTTCGGGGCCCAGGGCCTCCACGGCAATGGCGGCCACAAGGCTGGAGTCTATGCCCCCCGATAGCCCTATAACCACCTTCTGGAAGCCGTTCTTTTTGATGTAGTCCCTGGTTCCCACTATGAGGGCCCTGGTGATCTCTTCTTCCTTGGACAGGGTTTCCTCCCTTTCCCTGGTCTCTATGGGAGGCAGGGAGGTGGTGGATGGGCCGGAGACATGGATGATGGGGACCCGGGAGGGGAAGGTGAGCCGCTCTTTTCGTCTCCTGGGATCATGGAGGCGGGTTCTGAAGACAGACTCCACGTCCAGATCGACCACCAGGAGGTCTTCGTGGAAGATCCTGGCCTGGGCCAGGAGGTGGCCCGCCTCGTCGAAGACCATGGAGGCACCGTCGAAGACCAGTTCGTCCTGTCCTCCCACCAGATTGGTGTAGGCCACGATGGTGCAGTTATCCGAGGCCCTTACCGATAACATCCTCTCCCTGAAGGCCCTCTTGCCCACATGAAAGGGGGAGCTGGAGATGTTCAGTATCACTTCGGCTCCTCCCCCCAGGCACTGGGCCAGGGTGGGCCCTTCAGCGTACCAGATGTCTTCGCAGATGTTGACCCCCACCACTGTGCCGTTGATGACAAATACAGGGGTCTCTTGCCCCTGTTGGAAGTACCTGTTCTCGTCGAAAACCCCATAGTTGGGCAGAAAGATCTTTCTGTAAGTTCCCTTGATCTCGCCGTCGTGGATGACCGCCGCGGCATTGAATATGTCGTCCTGAGCGTCCACGAATCCCACCACCACGGTGATGTCCTTTATCCGGGAGGCCAGGTACCCCAGGGCTTCTATGTTCTCTTCTATGAATTGGGGTTTCAGGAGCAGGTCTTCCGGTGGGTATCCCGGTATGGCCAGTTCGGGGAAGGCCACCACGTGGCATTCCATGTCCCGGGCCCTGGAGATGTACTCCAGGATCTTGTCCACGTTCCCTTCCAGATCGCCCACGGTGACGTTCACCTGCCCCAAGGCGACACGAAGATGCTTTATGGCCCGGTCCATGGTCTCCCTCCCCAGGTTTTGAACAGTATAAGGAGCCCTTCCTCCCTTTGCAAAGGGGTTTTCTTCATGTATAGCCTTCCATCAACAGGAGATGGGAGGATGGAAGATGGAGGAGATACTCAAAGAGGTGAAGTTCGACGAAAAGGGTCTGGTGCCTGCCATCATCCAGGATGCCCAGCAGGGGGAGGTCCTCATGGTGGCCTACATGAATAGGCTGGCTCTGGAGAAGACCCTGGAGACGGGCTATACCCACTTTTGGAGCAGGTCCAGGAATCGCCTTTGGAAGAAGGGGGAGGAGTCGGGCCATGTTCAGAAAGTGGAGGAGATCCTCATAGACTGTGACAGCGACACCCTTCTGGTCAAGGTGCATCAGGAGGGTGCTGCCTGTCACACGGGGCACAGGAGCTGTTTCTTCAGGAGACTTGACCGGGAGGGATGGCAGGAGAAGGGAGAGAAGGTTTTCAACCCCCAGGAGGTTTACGGTGGGGGATGCACGATCCTGGAACATATTTACGAGGTGATCCTGGATAGAAAGCATCATATAGACCGTCAGGACTCTTACGTGGCTTCCCTCTTTCGTAAGGGGCTGGACGCCATCTTGAAAAAGGTGGGAGAGGAGGCCACCGAGGTGGTTCTGGCCGGCAAGGATGGTGACAGGGAGAGGGTGGTCTATGAGGTGGCCGACCTCTTTTTCCACACCCTGGTGGCCATGGGGTACTACAATGTGCCCCCCAGTGATGTCTATGGGGAGCTGGGGAGGCGCTTCGGCAGGTCTGGACTGAAGGAGAAAGAGGAGCGCCGGGAACGGTGAAACCCCATCTCATCATCACTCCCAGGCCTGAGCTGAGGGTGACCCCCGCCCTCATCCAGGCCATGGAAGTGGTGGGTTTGCCCCAGATAGAGCTGGCGGCCAGGGTATGGCAGATGCTGGAAGAGAACCCCTTTCTGGAAATAGAGGAGGAGAGGTGGCGTCAGGAGATGGAGGACAGGGAAGAGGAGTCTCCCTGGTGGGAACGCCTGGAGGACAGGGGGGAGACCCTTCAGGAGCATCTGGAGGCTCAATTGGCGGTTATCGAGGCCCCCGGGAAGACTGTGGAGGCGGCCCGGGCCCTTCTCCCCTACCTGGATGCCCGGGGGTTCCTGGCGAGGCCTCTGGAGGAGCTGGGGGCCCTTTTGCCCTTTTCCCGGGAGGAGTTGGAAGAGGGGCGGCGCTTGTTGGCCACCCTGGATCCCCTGGGATGCGGGGCCTTTGATGTGAGGGAGTCTCTCCTCCTGCAGGCCCGTCAGCGTTTTCCCGGGGACGGTGAACTGGAGGATCTTCTGAAGAGGGGATGGGACCTTCTGCTGAAGGGGATGAGGGGTAGGCTGGCCACCCGCCTCAGGCTGTCACCGGAGGAGCTGGATGGGTTGGTGGGGCGTTTGAAAGAGCTCACCCCTTATCCAGGCGCGGGTTTTGCGGGGACGGAGGGGCCCCCTGGGGTCAGGCCTGATCTCTTCATCGAGTACGTGGGGGATGAACCTGTGGTCTATCTGGCCAGGGATGGGGTACCCCCCTTGCGGGTGGTCCGGATGGCATTGAAGGGAGTTAAAGGGGAGTCGGCCCAGTACCTGATGATGGAGAGGGCCAAAGCCCTTGGGGTGGTGAGAGGTGTGGAGCTTCGAAGGCGTTACCTGCGGAGGTTGGGGCTTTTCCTGGCCCGGATCCATAGGGACTATTTCCTGGGAAAGAGGGATTCCCCCCTGCCTCTCACCGTGGCTCCTGTAGCCGAGACCCTTGGAGTCTCCCAGACTACGGTGAATAGATTGGTGACGGGAAAGTACCTCCACTCTCCCAGAGGCACCTTTCCTATAAGGGCCCTTTTTCAGGGTGAGAGGTTGGGAGTGAAAGAGCTCATCAAGGGGCTCATTGAGAGGGAAGACCCGGCCCGCCCTATGGGGGACGAAGAGATCGCCGGGAGATTGGAGGAGATGGGCTACAAGGTGGCCCGTCGAACGGTGGCCAAGTACCGGGAGGAGATGGGGATCCCCTCCAGCAGGAAACGCAGGAAGAGGAAGTGAGACCTCAGCGGCAGCGGTGTCTTCCCCTCCCTTGTCCTCCCCCAAAGAAGGCGGGGAGAGGAGGGGTTCTGGGGGATTCAGGGATGTAGGGGGAGGCGTCGATCTCCCTGGTCCTCCAGTATGGTATGCACCTCTCGTTTCTGAAGGTGAAGCTCTTCCCTTTTTGGGGGAGGACGAGCTTCCTGGCAATGATGTATATGCGTCCCCGGGGGCCGTAGACCTTGGAGCCTATGACCCTGATCCTCTCTCCTTTCTTCACCGATACCCCTATCTGTCTCACGTACCAGGGGGGGCCGAGGATGACCAGGACCCTTCTGCGCCCCAGGGCCATGGGGACCACGGCGGGGGTTTCCTGGGGGAGGTTCTGGCTGTGGAGGGTTCTAAGGGCTCTGCCTTCCAGGATCAGTTCCGTGTTGGGGTCGTAGAGGTTCATGAGGCGGGATAGGGGGCCTCGGGCGTAGAGGAGGGAGGGGAAGACAAGGGTCAGCGAGACCATAACGAGCACCTTCACCCTCATCTTCCCCTCCTTTCGTCCTTTACCATCTCATGCTGGTTCTACGCCAAAAGGTCCTTTTCCCCCAGGCACCGTACCGCCTGCCCCATAGGGGTAGGCCCGTGGCAGGGTCCCGAAGGAGAATCTCTCCTCTGGGGGTTTTTAACTCATAGGCCACCAGATAGAAACCCCTGGGGGTCTTGACCCTCAGGGCCTCCACCTTGATCCGCTCTCCCAGCAAGGGTCTGCCCAGGCCCCTTCTTACCCAGTACCACCTGGGTCCCAGTCCGTAAACCGTTCTCTCTCCTCTGGGGGTTTTGATGATGAGCCCCCTCCCGGGAAGGCGCAGCCCTGCTACCCTTCCCTTTAGGGCCACTCGCCCTGTCACCCTCACTCCCAGGGCAGACCGGCAGTACCGGAGGGAGGGGAAACAGTTACTCCTGGCCTGGGCTCCCTCTGCCATAAAGATGGTGAGAGCCAGGGCTAATGCCATTGCAGTGGCCAATCTCTTCATGACTCCTCCTCCTTGGGTTGGCCTGCCGGGGATTACCGGGTACCTTTATCCTTCCCCCCGGGACCTGGTCCCATCCCGTTGTGGGGCATGGCTGCACCGCTGCAGCATCCCTGCCCCTGCCCCTGTCCCATCATGTGTTGGTTGTCTTCTTCCTGGGTTTTGCCGGAGTTCTGGTTCATGTGGCGGTATGGGTGATGGTCCCCCTGGTTTTCCCGGTAATTGTACTGATGTTGCCATTGGTGGCTGTAGCAGTTGCCGCCGGGGCCGTATCCTCCACCACCCGAACCTCCACTGCCGTGGAATCCCCTGGCCAGGGAGGGTCCTGCTGCCATGAGCCCCAGAATAAGGGCTCCTGCCAAAATCCACTTACCCTTCATCCAGCACCTCCTGAGTGGTATTTTCTGTCTTGAAATCGGTGCTGGGCGTGCCAGGTCGATAATCCATTTGTTTCCAGGTAGTTGTAAAATCATCCCCCTCTTCCCGGGGAGGATCGGGAGGTAAAAAAGCGTCCCGGGTGCAAAATTTGCCCGGATCCTACGCCAGGCCGTAGTTTTTGATCTTGTACTGGAGGGCTCTCAGGGATATTCCCAGGTACTCAGCGGCTTTCTTTCTATTGCCTCCGAATCTCTCCAGGGCCTTTTCTATGGCCTTTTTCTCCAGCTCCTTCAGGCTCCCCTCCAGGGTCTCCTCTTCCATGCCCTCTTCGAGTCGAGGGGCAGCCAGCTTTCCCCCTTTACTCAGGATGACGGCCCGTTCTATCACGTTCTGGAGTTCCCTGATGTTGCCTGGCCAGGGGTATTTCACCAGGGTATCCATCACCTTTGGGGGAATCTCCCTTATCTCCTTGCCCAGCTTCTTGCTGAGGGTGGCTGTGAAGTAGCGGACCAGATGGGGGATGACTTCTCTCCGCTCTCTCAGAGGAGGGATCTCTATGGGGAAAACGTTGAGCCGGTAGTATAGGTCTTCCCGAAAGAGCTTCTCTTTTATGGCCTCCCTGATGTTCTGGTTGGTGGCGGCAATGACCCGGGCGTCGGTTTTTATGGTGGCCAGGCCTCCCAGGCGTTCGAAGGACCCGTCCTGGAGTACCCGGAGGAGCTTGGCCTGGGAAGATGGACCCATCTCTGAGATCTCGTCCAGGAAGATGGTGCCTTTCTGGGCAAGTTCGAATTTTCCCTTCTTGGTGGATGTGGCCCCTGTGAAGGCTCCCCTTTCATAGCCGAAGAGCTCGGCCTCCAGGAGGTTTTCCGGGATGGCGGCGCAGTTGATCTCCACGAAGGCTCCCTTCCTTCCGCTGAGCTGGTGGATGACCCGGGCTATGAGGGACTTGCCCGTACCACTCTCGCCGTAGAGCATGATGGTGGCATTGGTGGAGGCCACCTCTTCCACCTCCTGGCGCAGATCGTCCATGCCCATAAATATGAGGTCTATGGGGGGCAGGTCCTTGCTCAGCTGCTCCCGGAGGAGCTGGTTCTCCAGTTTGAGCTGCTGCTTTTCGAAGACCCGGGCCACAAGCTGGCGGAGCTCTTCGGGGTCCTGGAGGGGCTTGGTGATGTAGTCGAAGGCCCCCAGCTTCATGGCCTGCACCGCCGTGTCCACGGTGGCATAGGCGGTGATCATGATCACTTCAATCTCCGGGTACTCCTCCTTGACTCTCTCTATGAGCTCTAGGCCGCTCATTCCTGGCATCTTCAGGTCGGCTATGATGAGATGGGGGGAGATGCCCCTCAGTTTCTTGAGGGCCTCTTGGGCGGTGGAGGCCTTTTCGACCTTGTAGCCCGCATCCTTCAGGATGCTGGTGAGGAGCAAGAGGAAGGCCTTGTCATCGTCCACTACCAGGATGCGAAAGTGTTCCCTCTCCATTTCTCTCTCCCTGGGCTAAGGGGTAGCACAGGGGATGTCACCCTTCAACCTGGACGCTCTCTCTGGAGCTCTCTGGGAATCTCAATGTGGAAAGTGGTGCCCTGACCCGGGGAGCTCTTTATCTGGATCTCTCCCCTGAGCTGGTCCACGAGCTTCTTCACGATGGCCATGCCCAGCCCTGTCCCCTGGCTCTTGGTGGTGAAGAAGGGCTGGAAGATACGCCTCTGGATTTCGGGGGTCATGCCCTTGCCCTGGTCCTGGACTTCCAGGATCACCCTGCTCCCCCTCTCCCTGGCCCTGATGAGGAGGTTTCCTCCTTCTTTCATGGCTTCCATGGAGTTTTCCATGAGGTTGAGTAGGATCTGCTTCAGTTTGTTCCGGTCGGACACGAGGATGAAACGGGAGGGTATGTCTACGGAGAATCTGGTCCCACCCCCTTCGTTCTGCCTTATGCACTCCTCCACCAGCTCTTTCAGGGAGAAGGAGGAGAGGGTGAGCCGTTCCTCCCGGGCGTAGTAGAGGAGGTCCCTCACCAGCTTTTCCAGTCTTATACACTCCTCCACCATGGTCTGGAGGAACTCCCTGTCGGGGTCTTCTCCCCTCCTCTTCTCCAGTAGAAGCTGGGCGAAGCCCTTGATGCTTCCTATGGGATTACGGATCTCATGGGCCAAAATGGCGGCCATTTCCCCCAGGAGGGCCAGGCGCTCCTTTTCTGCCAGCTGGCGTTCCATTCTTATGCTTCTGCCGATATAGAAGATGAGAAGGAAGGTGAGGACCCACAGCACCCCCGTGGCTCCCAGGGATAGGGTGAGCTGGAACCGGGCCTTCCTCACCACCCCCATGGCGGGATAGGTGTGGAGCGCTATCCGCAGCACCTCCGTCTCCAGCTTCCCCTCCCTGTGGTAGTGCAGGGGGTAATCCAGCACGTAGACCTTCTCTCCTGTGCCCAGTACCATGAAGTGGTCTATGGGGATACCCGTGGCAAATACCCTTTGCACATAGGGGTCTTTGGCTTTGAGGCCTATGAGGTTCACGTTGGAGTGGAGGAGGACCACCCCTTCTCTGTTGTAAAGGGAGAGGAATGCCACGGCTTCCCAGTCCCCAGAGGAGACCAGCCTCTGGAAGTAGTGTTTACGGATGCCCAGATTGTTGATGGTGAAGTCCAGGTTGACGGCCATATTGGTGGCGGCGGTTTTCAGGTTTCCCATGGCCGCCTGCATGGAGAGTCTGTAGGTCCATAGGGAGCTGGTGACCATGGCCCCGGTGAAGGCCAGAAGAAGTAAGGTTATGTATATTACGGCCCTTTTCACTTTTGGGAGATTGCCACATTCCCTTGGAGGGAGTCAATTTCTCCCTTTGGATCTTCCATGGTGACAAGGATGGGGCTGGATGGTATAGGGTCGGGAATCTAAAGGCGGGGAACGTGATGGGTGAGAGGGAGGTGGCCAAGCCATGAATCTCTCCTTTGAGGAGGCCTTGAAGCGCTTGGAAGAGGTGGTGGAGAGACTGGAGGGAGGAGACCTCTCCCTGGAGGAGTCCCTCAGACTCTTTCAGGAGGGCATGGTCCTGGTGAAACACTGCGAGAGGCTCTTGAAGGATGCAGAGACCAGGGTGGAGATGCTGGTGAAGGAAGGGGGAGAGACCAGGCTGGAGCCCTTCCCTGAGGATGGGGAGCATGGAGGCTCACCTTAAGGCTTTTGTGGCCCTCTTGAGGGATGTCCTGGGGAGGAGACTCCTGAAGGTCTATTGGATCGGTGAAGGGGAAGATGAGGTGATGGCGGAGGCCAACTTGGTGGTTCTGGTTGAGGATCGGGACTGGACCGAGGACTATATCATCCACCAGGAAGGGGCCAGGCTCATGAGGGAGACGGGGGAGTACATGGTGCCCCTGGTGGTTACGAGGAAGAAGTGGGAACACTGGAGGAGGCTGGGCAAGGCCCTGGTGACCAGGGTGGAGGAGGAGGGGGTGGCCCTTTATGACAGGGGGAATGATGGGTAGGGACCTGATGGGCTCGTGGGAGGCCAAGCGGGCTCTGGTGGAGGAGTACCTGGACAGGTGGGTGCCTTCCCAGGATACCCCCCCCTCCAGACTCCACCAGGCCATGCGCTACAGCCTCTTTGCCGGTGGCAAGAGGATAAGACCCGTTTTGGCCCTGGCGGCGGCAGAGGTTGTGGGGGAGGAGGCCCTGGTGGCCATGCCCCTGGCGTGTGGTATTGAGATGATCCACACCTACTCCCTCATCCACGATGATCTGCCTGCCATGGACGATGACGACTTTCGCAGAGGGAAACCCACCAGCCACAGGGTCTTTGGTGAGGCCCTGGCCATCTTGGCTGGAGATGCCCTCCTCACCCTGGCCTTTCAGATCATGGGGGACCTCTCCCTCTACCCGTCCCGGGTGTATCCGGAGAGGGTGCTGGGAGCGGTGAAAGAGGTGGCCCTGGCTGCCGGTCCTCTGGGTATGGTGGGGGGACAGGTGGTGGACCTGGAGATGGAGGGACGCTCCCGGGGAGAAGGGGAGGAGGAGGCCCTTGAGTGGATCCACATCCATAAGACGGCCCGCATGATAGAGGCCTCCCTCAAGGCGGGGGCCCTGGTGGCGGGGGCCGGTGAAGAGGCGGAAATTCTTGAGGCCTATGGTAGACATGTCGGGTTGGCCTTTCAGGTGGTGGATGATATTTTGGGGTGCCAGGGAGACGAGGAGAAGCTGGGTAAACCCGTGGGAAGGGATGTTGAGAAGGGTAAGCTCACCTATCCCGCCCTCTACGGTGTGGAGGCCTCTTCCAGGAAGGCCAGGGAGCTGATAGACCATGCCCTGGAGATCCTGGGCCCTCTGGGCGAGAGGGCCTGGTTCTTGCGGGAATTGGCCCTTTACGTGGTGGACAGGGAGAGGTGAAGGATGAGGGGGAAAACCGGACCATGCTTCTGGATATGGTGAAAGACCCCAGGGATCTCAAAGGATTTACCATAAAGGAGCTGGATGAGCTGGCCCGGGAGATACGTCAGATCATCCTGGAGGTGGTCTCCCAGAGGGGGGGGCACCTGGCCCCCAGTCTGGGTGTGGTGGAACTCACCCTGGCCCTCCACTATGTCTTTGATGCTCCCAGGGACAAGATCGTGTGGGATGTGGGACATCAGGCCTATGCCCACAAGCTGATCACCGGCCGCAGGAAGAGATTTCACACCCTCCGCCAGTATGGCGGCCTTTCCGGTTTCCCCAGGCCCGACGAGAGCCCCTACGATGCCTTCGCCGTGGGCCACAGCTCTACCTCCATCTCGGCGGCCCTGGGCATGGCCGTGGCCAGGGATCTATCGGGCGGGGACCACAAGGTGGTGGCGATAATAGGAGACGGGTCCATGACGGCGGGCATGGCCTTCGAAGGGCTGAATCATGCGGGCCACCTTGACAGGGACCTGGTGGTGATTCTCAACGATAACGAGATGTGCATATCCCCCACCAAGGGTGCCCTGTCCCATTACCTCTCCAGGAGGCTGGCGGACCCCGGGTATCTCCGCTTCAGGGACGAGGTGAAACGCCTGGTCCTGGGAAAGCCCGGAGGCGATGTGCTCCTGGGGGCCATCAAGAAGCTGGAGGAGTCGGTGAAGGGATTCTTCACCCCCGGGATCCTCTTCGAGGAGCTGGGTTTCAAGTATGTGGGGCCCGTGAGGGGTCACCATCTGGGGGAGCTCATAGACACCCTGGAGGGGGTGAAGAGAACCAGGGAACCCATCCTGGTCCATGTCCTCACCAGGAAGGGCAAGGGGTACGGGCCTGCCGAGAAGGAGCCCCACAGGTTCCACGGAGTGGGACCCTTCTCCGTCAGGACGGGGGAGCCGGTGAAGACCCCGGGGAAGAGCTACACCCAGGTGTTCGGGGAGACCCTGGTGAAGCTGGGCCAGGGGGACGAGAGGATCGTTGCCATCACTGCAGCCATGCCCGATGGCACGGGTCTCACCCCCTTTGCCCAGAGGTTCCCTGAGAGGTTTTTCGATGTGGGCATAGCGGAGCAACATGCCGTCACTTTCGCTGCAGGTCTGGCTTCTCAGGGTATGAGGCCTGTTGTGGCTGTCTACTCCACCTTTCTCCAGAGGGCCTACGACCAGATTATCCACGATGTGGCCTTGCAGAACCTGCCCGTCACCTTTGCCCTGGACAGGGGTGGACTGGTGGGAGCCGACGGCCCCACCCATCACGGGGCCTTTGATCTCTCTTACCTGCGCTGTGTGCCCAACATGGTGGTCATGGCCCCTGCCCATGGAGAGGAACTGGCCCGGATGCTGGCCACGGCTCTGGAGTGGGATGGTCCGGCGGCCCTGCGCTATCCCAGGAGCCGGGCCCCCAGGGCGGAGGTTCCCGAAGAACTGGTGCCTCTGGAGGTGGGCAGGGGGGAACTCCTGAAGGAGGGTGATGACCTGGTCATGGTGGTGGCGGGTCACCTTCTGGGAGAGGCGGAGAAGGCCGTGGAAATCCTGGAGGAGAAGGGGATAGCGGCGGCTCTCATCAATGCCAGGTTCGTGAAGCCCCTGGACGAGGAGCTCATCCTGGAGTGGGCCTCCAGGACAGGTCGGGTGGTCACCCTGGAGGAGAACTCCCTATTGGGAGGATTTGGCTCGGCGGTCCTGGAGCTTTTGGCTGCCAGGGAGGTCTTGGTTCCAGTTCTCAACCTGGGTCTGCCCGACAGCTTCGTTACCCACGGATCCCAGGAGGAGCTTCGCAGGGAACTCGGTCTGGCCCCCTCCTCCCTGGCTCATAGAGTGGAGGAGTGGCTGTCCCGGGGGCAGGAGAGGGTGGTCTACCTGGTGGGTTAGGAGGGGGCCTTGAGGATTCTCTTTCTGGGGACCGCTGGAGGCAGGCGGGTAACGTTCAGGCAGATAAGGGCTTCGGGAGGGTTTTTGGTGGAGTCCGGCCCCTGGAGGGTCCACGTGGATCCGGGCCCCGGGGCTCTGGTCCGTCTGATCCAGTGTGGCATAAATCCCGGGTCCATAGAAGCCATACTCTTGACCCATCGCCATCTGGACCACTCGGGGGATGTGAACACCCTGGTGGAGGCCAGGACCATGGGAGGATGGACCAGGGGAGGGAGCCTCTTCGCTCCCAGGGATGCCCTGGAAGGGCGAGACCCCGTGATCTTTCGCTACCACAGGAAGAATCTGGATCGGGTGGAGACCATCACCCCGGGCTGGGAGACCAGCTGGAATGGCCTGGTCTTCAGGGCCGTGTGGCCCCATGTGCATCATGGTGTGGAGACCTATGGCCTTGCCATCGAGGCCGAGGGAGTGAGGGTGGGCTACGTGGCCGATGGGCGGCAGGAAGAGGGGCTGGGCGACCTCTACCGGGGGATGGATCTCTTGATAGTGAATACCACCTTTCGCCGTCCCAGGGATATGGATCACCTCTCTGTGGAGGAGGCTGTTCCCATCATCGCCCGGGCACAGCCCAGGTGGGCCGTCATCACCCACTTCAGCATGGAGATGGTGGGGGATGTGGTTATGGAGGCAGCAGCCTATCTCAGAGAGGAGACAGGGGTTGAAACCCTTTCCGCCCGGGATTTCATGGAGATCAGCCTTCACCGCCATGGAGAAGAGGTGCTTATGGAGGAGTCCGTGGTGGATCTGGTCCACCCCCTGGGGTTGGAGGGGGGGATGTGACCCCTGCCGAGCACCTTATCGCTGCCAGGATCCTGAGAGAGGGCCCCATAACTTTCAGGGACTTCATGGAGATGGCCCTCTACCATCCCCAGGTGGGTTACTATGCCACCAGTGGTGGCAGGATAGGCAAAAAGGGGGACTTCTTCACCTCCAGTTCCCTTGGACCTCTATTCGGCAGGGTCTTGGCCAGGCAGCTCATGGAGATGGTGGACATTTTGGGGGGTGGCGTCCTGGTGGAGATGGGGGCGGGACAGGGCCATCTGGCCCGGGATGTGCTGGAGGAGACGGCCCGACAGGGGAGGCGGGTCTCCTACGTCGTCGTTGAGAAGAGCCCTGCCATGAGGGAGCTCCAGGGGGTTATCCTTGAGGGTTTCTCGGTGGAGTGGGTGGAGTCCCTGGAGGAACTGAAGCCCCTGGATGGGGTCTTCTTCTCCAATGAGCTTGTGGACGCCTTTCCCGTTCACATGGTGGAGATGACGGAAGATGGGCTCATGGAGGTGCTGGTGGACTGGCGGGCAGGGGGATTCCGGGAGGTTCTGGCTCCTCCCACCACTCCCAGGCTTGAGGAGTACTTCCAGGAGCTGGGGGTGGAGCTGCCCCCGGGCTTTCGTACCGAGGTGAACCTGGATGCCCTGGACTGGCTCTCTCTGGTGGCCTCCAGGCTCAAGAGGGGGTTCCTCATCACCATAGACTACGGTTTCCCCAGCCAAGAGCTCTACCAGGACTACAGGCGCAGGGGGACCCTCATGGCCTATTACCGCCATGGGACCTGCGAAGATCCCTATGTCCGGGTGGGGGAGCAGGACCTCACCGCCCACGTGAACTTTTCTGCCCTGGCCCATTGGGGTGAAAAGGAGGGGTTTAAGGTTTTGGGGTTCCTTCCCCAGGCCCATTTTCTCCTGGGTTTGGGGATTCTGGACCTCCTCTCGGAAGAGGAAGGAAGGGAGGGGGAAAGGCTGGCGGCCAAGGCCCTCCTTTTGCCCGGGGGGATGGGGGAGACTTTCAAGGTTCTCATCCAGGCCAAAGGGGTGGAACCTTCGGGCCTGTTGGGTCTTTCCATGGCCCCCGGAAGGGAGAGCCTCCGCCTGTGATCATGGAGGGGGATGGCCTCAACAAGGGCCATCCCCTGGAACTAGAGAGACTTTAGGCCAAGGGTCTCGCTGTTGAGCTTCTCCAGGGCCTTGTCGTTTATCTTCACCTTGTACCGGTCCATGAGGTCCAGGATATAAGAGTTGAGGGCTTGGGCCTTCTTCTCCTGCTGAAGGAAGAGGAGGGCTCCCGCCCTGTCCAGCTTTTTACCCCTCCTCTGCCCCTCATGGGAGAGAATGAGCTGCTGGATCTCCTCTTCGCTTATCTTGATGCGGGGTATCACCTCCTTCTGGACCAGGGCCTGGATGAGGAGGACCTTCTTGATGGCCTGGCCCATCTCTCTGCACCTGGCCTCTGGGACCTTCTCTTTAGCGCAGCGCCTCCGGAGTTCTTCCCGGGCTTCTTCCCAGGTCTTTTGGAACCGGGGGGTTCTATCCAGACCCAGGTCTTTGGCCCTCTTCACCATGAGATAGTCGCCCAGGTAGTTCATGAGGATCTCCCGCTTTTGTAGGAGTCCTTCGGCTTGGCCGTGGCTCTTGGTGTAGGCCTGCCAGTAGGGGAGAATATCGTGGGGGGTGACCATCACCCCCCTTCCCTGGGCCAGAATGAGGGTGAGTACCAGCAGGAGTATGTTCATGTCGCCCTCCTGTCACTTCCTGGAAGCGTACTTCACGGAAGGGAAGGCGGGGGACGGTGGGAACCGTCCCCCTTGGCCCCTATTCCCTTCCCAGCCTCTTCAGGTTCTTCTCGTACTCCTCCATCCACGAGATGTACTTGGCCGTTTTCTTGGCGCCCAGTCTGGGAGTGACGGAGCTCTCCACCCACTCGGCGAACTCTTGGGAGACCCTCATGATGCCTTCCCACCAGATGTAGCCGGGGGCCGTGTGGTACATCATGATCATGGTGGGTCTCACACCCATGGCGCCGATGTTCCTGATGGTGATGTGGTCGAGAGGTGTGTAGACGCCGGCCTTCTTCAGCTCGTCACCGATCTGGAAGGCCATGGACCTGATGTGGTTCAGCATGTAGATGACGCTGTCGGCAGAGAGGAAGAAGTTGCCCACCCACTGCTTGGAGTGGCACTGGTTACACATGGCCATGGCCCTCTTCCGGTTGTCCAGGCCGTTGCTGGGATAGGTGATGTCGATTTCTTTGGCGCCTGGGGTTCCTTCCTTGACGAACCTCACACCGTAGTTGGGATCGATCTTGAGCCACACCTTCTTGACGGCGGGATGGTACATGCCCTTCTTCCTGATGAAGGTGGTCTTCCAGGCTCCGAACTTCCACATGCAGATGCTGGCCACGTCGTGGCTGGGCGGGTAGATCATCTTGTTACCCTTGTAGACGGCACCCATGTGGCAGTTGGCGCAGGTGGGGGCGAAGTAGTCCACGCCGGGCTTGGCATAGGCCTTCTCGTAGTTGGCCTTGTAGAGGGTGGAGTAGTAGATGGCGCCGTGCATGCACTTCTGGTAGCCCTCGAAGTTGGGGTGGTCTTCAGACTCGTGGCAGCGACCGCAGGTGGAGGGGCTCCTGGCCACGGCCAGGTCGAAGGAGTGGGCGGGGTGGCAGGCAGCACAGTTGCCGAAGGAACCGTCGGGGTTCACCCTGCCGGCTCCACCCGTGGGGTAGGTCTGGGCGTAGAATTTGACGGAGGTGGGGGTCTTCTTGAGGATCTTCACCGTAGAGCCGTGGCACCACAGGCAACCCCAGTCGGCGAAGATCTGGATCACGTCCTGGACGGACTTCTCGGCCCTGTCACATCCCACGGGCCAGCTGCCCCAGGCCTGGGCGGGGTCGTTCTTCAGGTCTTCCCAGTACTTGTCCACCACCACTTTACCATTGAATGTGACGGGTTTCTTACCGTAGGTGACCACCTGGCCCACTTCCTTGACCAGGCCCTTGTGGAAGTTCCAGGGCACCCAGCCCAGCACCGAGGCGGCGATGTTCCAGTAGGAACCGCCTCCTATGGCGCTGGCTCCCTGGGCGATGAGTCCTGACTTGGCATGGATGGAGTTCTGGTACTCCTCGACGATTCCCGGGTGGCACCGGGCACACTGCTTGGGGGTGACCAGAGTGGAGATAGTGAATCCCATGTGTCTGTAGGCGGCGGGATTGCTCTTGTCGGTGCCGTGGCATTCGAAGCAGCCCACTCCGTTCTTGAAGTGTTTGGACTGCTGCCATTCCGTAACCACAAAGCTTGTGACACCTTTATGGCAGGAAACACACCTCTGGGATTCCTTGGTGAATCCGGCCCATCCCCTTGGTATCCACCCTCCCATGAGAATCAGGGAAATCATCCCCATAATGGCTGTTATCTTTCTCACTCTCCCCATTTCTACTCCTCCATTATCATGGGTTTAAAATTTCATACTGAGCTACCATTCAGTTCGCAATGGGAGGGCTTCTTGGGGTGTAGTCCAGAAAACGTTGTTTTCTTGTAACTCCCTTGTAACCATGCATGTTACCACCTCCTTCCACCATATTAGACAATTATAATATTCAGATAATCCGTTTTTTGCTCTTTCGTAGTTTGTGATTTTTTTCTCTCTGTCTAAGAAAAATAGTCCTGATATGAGTCATAACAAGGGGAAATCTGAAAACTTTTCATAGTTATTCTCTATCATTTTGTTTTCGGAGGTTATCTGGTATGGCTTGAATTTAAGAATGAAATTGTGGAAAAAACGAGGTGCTTGAGATAGAGTCAAGATGAACCCTGATCTTCGGTGGAGGTGGGGAGTGATCTGTTGGTTCAAGGACAAGTATCCCCAAATAGCTCCTTCTGTATTCGTGGCCCCCAATGCCACGGTCATTGGAGACGTGGTCGTGGGGGAGCACTCCAGTATCTGGTTCGGCACGGTGGTGAGGGGGGACGTGAACCATATCAGGATAGGCTCTCATACCAGTGTCCAGGACAATTCCGTCATCCATGTCACCACGGCCAAATACCCCACCGTCATTGGTGACGAGGTGACCCTGGGCCATCGGGTTTTGATCCATGGTTGTATCGTAGGCTCCCGGTGTCTCATAGGTATGGGGGCCATCCTTATGGACGGGGTGGAGATAGGGGATGAGTCCCTGGTGGCAGCCGGGGCCGTGGTCACCCCCGGTACCAGGGTACCCTCCCGGTCTCTGGTGAGGGGCTTTCCTGCCAGGGTGGTGAGGGAACTCTCCGACGAGGAAGTGGCAGAGATAGAGCGCCTGGCCAGGCATTACGCCAACCTGGCCTCCTGGTACCTGGGGGAGTACGGGGAGAGGTGAAGGGCCGGGACTGGTTATCCAGGATTCGGCCTGTGCTGTCCCTGGCCAGGTCCGGAGGATGCCCTGGGGCCAGGGGTCCCATCCTCCAATGAGACTGGAGTGCTCTTCTCCCCTAAAGGGGGACAGGTCCAATGCTGGTCCGGGCCTTTTAGCACGGAGGGGGAGGAGGTCTGGGTTAGCCTTGTTTTTCCAGGGGGATGGAGACGGTTACGGAGGTGCCCTCGCCCTCCTGGCTTTCCAGGATGATCTCTCCCTGGTGGAAGCGTACGATGTGTTTCACGATGGAGAGCCCCAGTCCCGTACCTCCCGATTCCCTGGAACGGGAGGGGTCCACCCTGTAGAAGCGTTCGAACACCCGGTCCTGTTTTTCCTTGGGGATACCGATCCCCGTGTCTTCCACGGTGATGACGGCCCGGTCCTTTTCATACACCACCTGGAGGTTCACCTTCCCTGTGGGGGTGTATTTTATGGCGTTGTCCAGAAGGTTCACCAGGAGTTGTTCTATCAGGTAGGGGGAACCCGTGACGGGCCTGGAGTCCCCTTTCCGGTTAAGCTGAAAGGCCAGCCCCTTCTTTCTGGCCTCCTCTTCCGCCCAGTGGGCCACCTTCTCCACTATGGGGTCCAGGTCCAGGGGAGTCCGGCTGTAGAGCTCCTCTCCCTCTTCCAGGGATGAGAGGAGGAGTAGGTCGGATACCAGGGAGATGAGACGCTGGATATGTTTCTCCATCTTCTCGACAAAGGCCTCCCTTTCTTCTTTCGTCTGGGCCATCTCCAGGGTCTCCAGGTAGCCCTTCACCACGGTGAGGGGGGTCTTGAGCTCGTGGGAGACGTTGGCCACGAAGTCGGTTTTCATCTTCTCCAGCCTCTTTCTCTCCTCCACGTCGTGAAAGATGAAGAGGACCTCTTTGCCCGGGACCATCTCTATGGCTGTCACTTCGAAGGTGCCATGGTGGGTGGTCACCTCTTCCTTTGCCTTCTTCTCCTTCCATACCCTGTTGAAGAGTCCCGCCAGCAGGGGGGTCCGCACGGCCTGCCACAGTTTGGCCTCTTTCCCGAAGAGGCGAAGGAAGGCTTGATTGGCAAAAAGGAGGTTGCCCTCTCGATCGGTCACCACCACCAGGTCGGGCATGGAGGAGAGGAGGAGTTTCATCTTCTGGCGCTCCTCCTCTCTGGCCTGGAAGAGTTCCTGGAGGGAGGCGGCCATGGCATTGAGACTCCTGGCCAGGGTACGGAGTTCCTGGACACTGGTCTCGGGCACCCTGATATGGAAGTCACCCTGGGCCATGGCCTGGGTGCTGGCGGCCAGGGTCTTTAGCCGGGACGAAACGTACCGGGAGAACAGCAGAGCCAGGGACAGGGCCAGAAGGACAAGGAGGAGGTTTTCCAGGAGAAGCCTCCTGAAGAGGGGGTGGAGGGCCTCTTTCACGGGAGCCAGGGGGTAGGCCACCCTCAGTACTCCCAGGAGACTCCCCTTTTCGTCCTTTACGGGGACTGCGGCGTAGAGAAGCCATCTTCCCAGGGTGGTGCTGTACCTCTGGGACATGCCCAGGCCCTTTTTTAGGGCCTCCTGGATCTCTGGCCGGGTCCAGTGGTTCTCCATGGTGCCGGGATTATGCTCCGAGTCGGCGGTCACTCTCCCCCCGGGGAGGATGATGGTGATGCGGACCCCCGAGGGTTTGCCCATGGCCGAGGCCCAGGGCTGGGGATCCCTCCCTTCTTCGAGGAGTAGCCGAACCAGGGGGCGGAGCATCCTGGCCTTCTGGGTGAGGCTCTCTTCCGTGTGGGCCAGGTGGAACCGCTCCACCTCTTTGGTGACGTTGAAGTAGGTGATGGCCAGGGAGATGGAGAGGAGCAGGGCAAAGGCCAGGAATATCCGGGACCCCAGGCTGCCGAACCAGTCTTTCATACCAGCTTGTATCCCCAGCCCCTGAGGGTCTTTATCCGCTGTCCCGACGGTCCCAGTTTCTCCCTCAGGTGCTTGATGTGGACGTCCACGGTGCGATGGGTCACGGCATCGTCGCCCCACACCCTTTTGATGAGGTCTTGCCTGGAGAGGACCTCTCCCCGGGCCATGGCCAGGGTCTCCAGGAGCCTGAACTCTGTGTGGGTGAGGGATACTTCCCTGCCTTCCACCCGCACGGTCTTGCTCCTGCGGTCTATCTCCAGCTCTCCCAGAGGGATGATCGAGACCTCGTTGCTGCCGTGGCGTCTGAGGATGGCCTTCACCCGGGCCACCAGTTCCCGGGGGCTGAAGGGCTTTACCATGTAGTCGTCGGCTCCCAGTTCCAGCCCCAGGACCCGGTCGGTCTCCGATGACTTGGCCGTGAGAATGAGGATGGGGAGGTGGGCCGTGAGCTCTTTGGCCCGGAGGGTCTTGAGGATTTCCAGCCCATTTATGGAGGGTAGCATGAGGTCCAGGACCAGGAAATCGCAGGGATTCCTCTCCATGAAGGCCATGAAAGACTCGCCGTCCTGGAAGATTACGGTGCGGAATCCCTCCCATTCCAGGTGGAGGGCCACCAGATTGGCGATGTCCCGCTCGTCTTCCACTATGGCCACCGTCTTCTTCATTCCTTCTCCAGACCTCTGTGCTTGATCATCTTCCCCTTGGCCAGAAAGACGGCGTTCTCTCCTATATTGGTGGCCAGGTCGGCGATCCTTTCCAGGTTTCGGGCGATGGAAGTGAGCTTCAGGGCCCTGTCGATGGTCTTGGGGTCGCTGATCATGTAGGTGATGAGCTCCCTTCTCACCTGCTCCAGGAGCTGGTCCACCTGGTCGTCCCTCTTTATCACGGCCAGGGCTTTCTCCGGGTCTTCCTCCAGGAGGGAGTCTATGGCGTCCCTGAGCATCTCCCGGGCGATGGTGGCCATGCGGGGTATATCGATGAGGGGTTTCACCGGGGGCTGGGGGATGAGATCCAGGGCGTATTCGGCGATGTTCACGGCGTGGTCTCCCACCCTCTCCAGATGGCGGTTGACACTGAAAGACGAGAGGACAAAGCGCAGGTCCCTGGCCACGGGATGGTAGCGCGCCAGGATGGTGACGATGGCTTCGTCTATCTCCAGATCCAGGTGGTCCATCTCCTCTTCGTCTTCCTCTATGAGTTCCCGGGCCAGGAAAGCCTTCTTCTCCATGAGGGCGGCTACGGCCTTGTCCACCATGGATTCGGCCAGGAAGGCAGCCTTCCTTATCTTGCCCTGCAGCTCCACGAGGTGTTGGTCCAGCAAGGTCTCCTCCTTTTATCCGAACTTCCCTGTGAGGTACTCTTCCGTTCTGGGGTCCTGGGGGGTGGTGAAGAGGCGGGAAGTTGGTCCAAACTCTATCAATTCCCCCCAATAAAGGAAGGCGGTGTAGTCTGCAACCCTTCCCGCCTGGGCCACGTTATGGGTGACCACCACCACCGTCACCGTCTCCTTGAGGTGGCCTATGAGTTCTTCTACCCTGCGGGTGGCCTTGGGGTCCAGGGCTGAGGTGGGTTCGTCCATGAGGAGGAGACGGGGGTTCACGGCAAGGGCCCGGGCTATGCAGAGACGCTGCTGCTGTCCTCCCGATAGGAAGGTGCCGCGCCTGCGGAGGGAGTCTTTCACCTCATCCCACAGGCCGGCTTTTTTCAGGGCCTCTTCCACTATCCTCTGCTCCTCCTGCCTTTTCAATTTTATGCCGTTCAGGCGGTATCCCGCCAGGACATTCTCGTAAATGCTCATGGTGGGGAAGGGGTTGGGTTTCTGGAAGACCATGCCCACCATCCTCCTCACCTGGATGGGATTCATGGACATGAGATCCTTGCCTTCCAGCCATATCTTCCCCTCTATACGGGCCCCCGGCGTTGCCTCATGCATCCTGTTGAAGCACCTGATGAGGGTGGTCTTTCCACATCCCGAGGGACCCATGATGGCCGTCACCCGGTTTCTGGGGATGGTCATGTCTATGCCTCTGAGGATCTCCTGCTCTCCGTAGTAGGCCTTGAGGCCCCGGGTTTTTAAGATCTCCTCCATGGCGCCCCTCATCTTCCTCCTATTTTCCTGGCCATGAGCCTGGCTGCGATGTTGAGGAGGACCACCATGGCGATGAGGAGGAGGGAGGCGCTCCAGGCCTGTCGCCACCAGTGGGGATAGGGACTGGTGGCGTAGTTGAAGATGACCAGGGGCATGGCATCTATGGGTTCCGTGGGTTTCCAGGAGAGGAAGGGGTTGCCGAAGGCCGTGAAGAGGAGGGGAGCCGTCTCCCCTGCCACTCTGGCCATGGAGAGGAGGACTCCCGTGGTGACGCCCACCATGCCCGTGGGAAGCACCACTTTCAGGATCATGCGCCACCGGGGTACCCCCAGGGCCAGGGCCGCCTCCCGGAGGTCTTTAGGTACCAGCACCAGCACTTCCTCGGTGGTTCTCACTATGACGGGGAGCATGATGATGGCCAGGGCCCCGCTCCCTGCCAGGGCGGAGAAGTGATGCATGGGTCTCACCACCCATGCATAGGCCAGGATGCCTATGACTATGGAAGGGGTCCCCTGAAGCAGGTCGGCGGCCACCCTTATGGCGTGGGGCAGGATCTTGTCCCTGTACTCCGCCAGGTATATCCCTGCCAGGATTCCCGTGGGTACTGCCATGACGGAGGCCAGGGTGACTAGAATCACGGAGCCTGCTATGGCGTTGAGTACCCCCCCTCCCGTTTCTCCTGGGGGACGGGGTAGGGAGGTGAGGAACTGGAGGTTCAGGGAGGTGGCCCCCTTCATCACCAGCTGGAGGAGAATGAGAAAGAGGGGTACCATGGGGATGATGGCCAGAAGGAAGACCACGAGGGTGGCCGCCCTGTCTTTCCCCAGGCGGCGGGGGAGGTTTTTGTTCATGAGAATCCCTCCTGGTTCACTTTGAGTCTTTCTGTGATTACCCGGGCCGCAATATTCACCAGGAGGGTTATGACAAAGAGGATGAGGCCGATCTCTACCAGGGAGGCCAGGTAAACCCTGGAAGTGGCTTCGGTGAACTCGTTGGCTATGACACTGGCCATGGTATTGGTGGGGGCGAAGAGGCCCTTGAGGATCTCGTTGCGGTTTCCTATGACCATGGTGACGGCCATGGTTTCTCCCAGGGCCCTTCCCAGGGCCAGCACGATGCCCGCAAAGATGCCCGACCGGGCATAGGGCAGTACCACGAATCTCATCACCTCCCACCTGGTGGCCCCCAGGGCGTAGGCCCCTTCTTTGAGGTCCCGGGGCACCATGGATATCACCTCCCTGATGACGGAGGTGGCGTAGGGCAGGATCATGATGGCCAAAATGAGGGAGGCGGTGAAAGCCCCCACCCCGTAAGGGGGCACGTTGAGGGCCATCTCCAGTCTCCTCACCAGGGGGACCAGGAAGAATATGCCCCACAGGCCGTAAATGACGGAGGGGATAGCGGCCAGAAGCTCCACCATGAAGCCCATAACCTCTTTCAACTTTTTAGGGGCGTACTCGGTGAGGAAAAGGCCCGTGCCCAGGGAGAAGGGGGTGGCCATGAGAAGGGCCAGAAAGGATGTGGCCAGGGTCCCCACCACAAAGGGCAGGGCGCCGAATTTGTTGGCCACAGGGTCCCAGTCCCTGCTCCAGAGGAAGGAGAGGCCAAAGGCCTTTATGGAGGGCCAGGAGAGAATGCACAGGGTGACAAAACCTCCCAGGGCCGTGGCCAGGACCAGAAGCCCCAGGGCCCTGGTGAGGTGTTCGAATACCTTGTCTGCTTTTGACGTTTCCAATGTTCTCGACTCCTCGGAGGGTTATATAAGGGGCCCTTTGTTAAGGTTTCATTAAGTTCTGGTGAAAATCAGGAGTTTTGGATTCTCTATCGGCCGGTGCTGGGGATCCCTTATCGGGGGATTTCCAGGCTCCTGCCATCTGCTCCGCTGCCGTATCAAAGCTTCATG
Source organism: bacterium (assembly GCA_027020915.1). GTDB lineage: Bacteria > Thermosulfidibacterota > Thermosulfidibacteria > Thermosulfidibacterales > B14-G1 > B14-G1. Next base: position 24,099 of record JALUVF010000173.1, read on the forward strand.
GCCATCTTTCCCTTTATCCCCTTGATGGTCCGGGCCTTACACTGCTTGATTTCAGCCTTTTTCCCTTGCCAGGGGCATTCTTCTAAGATAAACGTATAAGTACTAATGGCTTTTTCCAGGGTGAGGGGCAATAGACCGATGGTCGTTTCTACAAGGAAAGGCAGGGTGCAAGTGATCAAGAAGACTTGCCCTATTCATGGGACAGAGATGGAAAAGAATGCTGGTATGCATTTACCAAG
>JALUVF010000174.1 GCA_027020915.1 bacterium
GGAATTCCACCCTTCCCCCACGCATCCAACTAAGAACTCCCTTCCTCAAGGAGGGCCTCAACCGCCTCCCTGAAGACGCTGCGAAACTCCCGACACCGGGCAATGGCTTCCAGGAGGGCCCTGGGAAGTCCCGGTCCCTCCTTGAGGATGAGCTCAGAGAGCTTGTCCTCCGCCAGACGGGGGTTCTTGTGAGCCAGCAGGCCCACCAGACTCTCCAAACACCCGGGGTCCACCTCCCCGGCTTCCCTTATCTCTTCCAGCACCAGGTCCATGATGCCCTCCAGGGATGTGATGGCCTCCCCACATGGAGAGACGTAGTGGTGATCGCCACTGCAGAAGCCCTCCAGTAGCCTCCTCACCACAATCCTGTTCAGAATATTACCGGGGTATCCCCTGCTAGCCAGGACCAGGGCCGCATCCACCCCCAGCTCGGGATCCTCCAACCAATCCATGAGCACCCTCAAACTCTCCCCTCCGGGGATTTCACCCAGGAGTTCCAGGGCCTTCCTCCGTCTGTACAGGCTCCCAGGGGTCTCCTCTCCCTCCTGGCCCCTGGTGATAATGTCCAGAGTGGCCGCCAGGTGGGGCACGGCCTGGGGACCGTAACGAGAAAGGGCCCTGGCGGCCTCCTCCCGCTCCTCTTCGTCCTCCAGCATCTCCAGCAGAAGAGGAATGGCCTCGGGATCTGCCTGGAAGGGCCCACCCTCACATCTTCCTGTCCCCGGCATGGCCATACCTCCTGAGATACTCCCCGTGGGCATAGTCCAGGAAATCGTAAGCCTCCTTTCTGCCCAGCCAGCCTTTCACGTTGGTCCCTATCTTGTAGGTCATGAAGAAGTGTTTGATCTCTTCCAGAGCAAAGTCCTTCATCTGGAAGATGTCCTCTATCTCCCTGGCCCTGGGGTCCCGCACGTGGAGGGCGATCACCTTGCTGTCCACCCCCATCTCGTCGGCCATTTCCAGGAGGCCCAGGGGCTTCACCTCCAGGACACAGCCCGGTTGTAAAGGCTCGGGCACCAGGACGTATACGTCCACGGCGTTCCTGGCGTTGCCCAGGGTCTGGGGAACGAACCCGTAATTTCCGGGATACCTGGCCGAGGTGGTAAGGACCCTGTCCAGCTTCAAGATCCCCCGGTTGATGTCATACTCGTACTTGGCCCTGCATCCCGACGGGACCTCGATGACCGCCGTCACCACCCTGGGGAAATCGGGCCCCTTGGGGATGTGAAAGAGATTTACCATGATGCACCTCCTCCCTGATTTTAGGCCCCAGCGCCCTCCCCATCAGAGGGAGCATCATGGAGAGGGGGCTGGAGCCCGGATGGAAACAAAAAGATAGGCCCTGTCCCCGTCATTGGGGGATCCAGGGCCCTTGTTGAGCATCGCCTTTGAGGTCCCATACCTCCACCTCCCCTAGAGGCAGAGGTCATCAGCCCTCTAAAGGGCATTATAGGCGGACCTCATCGCCTGGGTGCTATTTAAACTTAAGAAAAACCCCAGGAGATTTCAACCTCACCCTCTCACCGCCCCCTAGGATATCTACAATGCCATGAAACCATGGGCCTGGAACCATGTCCCCCTTGACGAAAGAACTCGGGAGAGGGATTTACTCTATAAGGCGAAGGAAAAGTCCAGGGGGAGGAACATGGGTCCAAGGCGAAGCCCGGCCGCAATGGAAGGCCTTAAAAGCCACCGGGAGTCCCGGACGAGCCCCTCCCCGCTCCATGGGCATGACCTTTCATAGCCTCCTTTTCAGGGACATCCCTCCCGGGAACCTGGCAGAAGAGGCACCTCCCTGCCTCTCTGATCTCAATCTGGATCTGGTGATAGACGCCATCACGGAACCCCAGGAGAGGCACCACCTGAAACCCTGCTTCTACACCCCCCTCCAGGACACCCGGGACATCCTCTACCGCCAGGAGGTGATGAGGGACCTGGAAGACCAAAACCTCAGGGGGGCCATCAAGACATTCACAGACAGATTGACCACCGTGAAACGCTACCTGGCCCTGGGGGAGAAGCTGGACTTCGAGTACCACAGGAAGGGATGGTTCCTGGAAGGGGCCCTTCTCTACTGTGAGATACTCACCCATCTGGGCCGGAGACTGGACGACCTGGCCCCCAGATCCCAGGGACTCAGGGCCTTCGGGGAATACCTGGCCAGCCTCCGGGCCTCTTCCCGGTTCCAGTCCCTGGCCCGGGAGGCCCGGGAGGTGAAGGAGGGCCTCTCCCGGGTGAGGTACTGCATCGTCCTTCAGGACGGGAAGTTCAAGGTGAAGAGGTACGAGGGTGAAGAGGACTACTCCCGGGAAGTGGAGAAGACCTTCGAGAAGTTCAGGCAAAGGGAGGTAGAGGAGGACCGACTCACCCCATCCAGGGTCCCGGGCACCAGTCACATAGAGGCCAAGATCCTGGAGTTCGTTTCGAGGCTTTACCCCCAGCCCTTCGCCGCCCTGGACGAGTTCTGGTCCAAGCACGCCGGGTTCCTGGATGAAACCGTCCTCAATTTCGAGAGGGAGGTCCAGTTCTACCTGGCCTACCTGGATTTCATGGCACCCCTCAAGGCCAGGGGGCTTCCCTTCTGCTACCCCCAGGTGAGCTCCGGGGATAGGGAAGAAGAGGTGAGAAACGGTTTCGACATAGCCCTGGCCTCCTCCCGGGAGACCGAGACTATTGTCCTCAACCACTACTCCCTGAGGGGACCCGAGCGCGTGCTGGTGGTAACGGGTCCCAACCAGGGGGGCAAAACCACCTTCGCCCGCATGTTCGGCCAGATCCACTACCTGGCCAGCCTGGGCCTGCCCGTACCCGGAACCAGGGCAAGGCTCTCCCTGCCCGACGGGATCTTCACCCACTTTGAGAAAGAGGAGACCATCCACGATCTGCGGGGTAAGCTGGAAGACGACCTCCTTCGCATCCACCAGATGCTATCCCGGGCCTCCTCCAGGAGCATCTTCATCGTCAACGAGATCTTCTCCTCCACCACCTTCCAGGACGCCCTCTTCCTCAGCAGGGAGATCATGGAGAAGATTCTGGAAATGGACGCCATGGGGGTGTGGGTCACCTTCATCGACGAGCTCTCCTCCATGAGCGAAAAGGTGGTGAGTATGGTGGCCACCGTCTCCCCCCAGGATCCGGCCATCCGCACCTTCAAGATAGTGAGGGCGCCCGCCCGGGGACTGGCCCATGCCCTTTCTCTGGCCAAGAAGCACCGCCTCACCTACGAAGATATCCTGGAGCGCATAGGACAATGAAGGTTCACCTCCTTTATCCCCACCAGGGCCCGGATCCCCAGAGGCCCCTGCCCCCCAACCATGAAGACCTCATCCGGGATCTGGAACTGGAAGTCCTCCTGGACGCCATGAGCCAGGGGGACCAGTTCCTCCGTGAGGTGGCCCTCCATCACCTGTTATGGGGTCTGGAAGACCGGGAGGTAATCCTCTACCGCCAGGAGATCCTCAAGGACTGTCTGAGACTCAGTCCCGTAGTAGAGGAGATCTACCACACCACCCTGGAGTTCATGGAGAGAAAGAGCAGGTGGTGGTACCTCTCCTCCACCCGCCATTCCAACCCCAGCCTGGTGTTGAGCAGCTCCCTCCACGTTCTGGAGATCGCCCTGGACTCCCTCCGGGCACTGCGGAGCATAGGAGACCACCATTCCCATGCCTTCCAGTCCCGGGGCTTCCGCCGTTTCTTCTCCATGATCCAGGAGGAGCTGGACGACCAGTACCTGGCAGAGGTGGAGCACCACATCAACGCCCTCAAATTCCCCAAGGGCACCCTCCTCTCGGCCCAGCTGGGGAAAGGGAACCAGGGAAGCAACTACCAGCTCAGCAAGCCCCATTCCCCCGGGGAGAACTGGCTCAAGCGCATCCTGACCCACAGATCCCCCGTCTACTCCTTCACCGTCCATCCCCGGGACGACCACGGATTACGGGTACTGGCGGATCTGCGGGACACGGGCCTGGCCAGGGTGGCCGCTGCCGTCTCCCGGGCCGCCCGGCACGTGGAGGGCTTCTTCAAGGCCCTGAGGGAAGAGATGGCCTTCTACCTGGGCTGCATCAATCTACACGGGGAACTGAAGCCATGGGGCTTACCCGTGGCCTTCCCCTTCCCCGAAAGGCAAGAAAAGCACTGCTTCTCTGCCAGGGGCCTGTACGACATCTCCCTGGCCCTCACGGTGAAGAGTAAGGTGGTGGGCAACGACATAGAGGCCCACGGCAAGGACCTTATCATCATCACCGGGCCCAACCGGGGGGGCAAGACCACCTTCCTGCGCAGCGTGGGTCAGGCCCAGTTGATGATGGAGTGCGGCATGTTCGTCCCGGCAGACTCCTTCACCGCCAATTTGAGTTCAGGGGTCTTCACCCACTTCAAGAGGGAAGAGGATAAGGGGATGAAGGGGGGTAAGCTGGACAAAGAGCTGGAGCGCATGAGCACCGTCGTGGACCACCTCAGGCCCCATGCCCTCTTCCTCCTCAACGAGTCCTTCGCCTCCACCAACGACCGGGAAGGCTCGGAGATAGCCGGGCAGATCATAGGCGCCCTCACGGAAAAGGGAATCAAGGTGTTCTACGTGACTCACCTCTTCGAGTTTGCCCGCAGTTTCTTCCACCGGGTGAGGGAAAAGGTTCTCTTCCTCCGGGCGGAGAGACTGCCCGACGGGAGAAGGACCTTCAAGCTGAAAGAGGGCAAGCCCCTGGAGACCAGTTTCGGGGCGGACCTCTACAGGCAGATCTTCCAGGGAGAAGAAGAACTCCCGGAGCACTCAAAAAAACCATGAGAAGGAGGACCCGTCATGGTGAAAAGCTGGGGCTTCATTGGAGGAGGTCGGGTTACCCGCATCATCCTGGGAGGGCTGAACAGGGCAGGAAGGCTCCCCAGGGAGGTGGCGGTGAGTGACATGGACAGGGAGGCCCTGGAGAGACTGAAGGGGCTCTTCCCATCCATTGAGACCATCCCTGGAGACAACAGGAGGGCAGCCTCCCGGGACATAGTGGTGCTGGCCGTCCACTACCCCGTGGTGGCCCAGGTCCTGGAGGAGATCAAAGACCACCTGAAAGAGGAGGCCCTTCTCCTCTCCTTCGCCCCCAGGTTCACCATCAACGGGATCTCCCAGCTCCTGGGAGGATTCGACAGAATAGTCCGCATGGTTCCCAATGCCCCTTCCCTGGTCAACATGGGTTACAACCCTGTGGCCTTCTCTCCCGCCATCCCCGAGGAGGAGAGACAGGAACTCCTGGACACCTTCCAGGCCTTGGGGGAGTGTCCCCAGGTCCAGGAGGAGAAGCTGGAGGCCTACGTGATTATAACAGGGATGGGGCCCACCTACTTCTGGTTCCAGTGGGCGGAGCTCCTGGAGATAGCCAGGGAGCTGGGCCTGAACCCCAAAGAGGGAGAGGAAGCCATTCTCCACATGCTCACGGGGGCCATCAGGGCCCTCTATCAGTCGGGACTGGCGCCGGAAGAGGTGATGGACCTGATCCCGGCTAGGCCCCTGGCCCAGGAGGAAGAGGGGATAAAGAGGGCCTTCAGGGAGAGACTCATTGCCACCTTCAGAAAACTCAAGGGAGAATGAGGCAGGGATCGCCCCTTTCATCCCCTCCCCCGGCTTCCCGGGTCAAACCCTCCCGGGCCGCCTCACCATGAAGAGAATCAGCCCCGCCAGCACCATGGCCGAAGAGAGGATCTGGCCCATGGTGATGTGGTCTATAATAAAGCCCAGCTGGGGATCGGGCTGGCGGAAGCACTCTGCAAAGATCCTAAAGAGACCATAGAGCACCAGGAAAAGGGCCAATAGATAGCCTTTAGGCCAGGGGCGTTTCCTCAGGGACCAGAGGACGGTGAAGAGGACCACCCCCTCCAGGAGAAACTCATAGATCTGGGAGGGATGCCTGGGGAGGGGGCCCGCCCCGGGGAAGACCATGCCCCAGGGGAGGTTTGTCACCCTCCCGTACAGCTCCCCGTTTATGAAGTTGCCCAGCCTGCCAAGACC
>JALUVF010000175.1 GCA_027020915.1 bacterium
TGGAGGTGGGACGTCTGGCCGTAGAGTCGGGTGTCTTCCCCCTGCTGGAAATCGAGAAGGGAGAATGGCGCATCACCCATGAGCCCTCCTGGATACCTTTAGAAACGTATTTTGAAATTCAGGGGCGCTTCAGTGCCATGGGTGAAGAGGAAAAGGAATTCTTTAAGAATACCATCAGAGAGCATTGGAAGGAGATCAGAGAGAGGGTACACCACGATTCCGGGAAGTGAATCAGGACACCTCGGCATATAAGGAGTCTGATTTACAAATATAGTTTGACAAAACAGCGGGTTGGGAATATTTCTTCTTATGGAAAACCAAGAGGACGAAGGATCTTCGAGACCATGGACAAAAGAGTGGCAGAAGTATGGGGTAAAAGGGCGAGGGACTTCTTCCTCTCCTTCAAGGACCCCCTCTTCATAGTGAAGGAAGGGGTGATCCTGGAGTGCAACCCCCAGGCAGAAGCCCTTCTGGGAATGCCTCGACAGGAGATAAGGGGTAAGAAATACTACGAGCTCTGTCCTTCAGAGGAGTCCGCCATCGCCACCTTCCAGACTCACTTTCAGAAGGCCGCTGAGCAAGGGGGGGAGAGGTTTCAAACGGTACTCTCCAAGAAGGGCGGGGAAGAATTCTTTGCCGAGGTCACCCTGGACTCCATCACCCTCGAGGACGGGTCCCACCTCTTCCTGGTTCACGTAAGGGACATCACCGTCCAGAAAGAGACAGAGCGACGACTCAAGGAGTCGGAAGAGAGGCTCAGAGAATTCGTAGAAAACGCCCCCATTGGAATCTTCCGCACCACACCCGATGGCCGTATCCTGTACGCCAATCCCCGGCTCCTGGAGATCTTTGGTGTGAAAGAAGAGGATATCGACAGCGTAGATATCAGGACCAGGGTCTACAAGAACCCCGAAGAGAGAGATCGGTTTGTGGCCCTCATGCTGGAGAAAGGCCGGGTGGAAAACTTTCAGGTACAAGTAAAAAGACGAGACGGGTCCATCCTCTGGGTAAGCATTTACGCCAGAACCGTGAGGGACGAGGAGGGCAAGGTCAAACACTTCGAAGGTGCGTTCCTAGACCTCACAGAACAGAAGCGACTGGAAGAACAGCTCCAAGAGATCCACAGAATGGAGGCCATAGGAACCCTGGTAGGGGGCATAGCCCACGAGTTCAACAACATCCTCACAGGTATCATAGGCTATGCTGAACTGGCTTCTCTGAAAGTCCCCCACGACACCCCCATAATACGGGACCTGGAAAGCATAAAGGAGGGAGCCAGGAGAGCTGCCGAACTGGTGAGAAAGCTGGCGGCCTTCGGCAGGAAAGCCATCCTTCGACCCCAGAAAACAGACCTGAACAGACTGATAGAGGAGCAACTCACCCTGGTGAAAAGCATGGTGCCCCAGGATATCACCCTGGAGGTCCGCCTCAGTCAGAGCCTGAATCCCGTGGAAGTGGATCCGGAAGCCATGAAGGATATCCTCTTCAACCTTTGCAAAAACGCCATAGAAGCCATGCCAAACGGAGGCATCCTCACTCTGGAGACCCGCTCTTATCCTGTAAGTGCCGATCTCACAAGGGAGTATCCCTGGCTCGAAGAGGAGAGTTATGGGGCCCTCATTATAAGGGATACGGGAACGGGGATAGACGAAAAGGTCCTCCCCCATATATTCGAGCCCTTCTTCACCACCAAAGAAGTGGGAAAGGGCATGGGCCTGGGGCTTTCCATGGTCTACGGGCTGGTGAAACAACACAGGGGTGCCGTACTGGTGAGTACCACACCGGGGAAAGGCTCCGAGTTCACCGTACTACTCCCCCTCTTCAAAGGAGCAGAAGGGGAGAGGAGGGAACCCCTCTTCCCGGATCTTCCCAGAAAGGGAAAGAGGGTGGTCCTGGTGGTGGAAGACGAGGAGCCGGTGAGGAAGGTGATAAAAGAGTCGCTGGAAGGGGGCGGCTACCACGTCCTAGAAGCGACCACAGGGGCAGAAGCACTGAAACTCATGGGGACAATGGAGGGAAGGGTGGATCTGGCCATCCTGGACCTCATCATGCCTGAACTCGGAGGCAAGGAGGTGGGCGGAAAGATTCAAGAGATCTCTCCCCATACCCGCATCCTCTTCATAAGTGGCTATTCACCCAACACCCTCCACCCTAAGTACAGACCAGAGGAAGGGACAGCTTTCCTCCAAAAACCCTTCACCCCAAAGGAGCTCTTGCGACGGGTGGATGAACTCATGGCGTGAGGCCCCAGGGGACCGTCACCACTCCTTCTCTTTCATATATATCACCCCTCGGGGACATTCCGTAGCACAGATGCCACACCCCTTGCAGTGGTCTCTGTCCAACTGGGGCTTGGACTCAAGGATAATGGATACATCGGGACAGAAGATCCAGCAGTTGCCGCAGGTGTTGCAGTAACCACAGGAGAAGCACCGCCGGGCCTCCCTCAAGGCACTCTCCCCGTCCCTCACCTCCTGGGGAGGTATCTCCTCAAAGTAGAAGGGGTTGAGATCCTCAAAGGTGATGATCTCCCTGTGATCCCTCTGCCACAGGGTCTCTCTGACTCCCCTGTACCCCTCACCCTTCAAACGGGCCTTCAGGGTCAAAGCGGCATCCCTCCCTGAGGCCATGGCCTGAACCACCGTGGAGGGTCCCAGGACCAGGTCTCCGGCCGGGTCCAGCCCATGGCCCTCCCATGACTCCTGGGCCTCCTGCCCAACGGCCAGGACCACCAAATCGCATGGGATCTCCTCCCTGGTCTCGTCCAGGAACTCCACCTCCTTCAGGCCGCCCTCCTCTCCCACTATGCGCACGGGACCCACCAGGACCCCTTTCTTCCCCGAGGCGTCCCCTCTGATCTCCCTCAATCCCGTGGAAGTCCTGACCACCACACCCTCCTGGAGGGCCGCTTCCAGCTCCTCGGGAATGGCTGGCATCTCATCTGACGGCTCCACACACACCAAGGTGACCCGGCGGCCATCCCTCGCAAGGACCCGGGCCACATCTATGGCCACATTGCCTCCCCCCACCACTACCGCATCGCTACCTGGAGGGAGTTCCCCCTTGAGACTGTAGGTCTTCAAGAGATCCAGCCCTTTAAAGGCCAGATGGGCCCCTTCCACGGGCAGGGTCCGGGCCTTGGTGAGCCCTGTAGCCACAATGACACCCTTGAACTCCTTCTTCAGCTCCCCCAGATCAGCAGGGCCCACGGGAGAGGAAGTGACTATGGTCACCCCCACCTCCTCCAGTCTCCTCAAGTTGGCCCGGACCACTTCCCTATCCAGGCGGAATTGGGGAATGCCCCAGGCCAGCATCCCCCCGGCCACTTCCTCCCCCTCGAAAAGGACCACATCCATTCCATCCAGAGCCAGGTACCAGGCTGCCGCCATACCCGCAGGACCGGAACCCACAACGGCCACGGGGGGGCCGTGAAACGTCTCCTTGGGGGGGAATATACCCTCCCGGAGAATCATGTCCCCAAGGTATCTCTCCACAGCCCGGATGCCCACTGGCTCATCCAATTCGCCCCGGTTGCACTTTTCCTGGCAAAAATGGGGACACACCCTGCCCGTGATGGAAGGGAAAGGATTGTAAGCCAAGAGGCTCAAGGCTGCTTCCCGTTCCTGGCCGTCCAAAAAGAGGCCATACAGGTGAGGCACGTCAATGGAAGCGGGGCAGGCATCCATGCATGGAGATACTCCCTGGAAAAAAACGGGCTGGAGCCTGCTCCACGTCCCTGTCTTTATTCTTCTTGTGCTACTGAAAGTCCTGAGAAGGGTGATATCCATGTCAGTGCACTCCTCCCTTCTCCTTCAAAGAGTCCAGATGACCCGCCAGGGAGGCCATCTCCTCGATGTATCTCCACACCCCCTCATCCCTGGCATAGACCACCATTCCTTCTTCCATAATCTCTTTTCCAAAGGGATCTTTCTCCCTCACCAGCTTCAGAAATTTTGTCACCTCCATGAAAGAGAGGTCCAGCACCCCGAACTCGTCCAGTCTCCCCATCATCTTCTTCACGTTGGAAGGACACATACCCCTGTCCTGGATGAAGAGGAACTCGGCCTCCGCCATGGTGCCGGCGTCCTCCCGGACCAGCTCCCCCAGCAACACCACGGCAAGAGGCTTGAACCTGAGGATGGCTCCTTTGAGTGAAAGCATGATCTGGCTCCCATAGATGTGGCCCCCCAGCCTCTCTTCCAGTTCTTCCAGGCTCATACTCCGCATCCCACCTTCCCCCATGCCTCTCTGGCGGCCTTGACGTTCTCGTCCACCTTGGTGGTCACATACTCCCTTATGGCCTCCTCCACCGAATCTATGGAGACCAGTCCGGTAGCCCCGGCGAAGGCCCCCACCATGGCCGTGTTCACTATTGGATAGGTGGCGGTACCCAGGCCGTGCTCCAGAGCAATGGCTGAGGCGTCCACCAGACAGGTCTTTATCCCTCCCAGGTCCACAGGATGGGAGGCATTGACAATGGCCAAGCCATCCTTCCTCAGGCCCTGGGTGACATCCACGTCCTTCAACAGGGTGGCATCCAGGACCACCAGAATGTGAGGCTCGGTGATGCCGCACCTCAGGGTGATGGGCTCGTCGTCCACCCTGGTGAAGGCCGCCACTGGAGCTCCTCTACGTTCGGCGCCAAAGGTGGGGAAGGACTGGACCCACTTTCCCTCCTTGAAGAAGGCCAGGGCCAAAAGCCTGGAGGCCACCACGGCCCCCTGCCCTCCCCTTCCATGGAAACGGATCTCCAGCAAGGTCATTCCCCGTAAATCACTACTACAGCCCTGGCAGGGCCTCCCACACCCCGGAGGGAGTGGGGATACTTGGAGTCGTAGGAGGCCGAGTCTCCAGGCCCCAGGACCACGCACTGGTCATCGAGACAGAGCTCCAGCCGGCCCTCCAGCACATAGAGAAACTCCTTCCCATCGTGCTGGAAGAAGACCCTCTCGTCCTCCCCCTTCTCCTCGAAGATGATGTAGAAGGCATCTATACCCTCTTTGGAAGCCAGGGTCTGATAGTGGTATCCCGACTTGCTGGGCCCCACTTTGGGACGACGCTCCACCTCCCTCCTCTCGTGGGCCCGGACCACCACCAGACGGGTCTCCGCCTCCAGACCCGTGAAGGTCCTGAGGGGCACATCCAGGCACCGGGAGAGGTGAATGAGGGTGGCCACCGAGGGCACCGTCTTACCTTCCTCCACCTGGGCCAGCAGGGAAGGGGAGACGCCCATCTTCCCGGCCAGCTCCTCCCGGGAAAGGCCCCTGGCCTCCCGCAGTTCCCTGATCTTCTTGGCCAGCATCTCCTTCATATCTCTCCCCAGGTCAGATTAGAACAAGGACTCCATGTGTGCAAGGGGCCCCAGAAAGAGGTTCGAGGTTCAAAGTTCTAGGTTCTTTTTAACTTTGAACTTTTAACATAGCACTTGGAACACAGCTTCTGGCTCCACCCCTGCCAACCCCAAAAGTTGAACTGACCTCATGGGCCCTCTATAATGGAGTTACAAAATCTTTGAGAGGGATTGTATGATTATCTGGATAGTACTTGCCCTTCTGGTCCTCCTGGTGGTGGGGGGCGTAGTCATCTACAACCGCATGGTGAAACTGCGGGTCATGACTGACCAGGCCTGGTCCGACGTAGACGTTCAGCTGAAGAGGCGCCACGACCTCATTCCCAACCTGGTGGAGACGGTGAAGGGCTATGCCGCTCACGAAAAGAGCACCCTGGAGAACGTGGTGAAGGCCAGGAACGCCGCCCTCACGGCTGCCGCACCCCAAGAGAAGGCCCAGGCCGAGAACATGCTCACCCGAGCCCTGCGTCAGCTCTTCGCCCTGGTGGAGAACTACCCCGACCTCAAGGCCAACGCCAACTTCCTGGCCCTCCAGGAAGAA
>JALUVF010000176.1 GCA_027020915.1 bacterium
AGCCTGCCTTCGTAGCCGAAGTACCTGTCTATCTCCACAGCGGCAACTCTTCCATGGGCCACGGCCTCCACCACTGTGGCAGGGTTGACGGCATCACCACCGGAGAAGACTCCGGGAATGCTGGTCCTCATGGTCCTGGGATCCACCTGGACAAATCCCCACTTGTTGAAGAGCTCCTCCTGGGCTTCAAAGCCTTCGGTGAGTCCCTGGCCGATACAGGGAATCACCGTGTCGGCCTCAATGACGAAGTTGGAGCCCTCAACGGGCACCGGGCGCCTCCTGCCGCTCCTATCGAACCCCTTGGTGGCCATGCGGACACACTCCACCCCCGTCACCTTCGTCTCACCCAAAACCTTCACAGGGGTCACCAGGAAGGTGATCTTCACCCCCTCTTCCAGGGCCTCCTCGATCTCCTCGGGAAAAGCGGGCATATCGGCCCGGGTACGCCTGTAGATGATCCTCACCTCCTCGGCTCCCAGCCTGAGAGCCGTCCTGGCTGCATCGATGGCGGTGTTACCACCTCCCACCACCACCACCCTCCTGCCGATCTCCACCTTTTTGCCCAGGTTCACGTCCCTGAGAAAGTCGATGCCATGATAAACACCGGGAAGATCCTCTCCGGGCACATTCAGTTTATAGGAGGCGTGGGCCCCCACACCCACAAAGACGGCGTCGAAGCCCTCATCAAAGAGGCTCTGAAGACTCTCCACCCTGTGATTGAGTTTCAGCTCCACCCCAGCCTCGAGAATCCTCTCTATCTCCCTGTCCAGGACCTCCGGGGGCAAACGGTAATCGGGGATACCCACCCTCATCATGCCTCCGGGTACTGGAAGGGCCTCAAATACCACAGGCCTATAACCCAGCCTGGTGAGATAGAAGGCACAGCTCAAACCTGCAGGGCCAGCACCGATGATGGCCACCCTCTCCTTCTTGGGCTCCATAGGGGGTTCCCAGGGAGGAGCCTCCTTCAATGCCCAGTCGGCGAATATCCTCTTCACCTCCCTTATACCCACGGGTTCGTCGAACTTCTCCCTGTTACACTTCTTTTCACAGAAGGCGGGACACACCCTGGCACAGGCAGCGGGGAAGGGATTGTTCTCCATGTGGACATAGTAGGCCTCTGGTATCTTCTCCTCGGCCACCCAGGAGAGGTAACGGGCCGGATCCACGCCGGCAGGGCAGGAGTTCTGGCATGGGGCGTAAAAGAGGGCAGCACACACACTGGCAGGACACTTCTTATCTATTATGTGGGCCTCGTACTCGTTCCTGAAATACCGCAGGGTGGATAGAACAGGATTGGGGGCCGTCTGCCCCAGACCGCAAAGGGAAGTGTGAATGATGAGCTTCCCCAGGGTCTCCAGGGTGTCCAGGTCCTCCAGGCGTCCCTCACCGTTGGTGATCCTCTCCATGATGTTGAGCATCTGCCTGAGTCCCACCCGACAGGGGACACACTGGCCACAGGACTCTTCCACGGTAAACTCCAGGAAATACTTGGCGATGTTCACCATACATGTATCTTCATCCAGGACAATCATACCACCGGAGCCCATGATGGCTCCCAGCTCCTTCAGAGACTCGTAATCGATGGCCGTATCCAAGAACTGGGCAGGGATACAACCACCGGAAGGACCACCGGTCTGGACCGCCTTGAACTTTTTACCCTTAGGAATCCCTGCACCGATATCGAAGACCATTTCCCCCAAGGTGGTGCCCATGGGCACTTCAACCAAACCGATGTTGTTCACGTTCCCCGTGAGAGAGAAGACCTTGGTACCCTTGCTGGTCTCTGTGCCTATACTGGCAAACCACTCGGACCCCCTCCGAATGATGGGAGCCACGCAGGCATAGGTCTCCACGTTGTTGATGTTGGTGGGTTTGCCCCATACCCCTTTCTGGGCGGGAAAGGGCGGCTTGGGCCTGGGTTCTCCCCTGCCCCCTTCAATGGACTTCATCAGGGCCGTTTCCTCCCCGCACACGAAGGCACCGGCACCGATCCTGATCTCTATATCGAAGTCGAACCCCGTGCCCAGGATGTCCTCGCCCAACAGGCCGTATTCCCGGGCCTGGGCCATGGCGATCTCCAGCCTCTTGATGGCCATGGGATACTCGGCCCTGATATAGATGTATCCCTTCCTCACGTTTCCTATGGCGTAGGCAGCTATAGCCATGCCCTCTAAAACCCTATGGGGGTCTCCTTCCAGGACACCCTCGTCCATGAAGGCCCCCGGGTCTCCTTCATCGGCATTGCACACCACATACTTCTCGTCTCCAGGAGACTTCCTGGTGAACTCCCACTTTAGCCCTGTGGGGAAACCGGCTCCTCCCCTGCCCCTGAGGCCGCTCTTTTTAATCTCTTCAATCACCTCTTCAGGGGTCATGGAGGTGAGAACCTTGGCCAGAGCCATGTACCCGTCCCTGGCTATGTATTCGTCTATGGACTCAGGATCTATCTTACCTGAGTTCTCAAGGACAATCTTGTACTGCTTGGTGAAGAAGCTGAAGGCACCTAGATCCTTCACCATCTCCCCGGTAACCTCCCGGGGAATGAGCCTTGAGACGGGCCTGCCCTTGAGGAGATGCTCCTCCACGATCTCCGGCACATCCTCGGGCTTCACCTTGCCGTACAAGATCATATCCGGGTACACGGTGACCACAGGTCCCAGCTCGCAGATACCCACACATCCGCTCTTCATTGCGTTAACTTCGGCATCCAGCCCCCTCTTCTCTATCTCTTCAGCGAACGCCTCCATCACTTTAGTGGCTCCACTAGCCACACAAGCTGTACCCTGACAAACCAGCAAATGAACCCTATAAGCCATGGACACCCTCCTTTATAATTGAGGCCTCATCCCATCATTCCAGGGGGGTAAGAACCAGGTAGCTCTGTACCTTTTCCCCCTTTATGATATGTCGCTCCACTATCTCTTTGGCCTTCTCAGGAGTGAGATTGCCGTAAGTAACTTTGTTACCCTGATCGTCCTCCACTATGGCCACAGGTTGAATATTCCTGCTTCCCATGAATCCAGTCTGTGTCACCACCACATCTGTCAATCCGTGCTCTTCTATGGCATCCAAAAAGGCTTTCATCACCTCTCTGGCCCCCATTACAATGCCAGAAGTTCCCATGGGAATGGTGATCTTGAACCTGTACTTCCCCTCTCTTATACTCATTTTCTTTCTCGTTTCTTCCCTGATCTTCCTCAATTGATCCAAAGTCCTTATCTTATCGGCCATAATCCACCTCCTTGTTTAAGCCGCTTCCATAACCGCTCCAAGGTTCTCTGCAAAATACTCTTTCAAAAACCCCACCACTTCCGCGCTGGAGAGAGGCACGTCCCCTAAAATCTCCTTCACTTCCCGGCTGTCAAAGACGAACTCCCCTTTTCCGCTCTTGTATCTGATGACGAACCTCACCTGGGGACTGGAGACCACCATGCCCAGGAGGGTATCCACAAGGTCTCCCATGGGGGGCCTGTCTATATGACTGAGCCTCATCACCGCTTCCAACATGGTCCCCTTCCCCTGCTCACTCTCCATGCGAAAAGAGCCGCCACAGTGCTCGGCCACCCACTTGAACATGGGAATTCCCAGCCCCACCCCTATACTCCTTTTGGTAGTGTAAAAGGGGTCCTGGACCCGTTTCAGTTCCTCAGGGCTCATGCCCTTACCATCGTCTTTCACCCTGATCACCAACCTGTCCCTTTCCACATCTTCCTCTATTTCCAGCTCTACATTCCTGGCCCCTGCAGCCAGAGAGTTCTGGAGCACATCCATGATGTGCAGTGAAAGTTCCTCCATCATAAGAACTAACCCGTCCCATTCTCAAAGGGCCTCATTATACGGACACCTTCGGCACCGTACTCCAGGGCCTCCACCCATTCCTTCCAGGAAGGCTCCTCCATACGAAACAGGGTGACCACCGCCCCTATGTCCTCCGGATAATGGGCATCGGAAGAACCCACCAGGGTGTACCTCCCCAGCTCTGGCCATATGGAGAGGGCGTCCCGAGGGATGATGGCCCTTGAGATCTCCACGGCCTCAAAACCCAGGTAATCGGGTATGAAACCCAGTTGATTGATTATGCCGTAAGGCTCCCTGTCCACATGGGCTGGCATGGAGACACCCTGGTAGCTCCTCACCATCTCAACACACCGATCAAGGGAGAGGAGGAGGGAGTTGACCAGGAGTTTCTCCTCCACACCCACAATGTTGTCATGCTCATCCACCACCACCTGGTCACCAAAATAATCGGGATCGTTCTTCACATCGGGCAGAAAGGGGTAGATCTCCTCTTTAAAGGCCAGGGCCCCCTCCAAGGTCTCGAAATAGGCCAGCAGATGCACTTCCTCCTCGGTCTGGAGCTCCATGCCAGGTATCAAGGTGATCCCCTCCTCACACGCCACCTTCTCCACATAGATCAGGTTGTCGCAGGTGTTGTGATCCGTCACCGCTATCAGGTCCAACCCTTTCCTCTTGGCCTCCTCCACAATGGTTCTGGGGGACATGTAGAGGCTGCCGCAGGGTGAAAGGGTCGAATGTATATGTAAGTCCCCTTTGAACCACCTGGCCAACTAACCCCTTCCCCTCAGCAATTGGTACAGCTCACCGCACAACTCGAAGAGAGGCTTATCAGACACCATGAGGGCGATACCTTCTTCCCGGGCCTTGTCCACCACCTCCTGGGCAGGCTTAATGCCCTTGGCCAGTACAATACCCGTCAGGTCCCGGAGCTTAGCCACAGCCACGATGTTCATGTGCCGCTGGATGGTGAGCCACATATCCCCGGGCTGGGCGCCTGCCATCACATCGGACAGGAGATCGGAAGTATAGGCCCAGTTCACTTCCCTCTCCGGATTTCCCCGGGCCAGGACCTCAAGCCCCAACCTCTCCACCACATCACTAAGCCGCATCTTCCTTTCTCCGAAAGACCACAGAGTGAATCTTGGTGCCCTTCCCCAACTCCGAGACGATCTCGAAGATGTCGGAGTTCTCTTTCATGTTGGGAAGGCCCATACCCGCCCCAAAACCCAGCTCATGGACCCAGAGGGGCGCCGTAGAGTAGCCGGGCTGCATGGCCTTCTCCACATCCTCGATTCCGGGACCGTCATCCTCCACGTAGATGTCCACCCTGTCAGGCTCCACCACCACCTGGATATTGCCCCCTCGCTCGGTATAGAGGGCGAGATTCATCTCCGCCTCGAAACAGATGACAGCCACCCTCCTCACGGTATCCTTCTCCACCCCTGCCTCTTCCAGGTCCCTCTTTATCTCCGTGGAGACCACCCCCACATCATCAAAACTTCCCGTACTCACCACCGAGTAAGCGAACACCTGCCTATCCATCAAGCAGCTTCGTCTTCAGGACACTCGGAGCACCTCATGCCCGCCTTATAAAGCCTGCCACACACCTCAAAAGTGGGCAAAGGGGTGCTCAAAAGGACTATGCCCCTCTGGGTCGCCCACCTGATGATGTCCTTCTTCTGAGGCCTCTTCCCCCTCACATAGAGAA
This sequence comes from bacterium, assembly GCA_027020915.1. Classification (GTDB taxonomy): domain Bacteria; phylum Thermosulfidibacterota; class Thermosulfidibacteria; order Thermosulfidibacterales; family B14-G1; genus B14-G1. Next base: position 5,510 of record JALUVF010000176.1, read on the forward strand.
TGGCCCTGATGTTCATCACGTCGGCCACCCTGACCACCTGGGGGGCAGCCTCTCCCGTGATGAGAAGGGCCGCATCCCCCCTCATAGCCAACACGTCGGACAAGAGATCAGCAGCGCAGGCCGTGTTCACCTCTTCATCGGCCCTGTCTTCCAGATTAAGGAACTCGGCCTCAACCGTCTGCGCCACCTCTTTTAATGTCATTACGTCCCTTCCTCCCCATAGTAACCCTTCACTATGTTCCATGCCTTCTGGGGACTCAGCCTACCATACACGTCTTTACCAA
>JALUVF010000177.1 GCA_027020915.1 bacterium
CACCTGCCAGGTGTGCCAGGGAAAACGCTACAACCAAGAGACCCTGGACATACGTTACAAGGGGAAAAACATCCACGAGGTACTGGAGATGACCGTTGAGGAGGCCCTGGACTTCTTCCACGCCATACCTTCCATCCGACGAAGGCTGGAGGTTCTCTATCAGGTGGGCCTGGGTTACATCAAACTGGGTCAACCCGCCACCACCCTCTCTGGCGGAGAGGCCCAGAGGGTGAAGCTCAGCCGGGAGCTCTCCAGGCGACCCCAGGGGCATACCCTTTACATACTGGACGAACCCACCACGGGTCTCCATCTTGAAGACGTGCGCCGCCTCCTGGAAATCCTCCACAAACTGGTGGATATGGGCAACACAGTGATCATCATAGAACACCATCCCGATATCGTGAAAAACGCCGACTGGATTATAGACTTGGGCCCAGAGGGAGGGGATGAGGGAGGCTACTTGGTGGCCCAGGGACCTCCAGAAGAGGTGGCCCAGATCCCCCAGTCCCTTACAGGGAGGTTCATTACCCAAGTGCTTGTAAAAGAAGGGGTTAGCTTAACAAGGGCTTGAGAAAAAAAGCGCCCAAATTTCAGGCAAAGTGAAGAGCACCCACAAAACCCTTAGAGATGGACCCTCAATCCACAGGGTTTCCCCCAGGTTTTCCCCAGGAAAGGGAACATGAGAATGATCAAACACTGGATTATTCTTCCTCTTCATCCAGATCGAAAGAGGCTCCCTCCAGCTCCCTCTCAATGAGGGCCTGGTAATCCCACGCATCCATGAGCCTATCCAGCTCTGAAGGATCCTCCATCTCCATCACGGCAATCCAGCCCTCGCCATAGGGATCATCATTGATGATGGTGGGATCATCCAGCAGGAGTTCATTCACTTCCACCACCTTGCCCGAGAGGGGGGAATAGATCTCCGTCACTCCTCTGATAGATTCCACGGAGCCTATCACCTCCATCTGGGATACCTTGTCCCCCTCCCGAGGCAGCTCCACGTAGGAGATCTCCCCCAACTCCCTCTGGACAAACTCCGTCACTCCAATAACCACCCGACCGTCTTCTTCCTGGCGAGCCCACGAGTGTTCTCTGGTGTAGAGCAGGTCTTCGGGAAATTCCATAAACCACCTCCCTTTCTATAACTAAACTGCAAGGGAACAGGTTGCAAGGGCACAAGAAGAACAGGCTAAGGTTAAGGCTGAGGTCAAGGGGTGCCACAAAATACCAAGGTTATTACTGAAAAAGCACTTGCCTTAGCCTCGGCCTCAACCTGTTTTCACTGCCTGTACTTCCTGACGAACTCTCGGGCCTCCTCCTCGGTGGTCACCTGTCCCCCACTCTGGGCCTCTACCAGGGCCCTCAACACTTCCCCAACCCGGGGCCCCGGCGGAATGGAGAGGAGTTCCATCACCTCGTGCCCTCCCAAAAGGGGCTTTCTAAGCCTCTCGTCCCTCAAAAAGCGGGAATAGTAAAAGTCCACCATCTCCCGGGCCAGGGGTAGAAGGAGATAGAATCCCCACTCCCCGCTGCTGGCCAATGCATCGGCCAGAGAGAGGAGAATCACCCCTCCCCCTATATTCTCCAGGCGCCGGAAGAACCTCCCCCGGGCCCGGGGCGTCACCTCCGGCTGCCGGGCCAGGAGGTGGAGCCACATGTGGTGAGAGACCATGGTGGCCAGCAGCCCCGAGGCCCTGCTCCCCAGGCCAAACCTCTCCCCCAGGGCCCTCACCCGCTCTCCTCCTCTCCTGTCATGCCCCCAGAAGGTGAGGCCCCCATCCCTGCGCACCATGGTAGGGGGCTTGCCGATATCGTGAAGAAGGGCCGCCAGTTTCAACACCTTTGAACAGGTGACCCCCCCTTCCACCTCCAGGGCCAGGGCCTCCCGCAAGGCAGAGGAATGGGGGGAAAAGAAGGCATCCAGAAAGGGAAGAATCCTCTCCAGGGAGAGAAGGGTGCCCAGGAGATGCCCCTCCAAGTCCGTCCCCATCCACTTGCCCTGGAGAATGCCCCGCCCCTCCTGGACCTCGGGGAGAAGCACGGACAATACCCCCCAGCGGGCCATGGCCCTGAAAGCCTCTCCCGATGCAGGATGGGCAAGAAGGAGAGAGAGCTCTTCCCTGATCCTCTCCCTGGCCACCTCCCTCAATCTAGGGGCGGCCCGGGAGGCCAACTCCAAGGTGTCCTGGGTGGGAGAGAAGGCCAGCCAGAGGGAGAGGCGGAAGACCCTGAGGACCCTGAGAGGGTCCTCCTCCAAGGCCCACGGAGTGACCACCCTTATACGCCGAGAGGCCAGATCCCCCATACCACCCCACGGGTCTATGAGCTCACCCTTCAAGAGAGAGTAGGCCATGGCGTTGACGGTGAAGTCCCTCTCCCGAAGGTCTTCCTCCAGGGGGAAGGCCCTGGGGGCAGCCACATCCACCTGATACTCTCCCCATATCATCCTGTAGATGCCCCTCCCCTGGTCCAGGGGAAACCAGGTCCCTCCCAGAGCCTCCAGAAGTTCTCTGGGATCACCCATGTAGAGAAGGTCTATATCGTGAGACTCCCTTCCCAGAAGGAGGTCTCTGAGGAAACCTCCCACCAGATAGAGTGCCTCTCCTCCCCGGGAGAGAAAGGCCTCCAGAATCTCCCGGGCCTTATGGGACACGCCGTATGACAGATCCAACCTGGCCATGGATTGATTGGGAATATACCCTGTGGTAACCAGAAGACAAGGCCAAGGAGAGGAGGTACGCCCTGAAGAGATGGAAGAAGAGCTGAAGAGAATCACCCTGGTGGTCATGGACGTGGATGGCGTTCTCACCGATGGAAGAATCATCCTGGGAACCAACGGCCAGGAGTTCAAGTGCTTCAATGTGAAGGACGGTCATGGAGTGGTCCTCCTTCACAGGGCAGGGATAAAGACGGCCCTCATCACAGGAAGAAGATCGGAAGCTGTCCAGATAAGGGCCCAGGAACTGGGAATAGCCCTGGTCTTCCAGGACTGCAAGGACAAGCTGGAGACCTATGAGGAGCTCAAGGCCGCCACCGGGGCCCAGGACCAGGAGATTGCCTACATAGGAGACGACCTGGTGGACATCCCCATCATGAGGCGGGTGGGAGTGGCCGTGGCTGTGGCCGACGCCCATCCCCAAGTGAAGGAGGTGGCCCACCTTGTGACTCAGGCCCCGGGGGGCAGGGGAGCGGTGAGAGAGTTGGCCGAACTCATCCTCAAAGTCCAGGGCAAATGGGAAGAGACCACCCGGCGGTACCGGTTGTGAAGAGACCATCCACAAAGATCCTGGTTTCCATCCTTCTTCTCCTGGTCCTCCTCCTGTTCGGATGGACCTTAAAGAGGGGACTCCACTTCTACAAGGAGGAGGGAGAGAAGGCCCAGGAGAAGAAGGGCAAAGAGAAAGGCTACATGGAAAACATCCACCTCACCAGTACCCAGAAGGGTAGGGTGGTGTGGGTCCTGGACGCCGACAAGGCCCAGCTGGAGGGGAAAGCCATACACCTGTGGAAGGTGCGTATCCGGTATCTGCTGAATAAAGGAAAGCCCGTGATGATTACAGCCAGAGAGGGGTTCCTGGACAGGAAAAAGAAGCTGGGCAAAATCTGGGGAGACGTGAAGGTCCAGTACCGGGGGGAGACCCTCACGGTAGAGGAGATCCTCTGGAACCTGGAGAGAAACACCCTGGAGAGTCCCCTGCCCTTCAAAATCACAGGGCGAAGCTTGGTAGAAGGAAAGGGGTTCGTGGCCAGACCCTCTCTAGGATGGGTGAAGGTGAAAAAACTGAAAAAGGTGGTGATCCAATGAGAAAGAGCATGATATTTGCCCTAATCCTCCTTATATGGAGCGGGGGAGCTCTGGCCCAACAGCAGGCCACAGGTAAAAAGACCACCCCCAAAACCTCCAAGAGCCCCATAGTGATCACGGCCAAAGAGATGGAGGCCAACGCCAAAGAGGGATGGGTCCTCTTCACGGGGGCGGTGAAAGCGGTGAAGGACAGGCTCACTCTCTACTCCCAGAGACTCAAGATCTATCTCACCAAGGACAACAAGATAGACAGGATCCTGGCTCAGGGCCACGTGAAGGTGGTACAGGGCAAGAGGGTGATCACTTCCCAGGAGGCCGAATACAGGGTGGACAAGGGGGTGATCGAGTTCAGGGGACATCCCAAGGCCTGGGAAGGAGAAAACCTGGTCCAGGGAGAAAAGATGCTCTATTACCCCAAAGAGGACAGGAGCGTGGTGATTGGAGGGAAGGAGAGAGTGAACGCCATCATTTTCCCCAAAGGAGAGCAGAAGGGTGAAGCTGGAAGCCCGGGGCTTGGAAAAGAGCTTCAAAGGTAGAAAGGTGGTGAAAGGGGTCTCCCTGGAAGTCTCCCAGGGAGAGGTGGTGGGTCTCCTGGGTCCCAACGGGGCAGGGAAAACCACCGTCTTCTATATGATCACCGGACTCATCGCCCCAGATCGGGGCACCATCCACCTCAACGGGGAGGATGTGACCTCACTGCCCATGTACAAAAGGGCCCGAAAGGGACTGGGATACCTCCCCCAGGAGCCATCGGTTTTCAGGAAGCTCAAGGTGTGGGAGAACATCATGGCCGTCCTGGAGCTCCTGGACGTACCCCCCGGTGAGAGGGAGGCCCGGACCCGACGCCTCCTGGAGGATCTGGGCCTGGAGAGGGTGAAAGAGAGTGTGGCCTATACCCTTTCCGGGGGAGAAAGGAGGAGGGTGGAAATCGCCCGGGCCCTGGCCCTGACCCCTTCCTTCATCCTGCTGGACGAACCCTTTGCAGGCATAGACCCCATCGTGGTGGAAGAACTCCAGGAGGTGATCAAGACCATGAAGGAGAGGGGCATAGGGGTGGTCATCACCGACCACAACGTGAGGGAGACCCTCCACATCACCGACCGCACCTACATCATAAGCGAAGGGGAGATCCTGGAAGAGGGCCCACCGGAGGTGATAGCCTCCAGCCCCAAAGCCAGGAAGATCTACCTGGGCGAGGGATTCACCCTGTAAGTCCTTGCATTTACCCTCTGGGATATGGATAAAGCAAAAGAAGGCAAAGGAAGAAAAAGGAGGAAGAGATGCAGGTCAGGATAACGGGCAGGAACATCGACCTCACCGAGGCCATGAAGAACTACGTCCAGAGAAAGATCAAACGCCTGGAGAAGTACCTGGAAGAGCCCATAGACATCCAGGTGGTGCTCAATGTAGAGAAGTTCCGCCAGATAGCCGAAGTGAACATCTCCTCCAAGTCGGGCAGCTTCTACGGCTCCGAGGAGTCTCACGACATATACGCCTCTATAGATGTGGTCATGGACAAGCTGGAAGAGCAGGTGAGAAGAAAAAAGGAGAAGCTTCAGCAGAGGCCCCGGGAGCCTTTCATGGAAGAACTCACCCCCTCCCCTGAAGAGGGGGGTGAGGATTCCAGGGTGGTGGAAGTGAAACGCTTCGCCATGAAACCCATGTCCCTGGAGGAAGCCATCCTGCAGATGGACCTCTCCCAGGACCAATTCATGGTTTTCCTCAACGCCGACACCAGCCAGGTGAACGTTCTTTACAGGAGAAGGGATGGCCGCTACGGCCTGATAGAACCCGAGATGTGATCCTAGCCTATGAGAATCACCGACTATCTCACAGAAGAGGACATACTGGAAGACATACCGGGCAACACCAAAGAGGAGATCCTCGGTAACCTGGTGGACACCCTAGTGGCCAAAGGGAAACTCCCTTCCAGGGAGCCTTACCTCTCCTCCCTCATCGCTAGAGAG
>JALUVF010000178.1 GCA_027020915.1 bacterium
AGGGCTCTGAAAAACCCCTTCGTGGAAGCCATGATGAGGGGGGAGAAGCGACCCATCACCTGTCCCTACCACTGCCTCAAGCCCTGCATCCCCGAGAAGAGCCCCTTCTGTATCGCTCTGGCCCTCCTGCTGGCCAAGAAAGGGGACGTGAAACGGGGGCTCATCTTCGCCGGGGCCCGGGTGGCAGAGGTGAGGGAGATCACCACCGTGCCCCGCCTCTTCCAGAGGCTTATGGAGGAGTACGTCCGTGGCCCAGACCCTCTCCCTACCCCTTGACAGACCCAGCCTCTACCTCATAGACGGCTCGTCTTATCTGTACAGGGCCTACTTCGCCCTGCCCTTTCTCTCAAATTCCAGAGGCCTCCCCACCCACGCCGCTTACGGCTTCACCCGCATGCTCATGAAAATCATCAAGGAACACCGACCCCAGTACATGGCCGTGGCCTTCGATGTGGGAAGGGAGACATTCAGAACAGAGGCCTACCAGGAGTACAAGGCTCAGAGACCTCCCATGCCCGACGAACTGGCCGTCCAGATCCCTTACGTGAAGGAGATCCTGAAGGCCCTGAAGATCCCCGTACTGGAGATGGAAAACTACGAGGCCGACGACGTGATAGCCACCCTGGCCAAGAGAGCCGAGGGGGCGGGTTTCCATGTTGTCATAGTCACAGGCGACAAGGACATGCTCCAGCTGGTAAGCCAGCACATCCGGGTCTTCGATCCCATGAAGGAGGTCATGTACGGCCCCCGGGAGGTGGAGGAACGCATGGGGGTTCCTCCCCAGCGTATTCCCGATCTCCTGGGACTATCGGGGGACAGCATAGACAACATCCCGGGAGTGAAGGGCATAGGCCTCAAGAGCGCCCGGGAACTCATCAATTCCCTGGGCACCCTGGAGGAGATATACGCCCACCTGGACCGGGTGCCCTCCAAGTACAGGAAGAAACTGGAGGGGGCCCAGGAGGTGGCCTTCATGAGCAAGGCCCTGGTCAAGGTGAGATACGACCTGCCCCTGGCCGTCACCTGGGACCAGCTGGAGCGCAGGGAACCCGACTACGCCAGGCTGAGGGAGCTCTTCCGGGAGCTGGACTTCACCACCCTCATCAGGGAACTCCCCCAGGGGGAGGAGGACCGGGGGACGTACCGTCTGGTGGAATCCCTGGAGGAGTGGCGGGAGGTGTTAGAGGACCTGGCCCAGGCCAGAGAGATATCCTTCGACTTCGAGACGGACTCCCTCTTTCCCGTGGAGGCCCGATTGGTGGGCCTGGCCGTCACATCCCGGGAGAAGGGGGGCTGGTACGTTCCCCTGGACCACAGGGAAGGCCCCAGCCTCCCCGAAGAGGAGGTGCTGAAGGCCTTCTCTCCCCTCCTGACCCAAAGGGAAAAGGAGAAGGTGGGACAGAACATAAAGTACGACCTGGTCCTCCTCTTCTCCAGGGGTTACAGGATAGAGGGTCCCCTCTTCGACACCATGGTGGCCTCCTACCTACTGAATCCGGGCAAGCGGACCCACGGGCTGGACGACCTGGCCTTGGAACATCTGGGCTACAGGACCACCACCTACAAGGAGGTGACAAAGAAGGGGAAGAAAGAGATTCCCTTCTCCCAGGTGAGGCCCGAGGCGGCCAGGGATTATGCCTGCGAGGACGCCGACATCACCTTGAGGCTCAAGCACATCCTGGAGGAACAGCTGAAGGAGGAAGGGTTGGAAGACCTCTTCCACCAGCTGGAGATGCCCCTGGTACCCGTCCTGGCCCGCATGGAGTTGGCCGGCGTCAAGGTGGACAGGGAGCGCCTGGAGGCCATGGCCCAGGTCCTGGAAACCCAGATAGAGCGCCTGGAGGAGGAGATCCACCGGCTGGCGGGAGAGCCCTTCAACATCAACTCCCCCAAGCAACTGGCCCACATCCTCTTCGAGAAACTGAAGCTCAAACCTCTGAGGAAGACCAAGACAGGATACTCCACCGACGTGGAGGTTCTGGCCCAACTCTCCCTGGAGCATCCCCTGCCCGAGAAGGTCCTGGAGTACCGCCAGCTCACCAAACTCAAGTCCACCTACGTGGAGGGCCTCATAAAAGTCATCAATCCCAAGACGGGCCGGGTCCACACCTCCTTCAACCAGACGGTGACCGCCACGGGACGCCTCTCCAGTTCCGAGCCCAACCTCCAGAACATCCCCATACGGACGGAACTGGGGCGCATGATCCGGGAGGCCTTCGTGGCTGAGGAGGGCTTTCTTCTCCTGTCGGCGGACTACTCCCAGATTGAGCTTCGCATCCTGGCCTCCCTCTCCGGGGACGAGAAACTTCTGGAGGCCTTCCACAGGGGGGAAGACATCCACACCCGCACGGCCTGTGAGATCTTCGGCGTCTCTCCCCAGGAGGTGACCCCCGAGTTGAGGCGCCGGGCCAAGGTGGTGAACTTCGGAGTCATCTACGGCATGAGTCCCTACGGCCTCTCCCAGGAACTGAAGATCCCCGTGGAAGAGGCTGCAGACTATATCGAACGCTACTTCCACAGGTATCCCGGGGTGAGGCGGTTCCTGGACCAGCTCATCGCCCAGGCCCAGGAGAAGGGCTACGTCACCACCTTCCTGGGGAGGAGACGGTTCATCCCCGAGATCTTCAGCTCCAACCGCAACACCCGGGAGCTGGGGAAGCGGTACGCCATCAACACCCCCATCCAGGGCTCCGCCGCTGACCTCATAAAGCTGGCCATGATAGGGATCGACCGGTTCATCCGGGAAGAGGACCTTCAGACCCGCATGATCCTCCAGGTCCACGACGAGCTCCTCCTGGAGGTGGCCCAGGGAGAACTGGAGGAAGTGAAGGAAAGGGTGAAGGACCTCATGGAGGGAGTATACCCCCTCAAGGTGCCTCTGGTGGTCCACATCGGTGTGGGGAAGAACTGGGAAGAGGCCCATTGAAGGTTCCCGAAGGGAAGGGAGCGGGCCGGGGAAGTTCCGGGTTTGACGGCACAACGGGGGAGGGAAGACCATGGGAGAGAGGGGGTTGAGATGAGAGGAGAGGAAACCCCCTTCAGTTCCAGGTCCTTCAACAGAGGTCTGGTGGTGGGGCTCACGGGGGGCATAGCCAGTGGCAAGAGCAGTGTGGCCCGCATGTTCAAGGAACTCGGAGCCTGGATCATGGACGCCGACGAGCTGGCCCGGGAGGTGGTAAGACCCGGCACCCCAGGCTGGAAGGCGGTGGTGGAGGCCTTCGGTGAAGAGTACCTACTGCCCGATGGAAGTCTGGACAGGAAGAAACTGGCCGGGAGGGTCTTCTCCCATCCCCGGGACAAGGCCCGGCTGGAGGCCATCATCCACCCCCGGATCCTGGAGTTACGCCAGAAACGCACCCAGGAGATCCTGGAAAGAGAACCCGGGGCCATCATTATCTTTGAAGTACCCCTTCTCATAGAGAAGGGGCTCCAACACCGGGTGGACAGGGTGGTGGTGGTCTGGGTGCCCAGGGAACTCCAGATCAGACGTCTCATGGAGAGGGACGGCCTCTCCAGAAGGGAAGCCTGGAAGAGGCTGAAGAACCAGATGCCCCTGGACGAGAAAGTGAAGTACGCCCACTACGTCATCGACAACTCCGGTTCTCTGAAGGAGACCCGCCGACAGGTGGAGGCCGTGTACCGGGAACTGGAGGCCCTGGTCAGGGGTTAGAAGGCGTCCCACTGAGGGGTCACGGTATAGACATAGACGCACATGTCGTGTTCCCTACCCTTGTAGTCTCTGGCCAGCCCAGGGATGCAGGCTACCCTCTGAAAGCCCAGCTTCTCCAGGGCGTCCATAGCGGCCTTCTGACTGGATAGAACCTCGGCCATGACCTTGCTCAGCCCCATGATCTGGGCCACCTCCAGGAGCTCCTTCACCATGGCCGTACCCAGCCCCAGCCCCCTACAACCCAGGCAGGTGAGGACCCGGATCTTGGCCACCTGGCGAGACCACCCGTACTCCCTGTGGTGGAGGGTGGCGTTGCCCACAATACGCCCCCCTTCATCCTGGGCCACCAGGGGAAAGACCCTGTCATAGTCCAGGTTCCTGCACCAGTTCTCCACCACGTAGTAGTCCTTCACGTTGTCCTTGAGAAGCATGAGATCCTCTTCCGACACCTCGTTGAGGAAGAAGTCGTAGAGTCTCTCCACGTCGTCCTCCCTCAAAGGACGCAGAAAGACCTTGCTCCCGTTCTTCAAGACCACCTCTCTGGGGTATCTGGCCAGTATCCTCTCATCCATACCTCTTCTCCTCTCCGGAGGTGTGCCTAACATTTAGGCAAAGAGAGAAAGTCCACCTCCTCCTGACCCTTCCCTCTCCTTTCCACACCCCTATCCACAGATTCTGTGGGTAGGCCCAAAACGCCAGGTTTATAAAGGCCTTATCCCATGAGGGCCAGCATGCCATCCCAGTCCATACCCTCCAGAAACTTCATCAAGATGGAGGCCCTGGGAATGTTGTCCCCCTTTATCATGACCAGGGCCCTGCCCCCCACCACCACGTCCAGTTCCCCCCTCCTATCGTCGGGATAGAACCGCTCCAGGGCCTTCTCCCCCCTGTATAGGAACAGGCGGGTGTGACCCATCTGGCCCAGAAGGGAGACGCTGGAGATGAGGGATAGGATGGACTGGATGAGGGGAGACTGGGAGACAATGGACACTTCCACCCTCTCGCCCTTGGGCCCCCTGTAGACCCGGGAGACCTTCACCCCACCCCCGAGGATGTCGGGCACCACAGGGGTGGTGGAAGGGGCGGAGGCCTTCCAACCCCACGGGGGAGAGGGAAGAACCTTTTCAAAGGCCTTCATCTGCCGGGCCTTGACCCGGGAGAGGGCCTCCCGGAGCTCTCTCATGGCCTCTTTGTACCGACCCTCCCTGTAGAGATCCTCCGCCTTCCCCATGGCCACCAGGGCTGGATCTTTCTCCTTCACTCCCGAGTTGCCCACCATCTCCCCCTTGCACCCTGCCAGGGCCAACAGGGCCAGGAGGTATACCACGAGAGCCTTCCTCATACTTCTCCTCCTTAGGGTGCCTATTGGTTTTTTAACTTATAGAATGAAGAAGGGTCAGGGTCCAGGCATTCCTTCCTCAACGGCTTGAAGGAGGAGAACCAGGGAGATAAAAGGAGACAGGATGGCTGTGGAAACTTATCCCATAGAGCTGGAGACCCGGGGCACCAACGAGGTGATAGACCTCACTCCCCGGGTGAAGGAGATCCTGAGGAGAGCAGGCATATCCTCGGGGATAGCCTGCATCATACTTCCCGGGTCCACAGGGGTGGTGACCACCATAGAGTACGAGCCCGGAGTGGTCCAGGACCTGGTAAAAGCCATGGAACGGGTGGTTCCCAGGAACATCCACTACCACCACGATGCCGCCTGGGGGGACGGCAACGGTTTCTCCCACGTCAGATCCGCCCTCTTTGGCGCCTCCTTCTCCTTCCCCTTTCTGGAAGGCAAGCCCGTTCTGGGCACCTGGCAGCAGATAGTCTTCATAGAGTGTGACAACAGGCCCAGGAAGAGGAGGCTGATCCTCCAACTGGTGGGCTGAAGACCATGAAGGCCCTGGTGTTTGTCCCCGGGAAGGGTCTCCACCTGAGGGAAACCCCCTTTCCCACCATCTCCCAGGGGGGGCTCCTGATAAAGGTGATGGCCACCGCCATTTGCGGATCGGACCTGCGGATCCTCAGGGGGGAGAAGAGGGCCCTCCCCGGGGTGGTCCTGGGCCACGAGGTGGCGGGCGTGG
>JALUVF010000179.1 GCA_027020915.1 bacterium
GGGGGCGCCTCCCCCCTCATACCCAGGTTCACATTCTGTTTAAAGGTGGCCTCCTTCACGGAAATCTCCAGTTCTCCACCCTTTCTGTTTATGAAGCTCAGGGTCAGCCCCTCCATGCGGCCACCGGCCTCTCTAATGGGCGCCTTCACCCACCCGAAAAAGCGACCCACATCGAGAGGAGGGTTGAAGAGGACTCGCTTCACTCCCATTGTCAGAACCCCCTCACCATACCTGCCTTCCAGACCCTCCAAGGCCGTCACCCTGATCCCCTTCACCCTGCCCAGACTGGTCTCGGCAGTGCCCGCCAGACGCTTCAGGGTCACTTCCCCCTTGGCAGATAGCACCCGCAACCCCACAACCTCAAAGGGGTTGGAAGGGTAGAGAAAAGGCATGGGCGTAAAAGAGGAAGAGACCCCTTTCACCTCCACCTTCACCTCCCTCCCCGGGGGCAATCCCTTGTTTACCCTTTCCTGCCACTGGGAAAGCTGTTGGTCGAAGGTCTTCTTCACTTGGACCCTGAGGTAGAGGTTACCCCCCACCACGAAGACCACCAAAAAGGCCAAAACCGCCGACACCAGGCTCCGCAGCCTCATAAATCCTCCTTTTTCACGGACTAGAGAAAAAGATCTCCCTTGAAAGAGGCTATCATTAGTGTAGAGGGGGTATCAAGGAGGGGCCTCGGGGACCCCTCAGATACCCTTGACCAGATCCATGGCCCGGGCCAGATGGGCCTTGGCAGCCTGCTGAAAGAGATACCAGTGACTCCTCCTGAATCCCGAACGGGGGGAGACCCTCACCAGGGGATCGTCCTCCTCCTTTTGTCCCACCAACTCTTCCACCCAGTTGTCGTTCCAGGTAATGCATGTGAGGGCATCCCGAATCCACAGGTTCTTGTCGTAGTAAGGCACCTCCTCGTTGAATCTCTCCTTAACAAAGAGGGCATTCACCTTTATCCTCTCGTCGTAGCCCTTCGCTTTCACGATCTCCCAGTAGCTCCTTTCCACCGCGTCCCATTTCTCCCCCCCTCGAAACTGGGAAAGGGCGTCGAAAACGGCCTTTATGGCCTCCATGGCTCTGCCCCTGTTCTCCACCTCCTCATCACCGAACCTGTGATCTATCCACCGGGCAGAGATGATGTCCGGGGCATGGCCGGCCTCGGCGTGACCTATGTTGGGCACGTAAGACTTGAAGACGTTGTACCAGGGATACACCGAGTTCCAATCCTCCCTAAAAGCGGTGAAGTTCTGGTGGGACCAGGTGTCCACGTAGGTGTGAAGGGCTATCCCGATAGCGTAGGGATCGCCGCTTTTGAGGGCTCCCTCCAGGAGTCCCCGGGCCCGGGTGGAGTCCGGCTCAACACAGTAAGGATTCCTTTTGCCCCTTATGGTCACCCTCCCATCCCCCGGAATGAAGTGAAAGGGCATGTACACGTACTTCTGGACATAGAAATCCAGGGACTTAGGGGAGAGGGACTGGGTCATCACCGGGTGGTACACTCCTCCATCCGCCTGAAGTTTTTTGGGAAAGAGCACCTCCCCCCCGTCTATCGTGTACGGGCCCTCGTTGTTGTCGTCCACGAACTGGGAGGAATAGGCCATGACCCAGGCCTCCTCCCTATCGTATCCCGTGCAACGAGCCAGCGAATAAATGATGTGGTAATGAAAATCCTTTTCCATAGGACACCCCCGTCAAAAGAAAATGATGACTCCCATGGCCCTCAGGAGCCTCAACAACGCCACCACCCTCTCCAGCAGCCTCCCCCAAACCAATAAGAAACAGCCCACCAAGGCTGCATGGATCACCAAATCCTGGGATAGGGCCCCGGGGTCCACCACTGTGGTCAAATCCCCTCCCCTAAAAAGGGAGAAAGCCGTCTCGGTCACCTCCCTGCCCTCCCTCTCCACGGAAAAACGGTAGGAAAAAGGCCTGCCCTTCCCTCCAACTGGGAGCCCTGCCCACAGGGCCTTGAGACCCGAAAGAAACTGAGAAAAGGCAGGGGGAAATTCTACCCGCACGCCGGTGCTCCACTCCCTGGATCCAAACAAGGCTCCCAGATCCCCATCTCCCAGTCCCACGCCATCCACCTCCAACCCCTTCCCCCCGGGATGTGCCACCACCCTTCCCAGTAATGCGAAAAACTCCTGGGGGGGAGCATGGAGGAAGTTCAACAGCTCATCCCTTCCCCCATCCTCACCCGGCAGAACCACCTTCACCCCCCTGGTGGCAAATACCATCTTCACCCCATGGGTAGGGGGAAAGGAGAGGGTGAAAAGGTTGACCCCCCAGGTTTCCACCATTCCCCACCAGCCGCAAAGAAGTTAAAGGTTTATCAACTTCAGAAGGCCCAGCAGTGTCTTCACGATCTCCGTGCGATTGGCCATGGCCATGGCCACCATATCCTGATGAAGGTCAAGGATCTCCCTGTCCACCCCGCCTCCCTTGACGGGAAAGAGACTCTCTATGTCGCCGTCAAGGTAGAAAGAAGTCCTCGCCACTTCCTCCTCCCCTGCTTCCCCTTCCCTCTTCACCTTGGTGGATATGGTGAGCGTGAGAAAATCCTTGAGATACCCCTTGATCTCCTCCAGGTCCTTACCCCACAGCTTCTCCAGAGCCTCCGCAAACCTGTCTTGCTTCTCTCCTGCCATTCATCACCCCCTCTTAGTAGCCACTACAAAACTGAAAGTGCATGGGGTCGGGCCGGGAAAAAGCACCACCCCACACAAAGCCAAACTCCCGGAACAGGCTCACCAGTTCCGGAGCCATATCGCCCTTGGAACCCAGGGGATTGGTGTCGGGATTCAAGTCTATGGCTATGCCCCAGGAATGGGTGGAGAGGCGCCCCCCTCCCCGCATCCTCCTGAAAGAGAAACAGCCCCCATAGGTCCTCACCAGGGGTCTAAGCCCCCTGTCCACCACCTCCTGAAAGAGCCCTTCCAAAACAGGTGCCAGCAGCCTGTGGCAATGGATCCTGGTCACAACCTTCTCCGGAGCCCAGGAAAGGGGAAGAGAAAAGGGCAACGAAGCATAACCCAGCATCTCCTTCTCCCAGGAGGGATCCAGAGTGCCATCCTCTCCCACATAACTCTCTATATCTCCGAAAACCCGGCATATCTCGGGATATCCATGGGGAGGTCTAATGGCCAATCCATGACGCAAGAGACCGGGGTAGTCCCCCCTTTCCCCCTCACCGGGAAAGGCCTCATCCAGAACCTCAGCGGCCAGATCCCTCCAGGCCTCCTCCTCCGTTCCCTTCAAAACCGCCAGGGGCAGGCCCAGATCCCTGAGGAGGGACAACCCCCCCCGGGAGCCACCTTCCAAATCCACCCCCACCACGGGGACGGCCATGGCCTGGGAGTACCCCAGCAAAAGCCCCGCCAGGCCATCCTCCACTCCAGAGAGTATCACCACGAAATGGACGTCCCTAATGGCCTCCACCACGCCTCCAGGAAGATCCCCGGGACCAAGGGAAACAAAGACCCATTTCTCCCCCCTTCTCCGGACTTCACCCTCCAGGGCATCCACAAAACGGGTGTTCACCCACTCTCCAAGGGGTCCCAGGAATGGAAGGGCCACCAGGGCTTTTTTACAGGACAAACCCCTAACCTCCTACCTAGTTATGCTCATTATACAGCATCAAAAAGGCTTATCAATACCTGGCAATTTCTTACAGTAAAATGTTTACAACATGGCTGTCACCTGGAAACACGAAAGAGAGGGATGGATTGACACAACCGTCACAAAAGGCTTAATAAAAAGACCACCCCAAAGAGGAGGAAAGAGATGGACCTGCTCAAGATAGTGGAAGAGGACCACAAGTTCGACTGGGTGAGAGCCTACGAAACCCTGGGGGAAAATCCCGCTTTGAGAGGTATCATCATTCTGGTCTTCGTGGTGGGAGCCCTCCTCTCTCTAACTTACTTCCTCAAGGACTATAACCATTTCCTGCAGATCCTGGGACAGGGCAAAACCGGCCTGCTGGGCCTGAAAAAGGTGAGCAACCTCCTCTCCTTCATGGGCTGAACGGGGGAAACACTGCACTTAAAAGGGGCCCTGAAGGCCGTAAATTCCCTTAAAGGCCTGATTCCAACCCGGGGAGCAAGGGGGAGGAAACACTCCCCAGGGACCTGGAAAACCAGCCACAAAGCATATCCATCTTTTTATATCTTCAGATCTTGATTTATTGTTCAAAGATGGGTATGGTCCTTCCCCATAAGGGGAGGAGTACCGTTGAAAAAGCTGGCGGCATGGCTCAATAGCGAAACCTTCCAGGGTATGGCCCTCATGTTCGGTGTTCTGATCCTGGCGGGCCTCCTCTGGGGCCCCAGGGTCCTGGGGGGAAAGGCACCTCTTTCCATCGTCCTCACCCTCATGAAGAGTGGCTGGGCCTCCCTCATGGACTATGTAGTGGCCCATGCCATCCCCTGCCTGGTCCCTGCCTTTTTCATCGCCGGGGCCATTGGTGTCTTCGTCTCCCAGGCCTCGGTCATGCGCTACTTCGGAGCCCATGTAAAGCCCTGGCTCTCCTACTCCGTGGCATCGGTGTCGGGAGCGGTACTGGCGGTATGCTCGTGCACAGTCCTGCCCATCTTCACGGGCATCTACAAAAGGGGGGCCGGCCTGGGACCTGCCGTGGCTTTCCTGTACTCTGGGCCGGCCATCAACGTCCTGGCCGTCATCTACTCCGCCCGGCTACTGGGCATAAAGATAGGGGTAGCCAGGGCCGTGGGGGCCGTTCTCTTCTCTGTGGTGATAGGCCTTGTAATGGCCTTTATATTTAGAGATGAGGAGAGGGAAAAGGTGAAGGCCGCCGCCCACCTCTCCCTGCCCCAGGAAGAGAGAAAGGGCTGGATCACCCTGGTCTTTTTCCTGGTTCTATTCTTCATCCTCATCACCATGGCCTCCCACAGGTATCTCATGGCCGCCGGTCTTCTGGTCATCCTGGCAGCCATCCTTAAGGGCTTCCACACCAAGGATGATGTGAAGGAGTGGATGGTCTCCACCTGGTATTTCGTGAAACTCATCACCCCCTGGCTCCTGGTGGGGGTCTTTGTTGCAGGGGCCATAAAGGTCCTCCTCCCCCCTGAAGTGGTGACCCGATGGGTGGGGGGGAACAGCCTCATGGCCAACTTCCTGGCCTCCTTCATCGGGGCCCTCATGTACTTCGCCACCCTGACGGAGGTGCCCATCATAAAGGCCCTCACCCAGCTGGGAATGGGCCAGGGACCCGCCCTTGCCCTCCTTCTGGCGGGTCCCGCCCTCTCCCTCCCCAACATGCTGGTCATCAGAAAGGTCATGGGCACAAAAAAGGCCCTCATTTACATATCCCTGGTGGTGGTCATGGCCACCATCAGCGGAATGGTATTCGGAAAATACTTCGCATGAGGAGGTAAGTATGGAAATAAAGGTCCTTGGAACAGGCTGCAAAAGATGCCAGGAGCTCCTGGAAAGGACCCAGAAGGCCGTGGAGGAGCTGGGAACCCAGGCCCGGGTGGAATACGTCAAGGACATGGACAAAATCACCGAGTACACCTTTATCACCCCTGCCCTGGTGATAAACGAAAAGGTGGCCGTGGTGGGCAAGGTGCCCGGGGTAGAAGAGATCAAGGCCCTCCTCCAGGAGGAGAAGTGATGGAGGGGAAGGAGATCTTCTCCAGGGCCCTGGAGTGGTTGGACAACTACACGGACT
>JALUVF010000180.1 GCA_027020915.1 bacterium
GGGACCTCCAGGACAGAACAGGGGGATTCACCGCCTTCATTCCTTGGACCTTCCAGCCTCCCAACACGGAGCTGGCCCACGTGGAGAAGGCCACTGCCGTGGATTATCTAAAGGTGCTGGCCATCTCCCGGATCTTCCTGGACAACGTGGCCAATATCCAGGCTTCGTGGGTGACCCAGGGGGCCAAGATAGCCCAGGTGGCCCTCTATTTCGGGGCCAATGACTTCGGCTCCACCATGATAGAGGAGAACGTGGTGGCCTCTGCCGGAGCCACCTTCAGAATGAGCAAGGAGGAGATCATTCGCTGCATCCAGGATGCCGGTTTTCAGCCTGTCCAGAGGGACACCCTCTACAGGGTGCTGAGGGAATTCTGAAAAACAAGAAACTGGCGGAGAGGGTGGGATTCGAACCCACGGTGCCCTTGTGGGGCACACTCGCTTAGCAGGCGAGCACCTTCGGCCACTCGGTCACCTCTCCGCCGGGGCATCATGAAAGATACAGGGGAAAAAAGGCAAAATCAAGGTGGTTAAATCGGGCCGAAATGAAAAGGGGCCTCCAGATCTGGAGGCCCCTGAGAGTTTTTCTGCCGGATTTTTTAAGAGATCCTGATGGTGGGGTACTTGTCTTCCTTGTCCCACTCCTTGAGGATCCTGCGCAGGAGCTTGCCCGTAGGGGTCCTGGGCAATTGGTCGCAGAAGGCCACGGCCCTGGGTAGCTTGTAGACAGCGATGAACTCCTTGCAGGACTCCACCAGTTCCCTGGCTAGGTCCTCGGAGGCCGTGTAGCCTGCCTTGAGGATGACATAGGCCTTGGTGATCTCGCCCTTGAGGGGATCGGGGGAACCGATGACTCCGGCGTCAGCCACGGCGGGGTGCTTCTTGAGGGCGTCTTCCACCTCGGCGGGACCGATCCTGTAGCCCGAGCTCTTGATCATGTCGGATTCCCTGGAGACGAAGAATATGTAGCCCTCCTCGTCCATGTAAACGGCGTCGCCCAGCTTGGCCCTGCCGTCGGTGACAGACTCCTTCTGGGTCTTGAGGAGACGCTCGTCGTCGGCGTAGGGCTTCCAGTAGAGGGGCCCTGTGGGACCCACCACCGTGAGCTTGCCCACTTCACCGGGTTTGACCTCATTGCCGTTTTCGTCCAGGACCTTGATGTCGAAGCCGGGAATGGCGATGCCGATGGAACCGGCCTTGGGCTTCATGTTCACGGCGTTGGAGGTGATGAGGTGAACCATCTCAGTGGCCCCCAGGCCCTCGTAGATGTACTGGCCCGTCTTCTCGTACCAGGCATTGAAGGTTTCCACCCCCAGGGCATCGCCGCCCGTGGTGGCCATTCTCAGGGAGCTGATGTCGTACTTGTCGAAGTCGGGGAAGCGCAGGAGGGCCCTGTAGGCCGTGGGCAGACCGGTGAGGACCGTTACTCTGTGTTTCTGGATCTGCTCCAAAAGCACGTCGGGGGCGAACTTTCCGATGAGGCAGACGGTGGCACCGGCGTAGAAGGGGATGAGGGCGAAGGTGCCGAAACCAGCGGCGAAAGAGACGGGGGCGGAGCCGCCCAGGATGTCACCCTCCACCAGCCTCCACACGTATTTGTTCACCAGGTAGCTCTCCACCAGGAGTTCCTTGACGAAGTGGATGCAGCCCTTGGGAGGCCCAGTGGTTCCCGAGGTGTAGAGGATGACTCCAATATCGTCCATGTCTACACTCTCGGTGAAGACCTTACTGTCACCTTTGTTCAGGAGGGTGGCATAGGTGAGGTAGCCCTTGGCTTCCCAGTCTGCGGGGTTTCCTCCCACCACGATGATGTTTTTGGTGTACTGGAAGCTCCCTTTTGCCTTCTCCACCTCCTCCATGAGGGGGGCGGAGACAAAGATGTACTTGGCCTCGGCGTTGTTGAGAGTAAAACCTATTTCGTCTTTGCTCCACAGGGGAGACATGGGTACGGGAATGGCTCCCAGCCTCATGAGGGAGAAGATGACCGCCAGAGCCTCGGGACAGTTGACCATCCTGATGGCTACCCTGTCCTGTTTCTCCACTCCCAGATCTGCCAGACTGCTGGCTACGCGGCAGGAGGCCTCCTGAAGTTCGGCATAGCTCATGGTCCTGTCGCCAAAGAGCACGGCGGGTCTCTTGCCCTTGCCTGCGTCGATATGTCTGTCCAGCAGGCAGTAAGCCAGATTGGCATTGTCGGGCATTACGAACTCATCGGGAATCACGTACTTGGGCCAGTACTCTTTGGGCGGAAAGTAATTCTCAGGTATTTTGGCCATGTTCCACCTCCTAAAAGACCTGCAAAATTTGTGGGTTGCAAACCGAGTTTGGGGTTAACACATTGTGTTTTTTGTGTCAAGGCATCTTTGCCTTGACGAGGCCCAAGGCAAGCCCTTATAAAAACCATGGATTCCTTGAAGAGAGGGTTGTATGTCCTTGATAGATAAACGTTGTGAGATAATTGTACCCTGCGGCGACTTCCAGATCCTTCCATGCGTCCTTGCCATGGACGTGGAGGGTTTCTACTTTGGAATAAGGGGTTGGAGCAGAGCCGACAGGAACCAGGAATTCTCCCTCTACCAGGTGGAGGAAGTTTGTAGAAGAGCCCGGGATAGAGGTAAGAGGGCTCTCCTCAGTTTCAATCTCATGCCGAGCCCTATGGAGGCTGAGCAGGCCTGGGGAGTGGTGAGGGAAGCCGTCCTTCGGGGGGTGAAGGAGGTGATCTGTAGCGATCCCTACCTGGCCATGAGGATCCGGGAGCATTGTCCCGACGTGGAGATTCATGCCAGTTTGGGAGCTGTGGTACTCTCCCTGGAAGAGGCCCATTTCTGGGCGGACCTGGGGGCTTCCCGGGTGATTCTCTCTCCCCACTTGGGTACCCATGAGATTGAGGAGATCACCCTCTCCCTGGCCTCCAGGGGTGTGGAAACAGAGGTGATGATCTTTGGAGTGAGATGCCAGGCTACCACTTTGGGGCTTTGCAGGATTAGCAGTTATTTTGATATGAACCTTGAAAATTCTGGTTTGCGGACTGTGATTTGGTCTGGTAGCTCCAAGCGGAGCGGGGTCTGTTACAGGACCTGTGCCCAGGAGTGGGTGGACAGTAGAGGCAGAGAGTGGCAGTGGGCGCCTGAGTTCTACTGGGACCTGGAGAAGTTGCCGGCCCTTTTGCATGCAGGGGTGAGGGCCTTGAAAATAGGAGGAAGGGGTATGGGATGGAACAAGATGAGGGCTCTGGTGAGGGCCATCAGGGAAAAGATCAGGGAAGAGGAGAGCTATGTTTGAGCTTTCTACTCACATACCCACACTAGATCTGCTGGAAGGGGTGGATCTCTCTCCTTACCACGCTCTCTATCTTGGTGACCCTACATGCCCCCTGGTACCCGGCAACATCTCTTCGGACCCTTACCTGGTGGAAAGGGCCCTTACCGTGGCCAAAAAGGATGGAAAGAGGTGTTACCTCAGTCTTTACGCCGAACCCAGAAATAAAGATTTGCCCTGGCTGGAGGGTCTCCTGGAAAAAGTGGCCCATCTCCCCCTGGACGGTGTGGAGGTCCACAATCTGGGGCTGGTGAGGATGATCCACCGTATGGAGCTTCCTTTCCCCGTTCATCTGGGGGTTTTTGCCAATCTCTACACCCATGAGACGGCCAAGCTCCTTCACACCATGGGGGTGGAGAGGATCTTTCCCAATCCCGAGCTCTCCCTGGAGGAGGTGGATTACATCAGGACCCATGCCCCCACCCGGGTGACCCTCCAGGTTCATGGAAAGATTCCCCTGGGAATTTCTGAGAGTTGTTTTATTTTAGAACATGAGGAGGGGAAAAGCTGTGAAGATGTCTGTTTTGAGCCCCATTGGCTGGTATCGGGAAAGTGGAGGCTCAAGAACATCGGAAGGGTCACTTTGAGCGGGAAGGACCTGTGTCTCATAGAGTACCTGGGATCTCTCTACTGGAGGGGATTCAGGGTGTTTTATATCCAGACCCTGAGGGAGTCTCCCGAGTATATCGAGACCATAGGGAGCATCTACAGAGGGGCCCTGGACAGGATCTCTCAGGGGGTGGACGATTACCTGGAGACTTCGGAGTTGGAAGCCATGGCCAGCCTATCCCCTTACGGTTTTTGTAATGGATATCTCTTCAGGAGGTCGGGACATAGATACATTGGACGCCTCTTTGGAGGCGAGAGGATATCCCCCATGGAGGTGGGGAAGGAGGGAAGGGAACAATGATGAGAGGGGTTTCTCTTCTTGCTCCTGGTGGCAGCCTGGAGATGGCCCGGGCCGTCTTTGCTGCCGGGGCGGATGCCGTTTATGTTGGGGCCAGGGGCTGGAGCAGGAGAACGGCCCAGTATGAGCTTTCCGACGATGAGATAAGGGAGATAAACGATCTGGCCGGGGAGTGGGGTAAAGAGGTGAGGGTGGCCTTGAACACCAACTTCTCTTCCACGGAGATGGATCTCTTCATGGGCAAGATTGAACGCTTCCACCAATGGGGGGTGAAGGGACTCATCCTTACGGACCCCGGAGCCATGCACATGGTGAAGAGCCACTTCCCTGAGATGGAGGTCCATGTGAGTGCCGGGGCCAACGCCATAAACATGGAAGACCTCAGGTTCTACAGAGAAATTGGAGTGGACATGGTGGTGGCCCCCTGTAACCTCACCGTGGAGGAGATCGGGGAGATCAAGCGCCATGTGGACGTGGGGGTAGAAGTTTTCCTCCATTCCAACACGTGCTTCACCTATCTGGGCAAGTGCCTCATGTCCAGCTATTTCCGGCATCAGTGGTACTGGGATGAAGAGGGCAAGAACCACTTCTGGGGCTCTCCCAACAGGGGGGGCTACTGTCACAGGATATGCAAGGCCCGCTGGAACCGGGAGGATGGAAGGGGTGCCTATCTGAGAAACGACATGTTCCTGGCCTTCTCCAACCTGCCCGACTACCTGGAGGCGGGGGTGGACTGTCTCAAGATCCAGGGCAGGGAGTACACACCCGATCTCATAGGGGAGATCGTGACCTTTTACAGGACCCTCATTGACGAGCTTCTCCTCAGGGGCAGGAACGTGGACATGGCGGCATACCTTGCCCAGCTCCATCACCTCTCAAGAAAGAGGGATGCCCAGAGGGAGAGGCGGACCTTTACCGTCCTTCAGGAAGTGGTGGAAGGGGTACCCCAAAGGGTGTGAGCGTGCCCTTTAAGACCTCTTTCTGGGTGAGGTTTGGCGACACGGACCCTTTCGGGGTGGTCTACTTTGTCTCCTTCTTCAGGTACGCCCACCAGGCCCTGGAGGATTTCTTCAGGGCGCGGGGTATGGACCCTGGGGAGCTCTTCCGAAACCCCGACAGGAATCTAGGGCTGCCCGTGGTGGCTGCCGGGGGAGAGTTTAAGAGACCCTTGAAGTATGGGGTGGAGGTAGAGGCCAGGGTTTTTCTGGCTTCCAAAGGCAATTCGTCCATCACCTTCAGGGTGGAGTTCTGGCAAAAGGGGGAGCATTCCGGTAGTGTAGATCTGGTATTGGTGGCGATAGACAAGGCCTGGAGACCCAGAAGGTTGC
>JALUVF010000181.1 GCA_027020915.1 bacterium
TGGCCCGGGTGAAATAGGGAGATTTCTTCACCTTCACCCCCGAGAGGCCAAGAGACTCCAGGGCCCCTCTCCACCCCTTCTGAGCAGCCACGCTGGCCAGCCGTTTTCCCTCCTCACCCAGCATGGCCTGGGCCTTCTCCAGCCTCAAGGCCTCCTCCACCCTGGATCTCACCTCCTCCAGGGGAGGGACGTATGACTCCTTCTTCTCCACCACCTTAAGGATATAGAACCCTTCAGGTACGCGAACGATATCCGACGCCTCCTTCTCCTGAAGGGCAAAAGCCACCTGAAGCAACTTGGAGGAGCTGGGCACACCGGAAATGGTGTCACTCCTGGCCAGCAGGGGAGTAGTGACCACCTTCACTCCCAGCTTTTTAGCCACCTCCCCCAGGGAGAGCCCCTTCCTCAACATATCCCTGGCCCTGGCAGCGGTTCTCAGGGCCTCCTTCCTGGCCTTCTCTGCCAGGATACGCTGTTGAATCTCGTCCCTCGCCTCCTCCAGGGGCTTATACCCTCCCTCCTTCCTGTCCAACACTTTGAAGATCTTGTACTCACCATCCACCTTAACCGGAGGGGATACCTCACCCACCCTGAGAGAACCCAGAGTCTTACCCACAGGAGCCGGCAGATGGGAGAGGGAGACCCAACCCATATCCCCGTCCTTCGAGGCAAAGGCGTCCTGGGAATAGCGCCGGGCCACCCGGGCAAAGTCCCCCTTCTTCAGAGCCTCCAGGACCTTCCCCAGGGCCTTTTTGCCCTTTACGGATATGACCAGAAGGTGAAGCCTGGGGGAAGCGGGAAAGTCCTCCTTGTTCTCCTCGTAATACGCCCTGACCTCCTCTGGAGAGACTTTGACCCGATTCTTGAAGCCCTTTATGGTGAAAGCCAGATAGGAGACCTTCACCCTGTCAGGCACCCTGAACTCCTCCCTGTGCTTCTCGTAGAAAGCCTTCAGTTCATCGGCCTTCACCTTCACCCTGTGGGCCAGAAGCTTGGGAGAGAGGACCACGTACTCCACTTTCGCCTTCTCCATGCCATACACGATTTCGTCCCTCACCTCAGCCCGGGGAACCAGGGCGGCGTCTCCCGCCAGAGCCAAGACCTTGTCCTTCAAGAGAGTACGTCTCACACTCTCCTCGAACTCCTCGGGGGTGAGCCTGTTGTACTGGAGGAGCTTCTCGTACTTCCTGGGATCGAACTTTCCGTTGGTCTGGAAAACCCCCATGCGGGCTATTTCATCCACCACCTCCTGGGGGTAAACCTTGATCCCCTCCTTCTCCGCCACCACCTCCACCAGCTTGTCGTTGACCAGAGAGTTGAAAACCTGCTCCTTCAAACGGAGCTTCTTCACCATATCCTCGTTGAACTTCTCCCCGAACATCTTGCGATAGAATTCATAGGTCTTCACATAGGCCTTCCTGTACTCCATATAGGTGATGACCCTGTCTCCCACTTTGGCCACCACGTCTTTACCGCCCCGCTGGCTTCCCTTCCCCCAAACAAGGAAAATGGTGCCTATGAAAGCGGCCACGACGATCCACAGGGCAACACTGAGGGACTTCATGTTCTGGCGCATACTCCGAAGCATACCCGCTCCTCCTAGCCTTCTTATGTGCCACCATCTTTATACCCAGGCGACCCCGCTATCAAGGTTCAAAAAGGGCAAACCCGTCTTGACACCGAAGGGGAAGAAATATATAAAACCATCCACCAAGAGCGGGAATAGCTCAGGGGTAGAGCACTGCCTTGCCAAGGCAGGGGTCGCGGGTTCAAATCCCGTTTCCCGCTCCATCTTTTTAAGGCGGCATAGCCAAGTGGTAAGGCAGGGGACTGCAAATCCCTCATTCCCCGGTTCGAATCCGGGTGCCGCCTCCAAAAAAATCAAGTAGTTACAAACTCCCACCCCAAAATTAAAAATCCAAATTAGTATCCTACTTGGTAACATTCAGCCGATATCTTATAATTATGAGCTGTCCTGTTCAGTGGAATCTAAAATGCGACAAAGTGGAACTTAGATGCGACAAACTGTTCCCGTGCCAAAACCTGTCAAAACCTGTTTTGATGTGCCAGGAATGGCTGTTGATGACTGCCCGGGATAAAACAGCGAGAGCAGCGGGAGACTTCTCTAAAAATCTTCACTCTGCGGTTAAAGCTTGGCTCAATACCCAGAACTCGTCCACTTCTCCTTGAAGCCTTACTTTGACATATCCCAAGAAGGACAGGGCCGTGATATAAACAATCTCCCCGCTTTTAAAGAACCGGCACTCGCCAGTTAACAAACTATGGGCCAAAAGCCTTTTAAAGGCCTTTTCATCATGTTGGTGCGCATACTCATTGAGTTTATCTAGCCGGTCCTTATCTTTGCAGCCGATCCAGTTTGATCCTGTCACTCTGGCAGTGTCTCCAATCTTCCAGGAAGCTGTTCGCCCTACACGCCCGTTGATAGCTAATGCAAACGCGCAAATTATTGCTGCAAAAACAATCTGCTTACCCCACGCTCTCATGAGCGCCTCCCTTCATTTCAAAGGCTCAAACTGGACTTCATCCAAACGCCAATCAACCTGCCCCCAATATCCAGTATATACGCTATGGCGGACTATCTCGCTATAATGCCCTCTCACTCGAAAAGTCATATGGACCACTGCTTCTTTATTTGTGGAGGTTAACCCTTTAAACCATATCGTTACGATTCCTGGCCCTGCGCTTCTGTCAATGCGACCATTAAGGCTGATGTTTTTGGATTTTTTGTTGTATTCTATGTTGCCCCTCAGACAGAAATCTCCGTTTGTGGCACATATGTTTTGGTCCCAAGCGATGCGTTGCACATCAAACCCCCATGCACTTGAGGAAATAACAAGGGCAAGTACTCCAACAAGAATAAGCACCCTCTTCATTTTTCACCCCCTTCATAAGTATACCTACTTCAGTAGCATACAACCTTATGTGGATCAATAATTATAGGCATATTAGGTTCCATCTTTGAAGTAGGCGGCGGTCATTTTTACTAGAGCCACCGGTAGGGTGCCCTTCCAAACTTCCTTCCCATCAGGCCCGAAGAGGCGGAAGACCCGCTTGATGGTCTCTTCTTGAAGCGGGGTCGAGGTCCAGGAGCCGCCTGTGTCAACGTCAGGCAGGGGACGGTCTACAGTGACTATCTCATAGGTGACCAGCACGTAATTGTCCTGCCCCACAAAGATGCTCACGTCCCGCACTTCACGGCCGCTACAGCCCCAGTCAAAGGCCAGTAGTGTGCCGCCATCTGTGTCTTCTACCACGTAAGTTAATTGGTAACGGCTGGTGTTGAGGGCCTGGGGCGATTTATCCGAGAAGTCGCAGGTGAATTTCCATTGCCCTGCCTGGTTGTCATAGGCGTAGCCGATGCCCAATCTGGTGAATCCGGCGTTGAGTATGTTGGCCCGGTGTCCCTCCGAAGCCATCCATGCGTCGAACATGGTCTTTATGCCATCCTTGGTGAGCTCCGCTTCTTCCACGGCCCCTATGTTTTCGCCGTAGACGGCATAGATGATCCCGAACTCGTCCAGCCTGTCCTGGACGGGGTCTCCAGCGCTGCCTGTGTGGTCGAAGAAGTTGTTGGTGGCCATGTCGTCGCTATGGAACTGGGCCACGGCCTCCAGGCCACCCTGGTCCAGGGCCAGCTCGTTGCCCTCGCCCCGGGCCTGGTTGTGTAGCTCCAAGAGGTATTCGCGAACCCAGTCGGGCTCCTCGGTGGGCAAGTCTACGTCGTCAAGGCTGTAGATGTAGTCAAAGTCGGGATCTTTCCAGACCCTGAGCTTCCACTGAGTCTGATAGTGGATGGTGTTTTTGGACTTGAGCCCGTCGTCCCTGTACCAGTTGTCCGCTCCTATGGCCTTGGCAGTGGCGTATGCGAAGACCTTGATGGTGTCGGTAAACAGCAGCTGCTCGTTTATGCCCCAGGCCAGGGGGGACAACAGGGCGGCGAAGTAGTTGTTCTGCCCATAATGGCCCCAGGCGGCGATTTTTTCGATAGTGGCGGACACAGCCACGTCTTTCTGGAAAACCGTAGCCTGGAGGGAATCTGTCACCTTGACATAAGCCAATCCGCCTTCGTCTACCTGGTAAACCTGATGGTTTGAGGCCAGTTCCACGTCGTCTCTGATGGGGAGCGTGGCCTGAACGGTGCGCACTGGATCGGGCGGAGATCCAGTGGTGACGGTGACCAGGTCTTCGTAAGAGGACGACGATACCCCGCTCGATGTGAAATATACGATGTGGCGGCGCATGATGTCCCGGCGCCCGGAGAGGAACGATGGGCTCGCCTCCAGGAGCCACACCTTGTAGCTGGAACCGTTAGCCCTCAGGTAGACGGGAACGAAGGTCACAGGATCTCCGCTCCCCACGCGGTAAAGAGGGAATTCGCCTGTCCAGGCGAGGCCCTGGTCGTCCAGGTAGCCCTCCACGTATTCCTGGAGCATGGCCGTGGGGTCAAAGGTAGTGACGGCCCCTGTCTGCAGGTCCACCTCCTGGCATGTCAGCCTGTGCCAGTGGGCCCAGCGGGTGTCTCCCGCCTCGTCGTTTGGTCTGAAAGCATGTGCGAAAGTGGCTAGGGGAGAAGGCAGCACATCCAGGTTTATGAGGAGCTTTATATTGAAAAGCCCCACGTCCCGGCTGAAGGCCGGGGTCATGTCGCAATAGGTCTGAAGGCCGGCATCCCGGTCCAGGTAGTGATAAATGTACGAGTTGGCTAGATACGGGGCCGGGATGGCCGGGTTGTCTCCGTAATCCAGGATCTGGGCGAACAGCCTGCGTTCCCAGACTTTGCGTTGGTCGAAGAGGGTGTAATTCCCGCCCCAGGGCCCGTACTCGTAGATGGTATCCTCCTGGTGTATGGGCTGGCCCATGAGGAAATGGATCTTGTCATTGTGCCACGTCCAGAATGCGGCCCCCGTGGGCGGGGGCGTGATGTTGTAGACGGCCTCGCAATCCACAAGGAGAGAGGTGATGTTCTTGTTGGCCCTGGAGTCGTTGAGGCCCGTTAGAAGCTGGTACTCACCTGTGGTGAAGTTGATGCAGAAGTATTTCTTGGAACCGGTGCTGTAACGCAGCACCAGGAGCCAGCTCCCATCCGGGCAGGAAGCCGGGGGCCCGCCTGTCTCCACTATCCCGGTCATCGTCACCGCCTGGCTGGCAGACCTGTGACCCAGGATAAGATCGCCCTCCACCACGACCCAATCTCCCACCCGATAGTCGGCCCGGCTTGCCGGCCGTCGGAGGACTCCATCGCTGCACAGGGCCCAGCCACAGGGCGATACGGAAACGATGCGCACCCTCACCGCTTCGACGCCCCCAGAACGTGGTAGGATGCGCCCTTGCGGACAACAGTCACGTAGTCTCCTGGCCTG
>JALUVF010000182.1 GCA_027020915.1 bacterium
CTCCCACCCGGAGGGAGGTGGCTCTAAGCTCCGTGATGCGGGTCCCCCCGTCCTTTCTAAGGACCACGCACCTGGACATGAAGGCCCGGGGAGCGTTGACATGGGATTTGAACACCATCCTGTAGACTCCCCTCAGGGAGGAAGGATGGAGGTCCTCCTGATGCATCCCCACCATCTCCTCCCTGGTATAGCCCCACAACTCCTGAGCCGCCTGGTTCACATCCACCACCCGGCCCGTCTCCCCCTCCGCCACCACCACGGCGTCGGAGGTGTTCTCAAAGAGGATCCGATACCAGTCTCTCCTGGCAGGCCCAACAAGAAAACGCAAAACCCTTCCCTCCCAGGCCCCCTACTGGAGGCCCCTCTTCACCACCTCCCGGTTGTAGGCGGCCACCACATCCTTCCGGGTGAGGATCCCCAGGAGCCTGGTGGGATCCTCCGGGTCCACCACGGGCAGCTGCCTTATCCCCGCCCGATCCATCTTCTTCACCGCCTCATAGAGGCTCTCCCGGGGTGTGGTGGTGATGAGGTGCTTACTGGCCAGATCGTCGGCCACCACCAGGTACTCCAGCCCCGAGACGAAAAGGGTGGGCTCCAGATCGTGGAAGGTGATGATCCCCACCAGCCGACCTCCCTTCTCCACCACGGGAAAGTAGCTCTGGCCCGTGCGATGAATGATCCCCGCCAGCCGGGCCAGAGGGGTGGAGGGGGCCACGGAGATGAAGTCCTTCTCCATGGCCTCCTCCACCCGGATATCCCTCAGGATGTTCACGTCCCTTCCCCTCTCCACCTCCACCCCCTTCCGGTGAAGCTTAAGGGTGTAGATGGAGTACTTCCTGATCCACCTGCCGTGGACGTACCCGATGACACACACTATCATGATGGGCAGGATGATGGTGTAGTTATTGGTGAGCTCGAAGAGAATGAGAATAGATGTGAGGGGAGCAAAGGCGGCAGCGGCAAAGACCCCCCCCATTCCCACCAGGGCATAGCACCCCTCAGGGGCCGTCACCGCGGGGAAGAGCCTGTGGACAAGGGTGCCAAAAGAGCCCCCCGCCATGGCCCCCACAAAGAGGGCAGGGGCGAAGACCCCTCCCGAGCCACCCGACCCTATGGTTATGGAGGTGGCCAACACCTTGACCACCACCAGGGAGGCCATGAGCCACAGGGCCATCTCTCCCCTCATGGCCTGCTCCATGTGGGGATACCCGTTGCCCATGACCTGGGGAAACACCAGGGCCATCATCCCCAGCAGGAGTCCCCCCAGGCCCGGCTTCAGAATCTGAGGCACCGGAACCTTCTCGTCGAAGAAGTCCTCGGCCCAGTAAAGGGCCCGCACGTAAAAGAAGGCCACCAGGGAGACCAAGACACCCAAAAGGGCGTAGAAAAAGAGCTCCACAGGACTGGCCAGGACGTACTGGGGCACCATGAAGGCGGGATAGGCCCCCAGATAGTGCCGGGAAACGGCTGTGGCGGCCACGGAAGAGAGGATGATGGGGCTCACCGTGGCCAGAGAGAAGTCCCCCAGGATCACCTCGTTGGCAAAAATGAAGCCCGCTATAGGAGCATTGAAGGTGGCGGCAATGCCTCCCGCCGCCCCGCACCCCACCAGGACCTTCATAGGGTTTCCTGTCACATTCCACAATTGACCAACAGAGGAGCCGATGGCGGAGCCTATTTGCACGATGGGCCCTTCCCTCCCCACAGAACCTCCAGAGCCTATGGAGAGGGCCGAGGCCACGGCCCGAAGGATGACCGTACGGGGCCTCATCACTCCCCTTCTGGTCAGCACGGCCTCCATCACCTCTGGCACCCCGTGCCCTCGGGCCTCCTGGGGAAAGAAGGCGGTGATGGGGCCCACCAAAAGGCCTCCCACAGCGGGAACAAAGAGGAGGGCCGCCCCCCCCAGACCCACCCCCTCCAGAAAAGGAAGGAGATGGTCGAAGGCCCCGGACCGAACCAGGTCTATCAGCTTCCTGAAGCCTACAGCCCCGTACCCGGCCAGGATCCCTATCACCACCGCCATGAGGACCATGAAGAGGCCTTCCCGGGTTCGGAGCTCCCTGATGTAATCCAACCCCACCCTCTTATTCCTCGCCCACGCTCCTCCTTACCTGTTCCCTGTTGTAGGCCTCTATGACCCCTCGTCTGGTCACCATTCCCGTGAGAATCCGGGACCCCTCCCTGTCCACCACGGGGAGATGGTCCACTCCCCTGTGACCGAATCGCTTCATGGCTTCCAGGAGGCTGTCGTCCTCCTTCAAGGGTTCCACGTCGGTGATGGCCAGATCCCTGGCCACCAAGAGATCGTCCAAATCCTCCCTGAAGAGGGCCTCCCGGAGGATGGAGAAGGGGATCACCCCCACCAGACGTCCCTCGTTGTCCACCACAAAAAGGTCTGTATGACGGGAGAAGCGACCGAAATAGACCCTGAGCCCCCTCAGGGACGTCCCCTCCCACACCGCGTCGAAGTCCTTGGTGAGGGCGTCCTTCACCTTCAGGGTCTCCAGCACCTCCCTCTCCCTTCCATGGTGGAGGAAGATGCCCTTCCTGGCCAGGCCATAGGTGTCCAGGGAGTAGGGAAGGAGGCGCTCCGCCACCAGAGACCCCGTCATGGTGGCGAAGATGGCCGGCAGCATGATCTGGTAGTTCCGGGTCATCTCAAAGAGCAGGAAGATCCCCGTCAGTGGGGCATGGCAGGCGGCTCCCAGAAAGGCCCCCATCCCCACCGAGGCATAGGCCCCCGGATGGGCCGACAGGGTGGGGAAGAGGAGATGGACGACGCCCCCGAAACTGGCCCCGATCATACAACCAATGTAGAGGGCTGGAGAGAAGAGCCCGCCAGGGCTCCCCGAACCGATAGTGAAAGAGGTGGCCACCATCTTGGCAAAGACGAGTATTGTCACCAGAACCCAGGGCAACTGCCCCTGAAGGACCTGCTCCACGTAGTTGTACCCGTTGCCCATGACCTGGGGCAGGAAAATGCCCATGGCCCCCACCAGGGCGGCACCAAATAGGACCTTCAGATAGATGTGGAGGTGGACCCTGTCCTCAAAGTACTCGCTGATTCCGTGAAAGAGCCTGATGAAGAGCACGGCAAGAATCGAGACCACCAGACCCAGAACCACATAGGAGGGGATCTCTATCCACAGGTTCTTCAGCTGAAAGGGGGGCAGCCGGAAAGTCACTTCTCTGCCGTAGATAGCCTCTGTGACCACGGTAGCCGTGCCTGCCGAGATGACCACGGGGGGGAAGTGTTCAATGTCGAAGTTCCCCAGGAGCACTATCTCCAGGGCGAACATCATCCCCGCAATGGGAGCGTCGAAGGCCGCCGCTATGGCCGCCCCTGCCCCCGAGGCCACCAGGACCCTCATCCGCTGGGGGGTGGCATGAAGGACCTGACCCACCACAGAGCCCAGGGCCCCTCCCAGGGCTGCAATGGGCCCTTCCCTACCGGCGGAGCCTCCCGAGCCAATGACCAGGGTGGGGATGGTGATATTCAACGGTATAACCCGAGCCTTGATGTACCCTCCCTTTCTGGCCACGGACAGAAGGAGCCTGGGCATGCCGTACCCCTTTATGGAGTCGGCGAAGCGCCACACCGCCAGACCCACCACTAAAGCGCCCGTGACGGGTAAGAGAAAGATGAGGGCCCTCTTCCATCCCCCCGAAGAGACCCCAAGGTACCCTGCGTATTTAGAGAAGAAGAGATAGCGGTAGAACTCCATACAGGTCCTGAAGGCGGCGTTCCCCAGTCCTGCCAGGATACCCACCAGCACCCCGAGATAGACCAGGGAGAACCTTTCGCTCAGCCGGACCCCCGGCTTCCACTGCAGAGATCCCAGATCCTTCAGGTTTCCTAAAGGGGCCACAGGAGCCCCTCCCCGAATGTCCTTCTCTCACCGGTCATGGCGGCACCAGCCCCTCACTCCACCGTAACACTCTTGGCCAGGTTCCTGGGCTGATCTACATCACAACCCTTCCTGTCGGCAATGAAATAGGCCAACAACTGGAGGGGTAAAACGGTGAGAAAGGGGGTGAGCTCTTCATCCACGGGGGGCACGGCCAGGAAATGATCCACCCGCTGGGCCAAGGGATCCCCCTGGGTGCCCACGGCAATGACCTGGCCATCCCGGGACTTCACCTCCTCCACATTGGCCACCATCTTGTCATACACCCTGTCCCTGGGAGCAATGGCCACCACGGGGAGCCCCTCCTCTATGAGGGCGATGGGGCCGTGCTTCATCTCTCCGGCAGGGTAGCCCTCAGCGTGGATATAAGAGATCTCCTTAAGCTTCAGGGCCCCCTCCAGGGCAATGGGATAGTTGAGCCAACGTCCCAGGTAGAGGAAGTCCCTGACATGGAAAAACTCCCTGGCCAGGGTCTCTATCCTCCCCTCTGTGGAGAGGACCTCCTCCATCTTTCCGGGTAAAGAGAGAAGGATCTTGAGCCTTCCGGCCACCTCTCCGTCCCCCATCCTTCCCCTCTCCTGGGCCAGCTTCAAGGCCAGTAGGTAGAGCACCAGGAGTTGGGTGACAAAGGCCTTGGTGGAAGCCACCCCGATCTCGGGCCCTGCATGGGTGTAAACCACCCCATGGGCCTCCCGGGCTATACTGGAGCCCACCACGTTGCACACGGCCAGGGTCCTGGCCCCACCCGCCCTGGCCAGTCTCAAGGCCGCCAGGGTATCGGCCGTCTCTCCTGACTGGGATATGAAGACGGCCAGGGTCTCGGAACCCAGAACGGGCTCCCTGGCCCTGAACTCCGAGGCGATATCCACCTCCACGGGCACCCCGACCAGGGATTCCAGCCAGAACCGGCCCACCAGAGCAGCGTGCCAGGAGGTGCCACAGGCCACCACCACCACCCGATCCAGCTCCGAAATCTCTTCCAGTCCCCCCTGGGGGAAGTATATCTCCCCCCTGTCGGGAGAGACATAGCTCCTCAGGGTGTCGGCCACAGCCCGGGGCTGCTCGAAGATCTCCTTCTGCATGAAGTGCTTGTAGCCCGCCTTCTCCGCCTGGGCCATGCTCCACGCGATGCGCTCCACGGGCCTCTCCCCCTCCCCGCCCCTCTCGTCCACCACCGTCACTCCGTGGGGAGTGATGAGGACCCTGTCGCCGTTCTCCAGAAGCATCACCCTCCTGGTGAAGGGCAGGATGGCGGGGATGTCCGAGGCCAGGAAGAACTCTCCCTCCCCCAGGCCCAGGACCAGGGGGCTGTCCCTCCTGGCACCCACCAGCCGATGGGGCTCCTCCTCGGAGATGACGGCAATGGCATAGGCCCCTTTCACACGCTCTAGGGCCCTGCTCACGGCCTGGAAGAGGTCTCCCTCGTAGTAGTGGAATATGAGCTGGGCCACCACCTCGGAGTCCGTATCCGACTGAAAGGTGAGCCCCTCCTCTTCCAGCTCCCTCTTTATCTCCAGATAGTTCTCTATGATCCCGTTGTGGACCAGGGCGATGGGGCCTGCCACGTGGGGATGGGCATTGGCCTCACTGGGCCGCCCATGGGTGGCCCATCGGGTGTGGCCTATCCCCAGGTAGACCCCGTCCTCTGGCTCCACGTCCCCCAGGGCCCTCTCCAGGTCCCTGATCTTGCCCACGGCCTTCACCACCTGGAGGCCCTCCCTGGAAACCAGGGCCACCCCGGCGGAGTCGTAACCCCTGTACTCCAGCCTCTTGAGCCCCTCCAGAAGAACCCCCAGGGCCTTCTCCTCCCCCAAGTATCCCACTATTCCACACATCTATTCCCTGCCACCCCTCTTCTTTTTGAAATAGAGCATTCCCCTGTGGGGAATCACCTTTTGCGGAACCCTGGAGAGGGCCAGGGCGTTCTCCGGCACATCCTTGGTGATGGTGGACCCGGCCCCTATGAGGGCGTGGTCCCCCACCCTGACAGGGGCCACCAGCTGGGTGTCGCTGCCTATGAAGACTCCATCCCCAATAATGGTGGGGTGCTTGGTGAATCCGTCGTAGTTGCAGGTGATGGTACCCGCCCCCACATTCACCCCCTCTCCCAGAGTGGCATCGCCGATGTAGGCCAGATGGTTGGCCTTGGTGCCCCTCCCCAGAACAGACTTCTTCACCTCAACGAAGTTCCCCACCTTCGCCCCCTCCTCCAACCGGGTACCGGGTCTCAGCCTGGCCATGGGCCCCACAGAGACCCCCGGGGCCAGACGAGACCCTTCTATAACGGAGGCATCCAGCACGGTCACCCCCCTCCCCAGGACAGAGTCCGCTATGCGCACGTGGGACCTTATGACGCACCCTTCCCCAATCCTGGTCTCTCCCTCCAGGTAGACCCAGGGATATACGACGGAGTCGGCACCCACCTCCACCCCGGCCTCCACATAGACGGATCCGGGATCCACCATGGACACCCCTCCATCCAACAAGGCCCTGTTCTTTCTGTCCCTGAGGACCGCTGTGGCCTGGGCCAGCTGGACCCTGTCGTTCACCCCCAGTCCCTCCCAGGGATCCTCCAGGGTCACGGCTCCCACCCTGCGCCCCCTGGAGGCAGCCCAGGAGATAACATCTGTGAGATAAAGCTCCTCCTTGGGGGGATGGGGGACGAGAGAGGGAAGAGCCTCTCTCAGGAGCTCCAGGGAGAAGAGATAGACCCCTGTATTCACCTCTTTTATCTCCCTCTGCCGGGCCGTGACCTCGGTCTCCTCCACTATGGCCACCACCCGTCCCCCCTCCCGGACCACCCGGCCGTAGCCCGTGGGGTCTTCCAGCCTGGCAGTGAGGAGAGAGGCCTGGTAACCCCCGCGAAAGTGGCTCTCCACCAGGGTCTCCAGGGAGCTCCTCCTCAGAAGGGGCATATCCCCCGGGGCCACCAGGACCCAGGGGGAGGAGAGACTGGGAAGGGCCACCCTGACTGCATCCCCCGTACCCCTCTGCTCCCTCTGGAGGACGAATCCCACCCCCCGGGAACCCAGGGCTTCCTCCACAGCCTCCCTGGCGGATCCCACCACCACCCAGACCTTCCCCACCTCCCGGGGCAGGGCTTCAAGGACCCAATCCACCATGGGGAGGCCCAGGACCTTGTGAAGGACCTTGGGAGTGCGGGACTTCATCCTCGTTCCCTTTCCTGCGGCCAGGACCACAGCTTCCAGGGGCATGAGATCACCTCCGAACTTCTATAGATTTAACTCATAACCCCTCCTAATCCATTCCACAAGGCCTCTTCCCGGGAGTTCCAGGGGACGAGGCCTCCATTTCACCCATTGATGAGGTCCCTCCCAGATGCTATAAAGTTAGTGGCAAGTCTCGAAGAGCTGTGGAAAAGCCTTTGGAAAAAACAGGCCGGGAGGCTCTTTTCTTTTTATGCAAAGTCGCGCTTTTCAGTGCGTTGCGTTCCAACTGGGAGAAACCTGTGTCCTGTGGATAACTCATTATGGGTAGTGATAACAAGGAGAAGGCTGTCCTGGAAGAGCTGTGGGCCAGAGTGGTAGAGGAGCTGAGGCGGGAGATCCCGGAGAGCAGCTTCGAGACTTGGATAGCTCCTGTGAAGGTGTCGTCCAACTCCCCGGGAACCCTTATCCTCCGGGTGCCCAACAGATTCTACCAGGGATGGATCGCCGAGAACTACGAAGAGATCATCAAGAACAAAGTGCACCAGATCTGGGAGCGCCCCGTGGACCTGGGGTACTCCATAGAGGAATCCCACCCGGAGAGAGAGGCGCCCGGAGAGGAGGAGGCAAGGGAGACTCCCCCCCCCAAAATCCAGCTCAACCCCAAATACACCTTCGATACCTTCGTGGTGGGTTCGGGCAACCAGTTCGCCCACGCCGCCTGCGTGGCCGTGGCCGAGGAGCCCGGAAGGACCTACAACCCCCTCTTCATCTACGGCGGCGTGGGGCTGGGCAAGACCCACCTCCTCCACGCCATAGGCCACCGAATCCTGGCCAAAAACTCCAGGGTGAGGGTGGTCTACATCTCGGCGGAGAAGTTCATGAACGAGCTCATAGACGGGATACGCTCGGACAGGATGACCCTGTTCAGGAAGAAGTACCGGGGGGCCGACGTCCTGCTGGTGGACGACATCCAGTTCATCGCCGGCAAGGACAGGACCCAGGAGGAGTTCTTCCACACCTTCAACGAGCTCCACGAGGCCAACCGCCAGATCGTCATATCCAGCGACCGGTACCCCGGAGAGATGGAGAAGCTGGAGGAGAGGCTCCGTTCCCGGTTCCAGTGGGGCCTCATCGCCGACATCCAGCCCCCCGATCTGGAGACCAGAATGGCCATCCTGGAGAAGAAGGCCGAGCTGGAGGGGGTGAACCTCCCCCAGGAGATCCTCTTCTTCATAGCCAAAAGGGTGAAGTCCAATGTGAGGGAGCTGGAGGGGTGCCTCATCCGTCTGGGGGCCCTCTCCTCCATCGTGGGCCACCCCGTCACCCTGGACATGGCCAAGAGGGCCCTGAGGGACCTCTTCCCCGACGTCTCCGAAGAGGTGACGGTGGAGAAGATCCAGAAGCTGGTGTGTGAACACTTCCAGGTGAAAATTTCCGACCTCAAATCGAAAAAGAGGAGCCGGGGCATAGTGGTGCCCCGGCAGGTGGCCATGTATCTGGCCAGAAAGTTCACCCACAGCTCCCTGCCCGAACTGGGGGAGGCCTTCGGGGGCAAGGACCACACCTCCGTCCTCCACTCCATCCGTAAAGTGGAAAAGATGTTGAAAGAAGACGAGGACATGAGGAGAATCATTGAAAAACTGGAGAGGATCATCGAGGGCTGACCACAGTCCCACAGAAAGCCAAAGTAATCCCCACAAGTTCCACCATAGTCGTCAACACCGCAACCCCCTGGAAGGGAAAAAGATGCCCGGGATTTACATAGGACGGGAAACCCACTACTATTACTAAAACCCCTAATCACGGAGGAAAAATATGAGAGCAGGAGCTGTGGAAAAGGACACCTTGCTGGGACTCCTGCAGCTTGCCCAAGGAATAGTGGAAAGGAAGAGCCTCAACCCCATCCTCTCAGCGGTGGTTCTCACCGCTTCCCAGGAGCAGCTGGAGATCCAGGCCACCAACATGGAGGAGAGCATCAGGGCCCGGGGAGGAGGCTCTTTCAAGGGGGACTTCCAGGTGGCCATCCCCCTCAGCAGGCTGGGAGACTTTGTGAAAGAGCTCTCCACGGGTTCCGTCAGTCTGGAAGTGCTGGAGGATAGCAACCTCTTCAAGGTGAGCCAGGGAAAGACATGGGCCCACCTGCCCCTGCTCCCCACCGAGGAGTTTCCCACCCTGCCTCCCCACCCCGAAGTGACCCTATCCGTGGACAGGGAGGAGTTCCTGAAGGCTCTGTCCAGGACCTTCTTCTCCATTGCCACCGACTCCATCTCCACAGCCCTGAAGGGCATGTTGATGAAGTGGGAGGAAGGGAAGATGATCTTTGTCTCCACGGACGGCCACCGACTCTCCCTGGTGGAGATGGATCACC
This sequence comes from bacterium, assembly GCA_027020915.1. Classification (GTDB taxonomy): domain Bacteria; phylum Thermosulfidibacterota; class Thermosulfidibacteria; order Thermosulfidibacterales; family B14-G1; genus B14-G1. The sequence continues at coordinate 9,450 of JALUVF010000182.1, forward strand.
AGGGGGCCGGCCAGGGGATGGAAGTGATCATCCCCAGAAAGGGCATCCAGGAGATCAGGAGACTCCTGGAGAGGAGCAGTGTGGATGTGGTGCAGGTGGGGGTGGTCCAGAACCACTTCTACTCCTCTACGGGAGAGGGAGAGGTCTTTGTCAGGGTGTTGGATGCCAAATACCCCAGCTATCAGAAGGTGATACCCCAGGAGTTCAGCCACCGGATGGCGGTTTCCAAGGAGGACTTCGCCAAAGCCGTGAGGAGGGCGTCCCTCTTCTCTTCCGACAGGGTCAGGGGAGTGAAACTGGAGGCCGGGAAGGGCTCTGTGGTCATATCCTCCCTCTCCAGCGGCGACGAGCCCTTCTCCGGGGCCGCCGCCGAGGAGATTGATCTTCTGGACTACTCCGGGGGCGAGGTGAGGCTGGGACTCAACGCCAGGTACGTCCTGGAACTCATGGGGGTCCTGGGAGGGGATCAGGTGGTGATAGAGGCAGGGGATCCCCTGTGGCCGGTGAAGTTCACCTCTCCCGAGGTGACCGGATATCTGCACATCGTGATGCCTCTGCAGCTGGAAGAGGTGGAGGCCTGATGGAGGGGGGCTCCGTCCAGCAGGGGTACAGTGCAGAGGCCATAAAGGTCCTGGGAGGGCTGGAGGCTGTCAGGAAGCGCCCGGCCATGTACATAGGCTCCACCGGGCCCCGGGGGCTCCACCATCTGGTCTTCGAGGTGGTGGATAACTCCATAGACGAGGCCGTAGCCGGCTTCTGCACGAAAATAGAGGTCACAGTCCACATAGACAACAGCGTCACCGTCTCTGACGACGGCCGGGGCATTCCCGTGGACATCCACCCCGAGCAGGGAAGGCCGGCCGTGGAGGTGGTCCTCACCACCCTCCACGCGGGTGGAAAGTTCGACAGCTCCATCTACAAGGTATCGGGAGGGCTCCACGGGGTGGGTGTCTCTGTGGTGAACGCCCTGTCCCAGTGGCTGGAGGTGGAGGTCCGCAGGGAGGGTAAGGTCCACTTCCAGAGGTACGAGAGGGGCGTCCCCGTCACGGATCTAGAGGTCATAGGAAACACCACCAGGAGGGGCACCAAAATCTCTTTCTACCCCGATCCCGAGGTCTTCGAGACGGTGAACTTCAGCTACGACATCCTGGCTAGCCGCCTCAGGGAACTGGCCTTCCTCAACAAGGGTATCAGGCTCATCCTCCGGGATGAGCGCACGGAGAAGGAGGAAGAGTTCCACTACGAAGGGGGCCTGGTCTCCTTCGTCCAGTACCTCAATGAGGGAAAGTCTCCCCTTTACAGCCAGGTGTTTCACGCGGAGAAGAAAGAGGGGGGGGTCATTGTAGAGATCGCCTTCCAGCATAACACGGGCTACCAGGAGACGGTTTACTCCTTTGCCAACAACATCAGGACCGTGGAGGGGGGCACCCACCTTTCGGGCTTCAGGGCGGGTTTGACCAGAGCCATAAACCAGTTCGCCCAGGCCCAGAACCTCCTCAAAGGCCTCAAAGGGGCCCTCACGGGGGACGACCTGAGGGAGGGGCTGGTGGCCATTGTGAGCGTCAAGATCCCCGACCCCCAGTTCGAGGGCCAGACCAAGACCAAGCTGGGCAACAGCGAGGTGAAGGGGGTGGTGGAGAGGATCCTCTTCTCCGAGCTTGTGGACTTTCTCGATCTCAACCCCCAGGTGGGCAAGGCCATAGTGGAGAAAGCCGTGGGGGCGGCCCGGGCCAGAGAGGCGGCCAGGAAGGCCAGGGAGCTGGTGAGGAAGAAGAGTGCCCTGGAGGCTGGGGCCCTGCCGGGTAAGCTGGCCGACTGCTCCGAGAGGGATCCCAGGAGGCGGGAGCTCTTCATTGTGGAGGGGGAGTCCGCCGGTGGTTCCGCCAAGCAGGGCAGGGACAGAACCTTCCAGGCCATCCTTCCTCTGAGGGGTAAGATACTCAACGTGGAGAAGGCCAGGATAGACAAAGTCCTGAGCAACCAGGAGATCAGGAGTCTGGTCCTGGCCCTGGGGGTGGGGATAGGAGACGAGGATCTGGACCTCTCCCGTCTTCGTTACAATAAGGTGATCATCATGACCGATGCCGACGTGGACGGGGCCCATATCAGGACCCTTCTCCTCACCTTCTTCTATCGCAAGATGAGGAGGCTGGTGGAGGACGGACACGTCTACATAGCCCAGCCACCCCTCTACCGAGTGAAGAGGGGAAGGAGGGAGTTCTACCTCTCCGATGACAACGAGATGGAGGAGTACCTGCTGCAAAACGGTCTGGAGGGGGCCCTCTTGAGGCTGGGCTCCGGCGGAGTCATGGAGGGGGAGGCCCTCCACGCCCTGGCGGAGAAGGTGGGGGAGTTCCAGAGACTCAAGTCCCGGTACGACAGGAAGGGCATGGACAGCGGGGTGATCCTGGCCTTCGCCGGCCTGGACTCCGGAGAGAGGGAGGCCATTCTCAAGGGGAACGAGGAGAAGATAAAGTCCTTCATCCAGGGGCTGGAGCAGGGAGGGTTCACTGTCAAGTACTACGAGTACAACAGCCGGGAGGAGGATGTGCTGGGCAAGCTCTGGATCTGGACCCAAGGCGACGAGACCCACGTGTGGGAGACCGTCCTGGACCGGGATCTCCTCCTCACTCCCCGATTCAAAAGGCTGTCGGTCCTCTTGAAGGAGATGGCCTCCATGGGGGATGGCCCCTACATTTTGGAGCGGGGGAAGGAGAGGGTGGAGCTTCTCTCTCTGGAGGCCCTCAGGGCCACCCTCATGGATCTGGGACGCAAGGGTCTGGAGATCCAGCGCTACAAGGGACTGGGAGAGATGAATCCCGAGCAGCTCTGGCAGACCACCATGAACCCCGAGAATCGGCGGCTCCTCATGGTGAGTGTGGAGGACGCCGAGGAGGCCGACAGGATCTTCTCCATCCTCATGGGGGATGAGGTGGAACCCCGGAAGCAGTTCATATATCAGTACGCCAAGGAAGTGAGAAACCTGGATATCTAGGAGGCGGAGTCATGGATCTGTGCTGGCTGACGGTGAAGGAGGCCCGGGAGGCCCTGGCCGGGGGGGAACTGGACGCCAGGGAGCTCACCCAGGCTATTCTGGATAGAATCCAGAGGGTGGACCCCCAGGTGAAGGCTTATATAAACGTCTTTCCCCGGGTGGCCCTGGAGATGGCGGAGAGGGCCAATGGAGGCCCCCTGGCGGGTGTCCCTCTGGCAATAAAGGATGTCATCTGTGTCAAAGGGCTGGAGACCACCTGTGCCTCCAAGATCCTCAGGGGGTTCAAGCCTCCCTACGATGCCACGGTGATAGAGCGCCTCGGGGAGGCGGGGTACGTCCTTCTGGGCAAGGTGAACATGGACGAGTTTGCCATGGGCTCCAGTACGGAGAACTCGGGCTTCTTCACCACCCACAACCCCTGGGACCTGGAGAGGGTGCCTGGAGGCTCCAGCGGGGGTAGTGCCGCCGCCGTGGCTGCCGGGGAGTGCCTGGCGTCCCTGGGCTCCGATACAGGGGGCTCCATCCGCCAGCCCGCTTCCTTCTGCGGGGTGGTGGGACTTAAACCCACCTACGGCAGGGTCTCCCGTTTCGGCTTGGTGGCCTTTGCTTCCTCCCTGGACCAGATTGGCCCCATCACCCGCACCGTGGAGGACGCTGCCCTCATCCTGGAGGTCATCTCCGGTCACGATCCCCGGGACTCCACCTCGGCTCCCTATCCCCCCCTCAAGGCCCGGGAGCTCCTCTCCAGGGAGGTGAAGGGCATGGTCCTGGGCCTGCCCAAAGAGTACTTCGGGGAGGGACTGGATCCCCAGGTGAGGGAGTCCGTCATGGAGGCGGCGAAGGTCCTGGAAGGACTGGGCTGCCGGGTGGAGGAAGTCTCCCTGCCCCATTCTCCCTATGCCGTGGCCACCTACTATCTGGTGGCCACCGCCGAGGCAAGCTCCAACCTGGCCCGCTACGACGGGGTGAAATACGGCTATCGGGCCCCCGATTATAAGGATCTCTTCGACATGTACGTGAAGACCCGCTCCCAGGGCTTCGGCACCGAGGTGAAGCGCAGGATCATGCTGGGGACCTATGCCCTGTCGGCAGGGTACTACGACGCCTACTACCTCAAGGCCCAGAAGGTGAGAACCCTCATCAAGAGGGACTTCGAGGAAGTCTTCGAGACCTGTGATGCCATTGTCACACCCACCTCCCCCACTCCGGCCTTCAGGATGGGGGAGAGGCTGGCCGATCCCCTCACCATGTATCTGTCGGACATCTACACCATCTCCGTGAACCTGGCGGGGATACCCGCCGTCTCCGTGCCCTGTGGATTTACCCGGGAGGGGCTCCCCGTGGGACTCCAGATCATGGGGAAGGCCTTCGACGAGGCCACCATCCTCTCTCTGGGCCATGCCTACCAGGGGGTGACGGACTGGCACAAGAGGAGGCCGTCCCTGTAAGGGAAGGTTGAGGTCAAGGCTGAGGTTGAGCCTTTCGTATCCCCGGTGTTGTCTTTATCTCCATGGGAGCTTCCCTTAGGGGGCCTCCATCTTGTGGACAGAAACACAATATCACAATAGACTTTTTGTGCTATTGACTAATTAATCCCTTCATCTCCAGGGCATTCTTCCACATTCTGTCGTTGTTGAACATGATGTAGCCCTCCTCCTCGGCCAGCTCCAGGACGATTTCCAGCTCTTCCGGGGTGTAGTCATGGCGGTAGGTCCGGAGACTCCCGTGGAGGCGGAAGTAGGTGAAGTCTCCCCAGAGCTGGGGTCCTTCCAGGAGGGGATCGGTGGCGTGGACCAGGGAGAGTTTCTGGCAGACCTCCTCAATGACCTCCGGGGTCCACTCCCCTCCCCGGGGCTCCCACAGGAAGGTCCCGGCGCCCTGGTAGTGGCGAAAGAAGGCCTCCATGGCCTCCAGATTCTCAGGAGTGGGCTTGAAGGAAGGAGGTGTCTGGAAAAGGAGTTTCTCTGCCTCCAAGCTTCGGGCCCGGGCCAGGAAGATCTCCATCTCCCTCTTCACCGCATCTGAGAGCCGGAAGTAGCCACACTCCTTTCTTTCCCGGGGGGTGAGATGGGACCGGCGGTAGGTGGGGCTTTTTGGAGGATGGGTGACACACTGGGGGGCCTTGAGGACGAACTCGAACCCTTCGGGGGCCCTGGACCGCCAGTTCTGGGCCTGCTTCTCCCCTATCCGGCGGTAGAAACTCACCTGGACCTCCACCACCTCCAGCTCTTTGAAGTATTGGTCCAGGGATACGGGAAAACCGCAACACCCTACCTTCAGTCTCATGGTCCTTAACATAAGGCTCCATGGGGTTGGTGTCCAGGAACCCCTTTTCCGAGTGGTGCAGGTTGAAACGCTTTTTGGGTTGAAACAGGCCTTGAGCTCTTTTAGACTGGAAAACGTTTTAAAAGCCCTGAAACAAATCTTTCCGGGGAGGGGGAGATGGCCTTGAAGGAGTTCTTCAACAGGGAGGAGTGGTCCCCTTATCTGGCCGGGGGCCTGGCAGGGGTGCTCCTGGCCCTGTCCGTCCTGGTGACGGGGAAGTTTTTGGGGGCCTCCACATCTTTCGTACGGGTGGCGGGGATGCTGGAGAGGCTCTTCTGGCCTCAAAAGGTGGCCCAGAACGCCTACTTCATGAAGAAGGCCCCCGTGGTGGAGTGGCAGGTGGTCATGGTCCTGGGCATCCTGGTGGGGGCCTTGGTCTCCTCCCGGATGTCGGGGGACTTCCGGTTCACCCTGGTGCCTCCCCTCTGGGAGGAGAGGTTCGGCTTCACTCCCCTGAGGAGGGCCCTGGTGGCCTTTGTGGGGGGCTGCATCCTCCTCTTCGGTGCCCGGCTGGCCGGGGGATGTCCCAGCGGCCATGGAATAAGCGGGGTGAGCCAGCTGGCCCTCAGTTCCATAGTGGCCATGGTGGGGTTCGTAGTGGGGGGTGTCCTGGTGGCCAGAGCCCTCTACGCCGGGAGGTGGTGAGATGTTGTTGGTGGCGGGGTTGATCACGGGGATCATCTTCGGTTTCCTCCTCCAGAAGTCCAAGGTCCTCCGTTACGACAAGCAGCTGGGGGCTTTGATCTTCGAGGACTTCACCATCTTCAAGTTCATGTTCTCCGCCATATCCGTGGCCATGGTCCTCCTCTACGCCATGCACGATTTGGGCTGGATCCACTTTCACATCAAACCTACCCATTTGGTGGCCAATCTCCTGGGTGGACTCATCTTTGGTGTGGGCTGGGCCCTGGTGGGGTACTGTCCGGGGACCTCCGTGGGGGCCGTGGGAGAGGGGCGCATGGACGCCTTTTTCGGCATTCTGGGAATGCTTCTGGGGGCAGCCCTGTATGCCGAGGCCTATCCCGTCTTCAAGGGGACCCTCCTCTCCTGGTTTAGCTTTGGCAAGGTCACCGTGCCCCAGCTTTTGGGGGTGAACCACTGGATAGTGGTGGCCGTCATGGTGGCCATCATGGGGGTTTTGTGCCTCTGGTTCGAGGCCATGGGTAAGTGAAGCCGGGATTGACAGGGAGGCCCCTGGGGCTAAATTAATCTCCACCGATCTTTGACAAGGGGGCGATACGGTTTCGACGGGGATGATAGGGAGGCGGAGGTAGCACGCCGAGGTCCGCCACCTCGTTAAACAGGCGGGTTCGACAAGTGCCGAACCTACCTATGCTATGGCCGCTTAATTGACGGCCACGTCTCGACTCGCCCCGCCCGCTGGGTGGGTCAGAGACGTCATAGTTAGCGGGCTGGCCTTTTCTCCCTAGCCTGGAGGGAGAAGGGGTGAGACCCAAACCGGGCTGGTGATGGGAGACCCTGCCCGTGGGGGAGCCCATCACGACACCCAATACACGGGCTGAGCGTGGAGACACCTCCGTTGCCCCATCTCCGGACGCGGGTTCGACTCCCGCCGCCTCCACCAGTTTTTGTTTTTTGAGATAAGAAAAAGGGGGAGCCCTCTGGCTCCCCCTTGCTCATCTTCCGGAGGGGAGTTTCACTTCTTGGCGTGGCTGGCCCTCATCTGGGCGGCCAGCTCTTTGATTTCGGCCAGGTCCTTGGTCATCATGGCCCAGCCGTACCAGTAGGCGTAGTCGGGGTTCACGTGGAAGAAGGCCTGGTAGGTGCGCATCCTGTGCTTCATGTACATCTGGAAGAGGACCTGCTCAATGTAGCTCATGCCGTCGGGGAGCGTCTTGTAGCTGTTGTTGTCAAAGACGCTGTAGTCGGTCCTCATGAAGTAGAGGAAGTCGGGATAGGCGAAGGCCTGGTTGTTCCTCTTCTTTAGGATGCCGTCCCTGTAGAGACCTGCCACGATGCGGATGCCTTCGGCCAGAAGGTGGTCGGCCTTCTTCATCATCTCGTCGCCCATGGCCAGCTGTTTCCTGGCGTAGTCCTCGGCGTGGCACCTTTTGCAGGTTTTGATCATGCGGTCCCTCTCGGCCTGCCACTCTTCCTGGGTGAGGCGGGCCAGCCTCAGTTTCTTCACCAGCTCCAGCCTGGCCGTGGGTTTCCCCGTGTTGGGATCCAGAACCCCCAGGGCCTTGAGGATGGTGATCCTGTCGGCCTTCCACTGGGGATCCTGGGGCAGGGGCAGTCTCACGCCCAGGAAGCCCCAGGCCGTGCGGTTGTTGTGGTCCCCATTGGGCATGTGGCAGTCCTGACAGGTGGGGGCAGGGGCCGATTTGGGAAGTCTTCCCGCCTGTTTGGCGAACCAGCGGGTGCCGTGTTTGGCGCTGCTCCACATCTCCCACTGGGGATGGTCGTAGCCCATGTGGCACTGCTGGCAGGCGTGGGGATCCAGGGCCTCCTTTTTGGAGAAGGTGTGGCGGGTGTGACACTCGTCGCAGGAGTTGTTCTGGTACCGATAACCCAGCTTGTGGAGTCGCTCCTTCTCCTCCTTGCTCTTGATGCCCATATTGTGGCATCCCCCGCATCCCCTGCCGCCGTCCATGAGCTCAGAAGGCTCCACGTGGGTGATGGGCAGGGCGTTCATAGCCTTCCATCCCAGGTTGTGTTTACCCTTGACGAACTGGTCGAACTGCTCTTCGTGGCACTGGGCGCACACGTGCTCGTCGGGTAGCACCGCCTTCTGGAAGTCCTTGGGGCTTTTGTGTTTGTCGCCGTGGCAGTCGGAGCAGGTCACCCCTTCCTGGTAGTGTTTGCTGGCCTTCCAGTCGGCCACTATCCCCGGGGTTTTTTGGGAGTGACATTTGACGCAGATTTCCTCGGCGGCCAAGGCCGGTCCGGAGAGAAACGTGATTCCCAAGAAGGCCAGCAGAACCCATAGAAAAGCCCTCTTACCCATATGCACCTCCCTTAAGTTGTTTTTTCTAAAGATAGCCAACGGCACAATAAGGGTTTTAGTTTATTCTATGCCAGGGGGGAGGCCTCCGGTCAAGAAAGGGCGGGGAAATTTCCCTGAGAATCCAGGGATTGTGAGGGGAGGGGAAGCAATCATATTTATTCAGATAAGGGGATAGGGGGAGGAGTTGGTGAGAAATTCCCTTCAGGACTACATGGACCTGGCCCGGGCCAAGGGCGTTCTGGCCCGGGAAGAGTTCGAGGGGCTGGTGTATCACCGCTTCTCCGACGATCTGCGCAGGTACCTCCGGGGCACGGTGGTCCTGGAGGACCGGGTGGTCTTTGGCTACCCCAAGATCGCCCGCCTCCTCTCCCTGGAGAGCGGTATCCCCCGCCACATCAGGGGTCCCTTCTACGTGGAGGAGAAGGCCGATGGCTACAACGTCCGGGTGGTGAAGGTGGGAGACATGATCCTGGCCCTCACCCGAGGAGGGTTTGTCTGTCCCTTCACCACAGACCGCCTCCCCGACCTGGGAGACTTCCAGGCCTTCTTCCAGGATCACCCCCATCTGGTGATAGCCGGGGAGGTGGTGGGTCCCGGGAATCCATACAATGAGGCCTATCCCCCGGGAATAGAGGACGTGGTCTTTTTCGCCTTCGATCTCTTTCCCCTGGACTCCTGGCGGCCCCTTTCGCCCCTGGCCCGCTACACCTTCCTGGAGAAGTACGCCATTCCCCAGGTGCCCTCCCTGGGCAGGTTTTCCCCGGAGCCCGGGGACGTGGAGCGTCTCAAGGGGATTTTGAAAGAGCTCAACCGGCGGGGGGTGGAGGGGGTGGTCATCAAGCCCCAGGGTGGCCGCCAGAGATTCAAGTATGTGACCCCCTTTATCAACGTCTTTGACATAGAGTTCTCCAGCCATCTCTTGGCCGAGTTGCCCGGAGAGTTCTTCACCCAGCGGATCATCCGTCTGGTCCTGGCCATGGACGAGCTGGGTCTGGAGGGGAACGGGGAGCTGGAGAGGAGACTGGGGACCGCCTTCCTCAAGGGGTTCGGGAGGGCCGTGGAGGAGTTCAGGACCAGGAAGAAGGTGACGTGGACCTTCTCCCTGCGTATGAGGAGCCGGGAGAGGGTGGATCTCCTGTTGCGCCATCTCAACCGGGCCTCCCGCCACGTGAAGGTCTCCCTGGTGAGCCTGGAGCGGGAGGGAGACTACTGGCGGGTGGTCCTGGAGAAGCGGTTTCTCAAGTCCACGGGTTTTCTGGCCTCGGCCCTGGGGGGCTCATTTTACTTTGACTGAGGAAGCCAGGGTGAAGATGCCCTTGGGGTGCAGGAGCCTCACCCCCAGCTTCTCCGCCCAGGTGAAGATGCCCGTGTCGCTGGAGAGGAGGGCAGCATCCAGCTCCAGGGCCAGAAGGACCAGTTCCAGATCCTCCCGGGAGTCGATGATCCCCACCCTCAGGGCCGTGCGGTAGCGCTCCCGGAGGCGGGTGATGATGGACTCGGCGTCCTTCACCCCCTTCACCTCCCTCACGGCCGTCTCCGCCACCCTCAGACCCTTGTTGATGCGGTTGCGGATCTCCTCGATGAGCTCGTAGAGGAAGGCGCCCCTCACCTGGACCTCGTAGCGCCTGGGGGGTCTCAGCCGGATGAGGAGCTCCACGTCGGGGGGCAGGTCTTCGTCCCCCACGAAGCGCAGGAGTTCTTCATAAACGGATGGGGGCATGAAGAACTCCATGTCCCCCCTGCGGGTCCGGGCGAAGGCCAGGAAGCGGATGAAGGCCTCCCGGGGGCTGTCCCCTAAAAGGGCGTAGGTCTCGGGGTTGGTGAAGGCAGAGGTGTCCAGGACGAATCTCTCCCGTTCCCTGATCTCCATACCCCCCTCCCCGGGAGTTTCTCTGTTACCAATTTTTCACAGAGTTGAGCCCATTGCAACGGGTTAGAGGCCTAATGGGTCTTTCCGGAAGGTCTGTTTGGTGTCTAAAAAGGATGACAACAGGGAACGCTGGGCATTCTTCCCTTGTCATATAATCGCCGTGTTCGGGACAAGGCAGAGGCCGAGGTTAAGGCTAAGGTTTCAGAGCGTAACGTTTATGGCATAGAGATTGATCTTGGTACTCTTCTCAGCCTGGACCTTAACCTCAGCCTGCTTTTTGGAATTCGGGCGTTAGTGCCGGAAGTGGCGCATGCCCGTGAAGACCATGGCCAGGCCCAGCCTGTCGGCGGCCCCTATCACCTCTTTGTCCCTTATGGAACCTCCGGGCTGGATGACGGCCCTCACCCCCGCCCCGGCGGCCTCTTCCACCCCATCGGGGAAGGGGAAGAAGGCGTCGGAGGCCAGGACGGAGTCCCGGGTGGGGATCTGGGCCTTCATGATGGCGATCTTCACCGAATCCACCCGGCTCATCTGCCCGGCACCGATGCCCACCGTTTGCCCACCCCTGGCCAAAACAATGGCGTTGGACTTCACGTGCTTCACCACCCGCCAGGCGAAGGTGAGATCCTTCCACTCTTCTTCCGTGGGCTCCCTCCTGGTCACCACCCGGAGCTCATCTCCCATGAGGAGGGTGTCGGGCTCCTGGACCAGGAGGCCCCCGGCCACCCGGCGAAGGTCCCATCCCCGGAGCTTTTCCGGCCAGGGAATAAGCTCCAGGAGGCGGAGGTTGGCCTTGGCGGAGAAGACCTCCAGGGCTTGGGGGGTGTACCCCGGGGCGATAATGGCCTCAACAAAGATCTTGGTGATTTCCCTGGCCGTCTCTTCATCCACCTCCCGGTTGAAGGCCATGATCCCCCCGTAGGCCGATACGGGGTCGCACTCCAGGGCCTTGGCGTAGGCCTGGGCCAGGGATTCTCCCACGGCCACCCCGCAGGGGTTGTTGTGCTTGGCGATGACGGCCACGGGGTCCTGGAACTCCAGGGCCAGGGCCAGGACGGAGTGTAGGTCCAGCAGGTTGTTGTAGGAGAGTTCCTTGCCCTGGAGCTGGCGGGCCCGGGCCAGTCCCCAGGGTTCTCCGCCCTCGGCGTAAAAGGCGGCCTTCTGGTGGGGGTTCTCGCCGTAGCGCAATCCCTGGACCTTGTGGAAAAAGAGTCCCAGGTTGGTGGGTAGCTCCTCCCCCAGGGTCTTCTCCAGGTAGGCGGTGATGAGGGAGTCGTAACGGCCCGTGTGGGCGAAGGCCTTGGCCGCCAGGCGTCGGCGCTCCTCCTGGGTGAGGTCTCCCCTCTCCCTCAGGGCATCCAGGACCCAGGGGTAGTCCCGGGGATCCACCAGGATGATGACGTGGGGGTGGTTCTTGGCCGCCGCCCGGACCATGGTGGGCCCGCCGATGTCGATGTTTTCAATGGCCTCTTCCAGGGTGACGGTGGGCTTCTTTATAGTCTCCTCAAAGGGGTAGAGGTTCACCACCACCATGTCTATGGCCTGGATGCCGTGCTCTTCCATGGCCGCCTTGTGGTGGGCCTTGTCCCTGTCGGCCAGGATCCCTCCGTGGACCTTAGGGTGGAGGGTCTTCACCCGGCCGTCCATGATCTCGGGGAAACCCGTGTAGTCGGCCACGTCCACCACGGCAATGCCCGCCCTCTTCAGGGCCGCCGCCGTTCCCCCCGTGGAGAAAATGGCGTAGCCCAGCTTCACCAGCTCCCGGCAGAAGTCCTCAATGCCCTCTTTGTTGGAGACGCTCACCAGAGCCACCTTCATGGAACCACCTCCCCCTGGCTTTTAAGCCCCAAAAAGTCGTCAGGCTTTTTGGGGTCCCCTCTTTTGAGCCTTTGTAGCCCGGCACCCCAGGCCCGTGCCCCCAAATATGGGGTTCCCCCGCAAAAGGCTTTTTTGCGGGGCGAAAGAGAGATACCACGGAGGAGAGGGACTCCTCAAGGTTTCCTGAGCAACAAAAGGAGGTTTTGGTAACTTGGTCTATTGTTCAATTATAGTATTGTTTGTTTGAGCTTAAACCCAATAACCCATTAACCCAACAAACTCGTGAACCCCTGTGGGGGAACTTTTCATCCAGCATCCAGAACATCTCTATGGGCCAGGGGATTATCCGGTCTTCCCTTTTCTCCTCCCAGCCCAGGTAAGGCCGAGGCTCTTTTGGGGTTAAGGATAGGACTCCTCTGACCGGGAGGGGTGGCTTGACCCCACAACACAAAGCCGTATATTTTCCACAAAAAGGGACGTATCAAGGGGTGGTCATGGCAACCAAGCTCACCTTGAGGCTTGATGAAGAGTTGATCAGGCGGGCCAAGAAGTACTCCGCCCGGCGGAAGAAGTCCCTCTCGGCCCTGGTGGCGGGTTACTTTTCCGCTCTGGAGAGGGAAGCTCCCCAGGAAATAGTTTCTCCTGCAGTGGCATCC
>JALUVF010000183.1 GCA_027020915.1 bacterium
CGTCTCCCTGGAAGATCCGGGCTTTCTGGCCGTAGCCCAGGAGCTCCAGGTTCTCCCGGATGATGCAGACCATGGCCTTCCTCTTCTCCACCAATACGGCCCTGGAGGCTCCTCGGCTGAGGGCTTCCAGGGCCACTGCCCCTGTGCCGGCGAAAAGGTCGAGGAAGGGGCGGCCTTCTACTCTTTCCCGTAGGAGGTCGAAGAGAACCTGGCGGATGCGACCGAGGGTGGGCCGTATCTCCTGTCCCCGGGGGCTTTTGAGCTTGCGACCCTTGGCCTCGCCCCCAGTGATGCGGATCACGGTACCAGGCTCTTCTCTGCGGCTTCGGGGGTGAAGTTGATCACTTCCTGGGGTCTCACGGGGGAGATGCTGGATATGGCGTGTTTGAAGACCAATTGCTGTCCCATTTCACTGGTGAGGATGACGGTGAAGTTGTCAAATCCCCCTATGCGTCCGTTGAGTTTCACCCCGTTGACCAGATAGACGTAGACGGGCGTGCGGCTCTTCCGGAGTTGATTCAGGAAGGCGTCCTGGAGGTTGAGTTTTCCCTTCATCTAATCCCCTCTTTTTGGCTCTATTTAACACCATCAGTCCTTTCCTTCAATCCACCGGGCCACCTTTTCCAGTATCTCCCGGGATTGGGGAAGGAACCAGAGAAAGGCTTCTTTCTTAAACCAGGTCATCTGGCGCTTGGCATAGTTCCTGGTCTTTCTCTGGATCTGGCTCACCATCTCTCCCTGGGAGATGCGGCCCTGAAGGTAGAGTACGGCTTCCCGGTACCCGATGGACTGGAGGGGCTTGAGGTGGGGAGGATACCCCATTTCCAGGACCCTTCGGGTCTCTTCCACCAAGCCCCTGTGAACCATATCTATCACCCGGGCGTTTGTCCTGGCGTAGAGCTCCTGGCGAGGCAGGTAAAGGGCGATTTTGAGAAAGGAGCCCTTGAGGGGAGGCTTTTCTTCCTTCCATACCACGGAGGGGGGGCGTCCCGTCATGTGGTGGATCTCCAGGGCCCTCACCATCCTCACCCTGTCCCTGGGGTGGATGCGGGAGGCAGCCTGGGGATCGATCCCCCGGAGCCGGGCATGGAGTGTTCCGGGTGATCTCTCCTCCTCTTCCAGGAGCCTCTGCCTGAACCGCGGGTCTTTGCCCACCCGGGGGGGTAGACCGTGGTAGAGGGCTTTCATGTAGAATCCCGTACCTCCAACCACTATGGGCAGGTGGCCCCTGGCCCAGATCTCCTCGATGATGCGGGAGGCCTCCCGGGCATAGCGGTAAGCGTCGAACTCCTGGTGGAGGTCCAGGATGTCTATGAGGTGATGGGCCACTCCCTTCCTCTCCTCCCGGGATGGCTTGGCGGTGCCGATGTCCAGGTGGCGATAGAGAAGGAGAGAGTCGGCGTTCACCACCTCGCCCCCCAGGGCCATGGCCAGTTCCACGGCCAGGGCGCTCTTCCCCGTGGCCGTGGGTCCCCCCAGCAGCAGTACCCTGCCCTTCACCTTCTCGCCCCTTTCGCCCATGGTCACTCTTTTGCCTCTGACCTTCAACTTTGGCCTTATTGGCCCTTTATCCTTCCACCTTACACCAGCCCTCCCCCGGTTGCCCTGCCTGTTTCCCCTGTGTTAAATCACACTGGGCCTCAATTTTCAGCGTTCTAGGAGGAAAAGACAATGGAGAAGTACGATCCCGAGGCTATAGAACTCAAGTGGCAGAGGTACTGGGAGGAAAAAGACCTCTACCGGGTGAGGGAAGAGCCCGGCAAACCCAAGTATTACTGCCTGGAGATGTTTCCCTACCCATCGGGCAGGATTCACATGGGCCACGTGCGCAACTACTCCATTGGAGACGTGGTGGCCCGTTTCATGTCCATGAGGGGCTACAACGTTCTCCACCCCATGGGCTGGGACGCCTTTGGCCTTCCCGCCGAGAACGCCGCTATACAGCATGGAGTCCACCCTGCCAGGTGGACCTACGAGAACATCGACTACATGAGGCGACAGCTCAAGCGCCTGGGGTTCAGCTACGACTGGTCCCGGGAGCTGGCCACCTGCGATGAAGAGTACTACAGGTGGGAGCAGAAGATCTTCATCGAGATGCTGGAGCGGGGCCTGGCCTACCGGAAGAAGTCCCATGTCAACTGGTGTGAGCACTGTCACACGGTGTTGGCCAACGAACAGGTGGAGGGAGGGTGCTGCTGGCGCTGCGGCAACGAGGTGGTGGAGAAGGAGCTGGAGCAGTGGTTCTTCAAGACCACCCACTATGCCCAGGAGCTCCTGGACGGCCTGGAGAAGCTCAAGGGAGGCTGGCCCGAAAGCGTCCTCACCATGCAGAGGAACTGGATAGGCCGCTCCCAGGGGGCCCTCATCAGGTTTCCCCTGGAGCAGGGGGGCGACCCCATAGAGGTCTTCACCACCCGTCCCGACACGGTGTACGGGGTCACCTTCATGAGTGTGGCCCCCGAGTATCCCCGGCTGGAAGAACTACTGGAGGGAAGCCCCGAGCGGGACCGGGTGTTGGCCTTCGTGGAGAGGGTGAAGAAGCAGTCCCAGCGGGAGCGCCTCCTGGAGGAGACGGAGAAAGAGGGCGTCTTTACCGGGGCTTACTGCATCAACCCCTTCACGGGGGAGAAGGTGCCCATATATGTGGCCAATTTTGTCCTGGTGGAGTACGGCACGGGAGCCGTCATGGCGGTGCCCGCCCACGACCAGAGGGACTTCGAGTTTGCCAGGAAGTACGACCTGCCCATCAGGGTGGTGATCCAGCCTCCCGGGGAGGAGCTGGACCCCGACGAGATGGAAGGGGCCTACGAGGAGGACGGGATCATGGTGAACTCGGGCCCCTTCACTGGCATGGAGAACCGGGAGGGGATGAAGGCGGTAATCCGTTACATGGAAGAGAGGGGATGGGGTAAGGGCGCCGTGGCCTACCGTTTAAGGGACTGGGGCATCTCCCGCCAGAGGTACTGGGGGGCTCCCATACCCGTGATCTACTGTGAAAGATGCGGCATCGTACCCGTGCCAGAGGAGGATCTACCCGTTCGGCTGCCCAAGGATGCCCCCTTCACCGGGGTGGGCAACCCTTTGGAACAGGTAGAGGATTTCGTCAATACCACCTGTCCCAGATGCGGTGGCCCTGCCCGTCGGGAGACGGACACCATGGACACCTTCGTGGAGTCATCCTGGTACTACTTTCGTTATTGCTCCCCCCGGTATGGCCAGGGGCCCTTCTCCAGGGCGGCCGTAGACTACTGGTGCCCTGTGGACCAGTACATCGGAGGAATCGAGCACGCCGTTCTCCACCTCCTCTATTCCCGTTTCTACACCCGGGTTTTGAGGGACCTGGGCTATGTCAAGATCGACGAGCCCTTCTCCCGCCTTCTCACCCAGGGCATGGTGGTGAAGGAGACCCACCGGTGTCCCAGGCATGGCTGGCTCTATCCCCAGGAGGTCTCCGGGGAGCTCACCTGCTTGAGGGAGGAGATGGGGCGGGTGTGCGGCCTGAAGGTGGAAGTGGGCCGCTCCGAGAAGATGTCCAAGTCCAGGTGCAACGTTGTGGACCCCAACGACATGATCAAACGCTATGGGGCAGACACGGCCCGCCTCTTTCTCCTCTTTGCCGCTCCCCCCGAGAAGGATCTGGACTGGAGCGATCAGGGGATAGAGGGTTGCTACCGGTTCCTCGCTCGCCTGTGGCGCTTTGTCCATGCTCATCTCCATGATCTCAGGGCCGGGGAGCAGGGGGATGCATCCCAGCTTTCGCCTCCCTTGAGGGCCGTGGTCCGGAAACTCCATCAAACCATTAAGAAGGTGACCCAGGACATAGAGAGGGAGTTCCACTTCAACACGGCCATAGCCGCCGTCATGGAGTTTCTGAACCTCCTCTACGACACCGAGAAGAGGGTGGACTGGGGAGAGGCCTCGGTGAGGGGGGTGATGAGGGAGGCCGTGGAGAAGATCCTCCTCATGCTGGTGCCTTTCACGCCCCACATATGCGAGGAACTCTGGGAGAGACTGGGCAATGAACCCAGCATCTGCCTCCAGGAGTGGCCCGGTTACAGTGAGGAGCTGGCCAGGGAAGAGGAGATCACCATAGTGGTCCAGGTGAACGGCAGGGTGAGGGCCCGGTTCCTGGCTTCTCCCGGCACTCCAAAGGAAGAGCTGGAGAAGAGGGCCCTTGAGCTGGACAACGTGAAACGGCACCTGGAGGGCAGGACCATAAAGAGAGTGGTGGTGGTGCCCAATAGATTGGTCAACATAGTGGCTGGCTGAGGGAACCAAAGAAAGAGATAGGAGGGGTGTATGAGGTTGGACTGTGAAAGCCGGATAGATGTGTTGAGGCAGGGGTTGAAAGAGATGGCCTCCCAGCTTTACGCCGAGGAGGTCCTCTCCCTGGTGGCCGACTCCATAAAGAGGGTGTTGGAATGCCTCTCCTGCGGCATTCTTCTCCTCGAGGAGGAGGGAGGTATCAAGGTCAAGATCTCCAGGGGCCTGAGCTACTCTTACATCAAGGAACTCCACTCTTCCCCCGGTCACCACCTCATAAACGAGATACTGCAGAACCCCCGGGTCTTGGTATTGAAGGAGGGTGAGAAGGGCTTTGAACACCCCTTCAAGTCCCTGGTGGTGGTGCCCTTGATCAGGGGGAAAGAGGTGGTGGGTATACTCTTCGCCGACAGTGACAGGGAGGACGCTTTCCAGGGAGATTCCCTGGAGTTCCTGGACGACATGGCCCTCCTCACCGTGGTGGCCCTGGACTACTACGAGACCAAGGACAGGCTCATATCCTTCGTCAACATCGATCCCCTCACTGGACTGTACAACTTCAAACACTTCCATGAGCTCCTCTACAGGGAGATCCTCAGGGCCGACGAGACCCGTCACCCCTTTTCCCTTATGCTCTTCTCCATTGCGGGCATGGCGGACTACAACTCCGCCTTCGGCCATGTGAGGGGTGACCAGCTGTTGAGGGAGGTGGCGAACCTCATCAGGGCCAGGGTGAGGCGTTTCGATGTGGTGGCCAGGTACGGTGGCGCCAAGATGGTGGTCATCATGCCCGAGTCTTCCAAGGAAGAGGCTGCAAGGAAGGCCCGGGAGATCCTGGATGCCCTGGAGGAGGGCCCCTGGGCCGGGACAGATCCCAGGTACGTCTACTTCAAGGGGGCCGTGGTCACCTATCCCCACGATGCTGGAGACGAAAAGGAGCTTCTCCATAACCTGGAGGAGGCCCTTTACGAGTCCAAGAGGGTGAAGGACTCCCGGTTGGTGGTGTATGGGGAAGGAGCCGGCGGTCAAGGTTGAAAGAGGGAGGGGCTA
>JALUVF010000184.1 GCA_027020915.1 bacterium
CAGTTTCATCCCGAAAAGAGCCAGCGCCTGGGCCTTAAGATCCTGGAGAATTTCGCCAAGCTCTAAAGGGTAGTCATGGCCCCTTTGGTCTCTATTGGACCCTCTCTGTGGGATAAACTGGAAGCCCTGGGCATGGCCTCCAGTTACGATGTGTGTGCTCCCCCTTCCATGGAGAGGTTGAAGGGAAGCCTGCCTGGCATATACTACGCCTGGTCTTCAGGGGGCAGGGTTCCCCTCCTCAAGGTCCTCTTCACCAACAGGTGTGCGAGGGACTGTAAGTACTGTGCTTTCTCCGCCCTGGTGGACGTGCCCAGATACACCTTTGAGGTGGAAGAGTTGGTGGAGACCTTTTTGAGCCTCTACAGGCAGGGGCTGGTCCGGGGCCTCTTTCTCTCTTCGGCCATTCCTCAATGCCCCGACGATACCATGGAGAAGATGGTAGGTGTGGTTCAACGTCTCAGGGTGAGGGAGAGGTTCAGGGGTTACATCCACTTGAAGATACTCCCGGGGACTTCCTCTGAATTGGCCATGAAAGCTGCCCGGGTAGCCACCCGGGTCTCCGTTAATCTGGAGGCCCCCAGAGAGAGCATCCTTAGGGCCATAGCACCCTCCAAGAGCCTGAAAGGGGAGATCCTTCCCCTTGTGGGTGCTTTGAAAAAGGGCTTCACCACCCAGTTCGTGGTAGGAGTGGGTGGTGAGAAGGACCTTCATATACTCAGGGCCGTTGAGGTCCTCAATAGGAGCTATGGCCTGAAAAGGGCTTATTTTCAGGCCTTTAAACCTGTGGCGGGAACACCCCTTGAGAACCATCCTCCCGGGTCCAGGGAGCGTCAACTCCGCCTGTATCAGGGGGAGTTCCTGGTGAGGTGCTATGGTTTCACTCCCCAGGAGTTGGTGGACCCCCAGGGGAATCTCCCTCGTGGTACAGACCCCAAGTCCCACTGGGTTCTCACCCATCTCCACCACTTTCCCGTGGAGTTGGAGAAAGCCACCTATCACCAACTCCTCAGGGTGCCGGGCATTGGCCCCAGACTGGCCAGGAGAGTCCTCGCCCTGAGGGCCAGGGGGGAGCTGTCTCTTTTGCATCTGGAAAAGGCGGGGATCAACCTGAGAAAGAGCGGCCCCTTCCTTCTGATGAAGGGCAGGAAGGTGGTGAAGGATCCATACAATCAAAGGAGACTGGGGTTGGAGTAGAGGCGGGGTGCCATTCCCCCTTCAGAGGTTTACTCTTCGATGCCTGTCCTGAAGGGCCTTAACCAGTTGGGGGGCCCCCTCCAATCGGTCAATAATTTCCCCTAGCTCCTCCAGCATCCTTTCTTTATCCTGGGGGAGCTCACCCTCTATGGAGGCATAGTTGGAGACATGATCGGAAAGGAGGGTGGATGAACACTCCAGGTTCTCCAGCATGAGCTTGGTCTCCTTCAGGACGGTGAGAGGGCAGGCGGGAATGAACTCTCCTTCCTCTATGCGCTGATGCATAAGGGTGCCCGGTACAGGGATGAAAGTCCTGAAGCGGATGAAGTGGGGGGAGACCTGGTTTATCACCCGGGCCGTTCCCCTGGCGTGCTCCTCCCACCACCTTTCGCCTCCAATGCCCAGCAGCACGTAAAGAGAGAGCTCAAGCCCTGCCTCTATGGCCTTCTTGCCTCCCTCCACCATCTCTTGTTGGGTGAGGCCTTTCCCTATGTATTCCAAGATGCCAGGGTCCCCCGTCTCCAGACCCACGTGTAGTCGGGTGAGCCCGGCCTCTTTGAGCGTCCTCAGGTCCTGGATGGACCTCCTGGCCAGGGTCCTCCCCCGGGTGTAAGTGGTGATCCTGGTGAGCCTGGGAAAGTACCTCTTTATCAGACCAAGGACTTCCACCATGAAGTCTACCTTGGTCACCAGGCTGTCGGAGTCTCCTATGAAGAGGGTGGATACCTCGCTTCCGTAAAGCTGGAGGGCGGCCTCCATGTCAGCCTTAATCTCCTCCAGACTCTTCAGCTGGAACTTCACGTCCTTGTACATGGCGCAGAATGCACACCGATTCCACGGACATCCCCGAGTCGCCCTGATGAGCACACTGTAGGCTTCACTGGGAGGTCTCCAGGGTGGCATATCGTAGGGGGCCACAAACATCTCTCCTCCTGGGTCTTTACGCTTTATTTAAAAATTTAAATTTGTCTCTGTCTTTGGATAGCTTAAACTCCAGGCGGCCATTTATCAAGGGAGAAAAAAAGCCGGCCCTGGGAGGGCCGGCCAAAAGAAGGGAGGTGGATGGGTTGGTAGGCTTAAAGTCTCAGTAGGAATCGTACGATCCTACTGTCTTGTCGCTTTCACACACTTCTCTTACTGTGTCCTTAACCAGAGTCCCGTCTCTCCAAACCCTGGTCCTCACCTTGTGGCAATGGGTGGAGGCGTCCTGCTGGGGGAGAGGGGTACTTTCCACCACTGTTCGGCCTCCTTCGCTTTTGTAAACCACTGGCCTGTTTTCGGCAGCAGCCTCCCTGGCAGCTCTGGCGCTGATCTCTGTCATGGTGCCTCCCACCAGAGCGCCAATGGCCGTGCCGATGGCGGCTCCCCTCCATCTGTTGTGTCTATCTATAAGGGCTCCGATGCCCGCTCCTGCCGCCCCACCTACTGCAGCTCCCTGATATGTCTGCTCGGTGGTCACGCAGCCGACCAGGGGAAGGGCCAGGAGAGAGACCAGCAGTAAAAGGACCAATCCTTTTCCCATCTTTCCCTCTTTTCCCAGTCTCATAGTCTCACCTCCTCCTGATTTTCCCAACTCATGTGTTAGTTGAATGAAAGTATGCCAAAGGCGTAATGTTTGATACTACAATTTATTACAACCAGGGCATGGGGCTAGCTCCCTGGACTTGCTCATGCAAAAGGTGCGCAGAATGCAAAAATTTCTTTCTCCATATATCTCTCGAGGTCCCCTTGTCCCCTGGTGGAGCAGGGGTTAAAAGGGCAGAAGCTCAAGGTTGAGGTGCGAGGGGGCCATGAAAATTCATCCCGAGTGTTACCCGTGTCTGTTGAGGCAGGCCTATAGCACACTGAAGCTCATCACCGAGGACAGCACCCTTCAGGAGAGGGTGCTGAAGGAGATTATGAGGCTTTTGTCCATCTATGAGGGAGAGGATCCACCTCCCAGGGTCTCTCGTTTGGTCTACGGAACCATTGCCCGGGAAACGGGGGTGAAAGATCCCTACCGGGATAAGAAGCGGGAGTGCAACCGCATGGCCCTGGATCTCTATCCCAGGCTCAAGGAGATGGTGGCGCGATCCCCGGATCCACTCTTTACCGCGGTGAAGGTGGCCATTGTGGGCAACATAATAGACTTTGGTGTGGGCAGGTCCTTTCAGCTGGAGAGCCTGGAGACCATTGAGAGGTTGGCGCTCACCATTGATCACTACGAAGTCTTTCTGGAGGACTACAGGAGGGCCCAAACCGTTCTCTACATCGGGGACAATGCGGGGGAGGTGGTGTTTGACAGGGTCCTCCTTGAGGAGTTTAGGGGGAAGGAGGTCTACTACGCCGTGCGTTCTGGTCCCATCATCAACGATGTCACCCTGGAGGACGCCTATGAGACGGGCATAGCGGGAGTCGCCCGGGTCCTCGAGTCCGGGTCATGGGCCCCGGGCACCCTCCTTGACGAAGTGAACCCATCTTTTAAGGACCTCTTTTGGGGAGCGGATATGGTGATTTCCAAGGGTCAGGGTAACTTTGAAACCCTGGATGAGGCTTCCCGGGAGGTCTACTTTTTCTTGCGAGCCAAGTGCGAGGTAGTGGCCCGCCTGTTAGGTGTTCAGGTGGGAGACACCCTTCTCATCAAGAAGGGGCGTCAGACCGCAGTAATCACCCCGTCGGGGCCATAGAACTCCCTGCCAAAGACATGATCCATTTCCCTGACCAGGTGGGTTATGCCTTTTTGAAAGGCCCTTTTAAGGCTCTCCAGGGCTTCTTCTTCCTCTTTTCCCCTCCAAGCCTTCAATGAGCAGTGTAAGTCCCCCGGAGAGTAGCACAGCACCGAGAAGAGATAGGTGTTTTTTTCGGAGAAGGCCAGGTTTGTCACCTCCAGGAAACCGCAGCAGAACTTCACTGCCCCCTTTTCCAGGAACTCCGTATCCAGAGGTCGGAACTTGTGGTGGAAGAGGTGGGACTCTTTGAAACCACCCGAGGAGGCAGAAGTGATGAGGTAGTGGGCCGTGACGTCCCGGGTGGTGTATCGCCTGGGGAGAACCCTCCTTTTGTAGATCTCCAGCCCGTTCCTCTCCCGAGGTAGGTTGCTTTCGGCCTTGTAGATCCTATCCAGATACCCCTCTTCAAGGTAGATCCCTGAGACCTCGTGGGCTAGCTCCGTGGCTCTGGCGGCAAAGGTCATGTTCTGTACAGCCTCCAGCCCTGAGATGTCGGCAAAAAACCACCCACAACTGGTGAACATGTACTGTCCCATGCGGGCCATCTCCAGAAGCTTGGCGGCTTTCACCCTCTCCTCGGGGGACAGGGGTTTAGAGGCGTGGCGCTCCAGGAAAGGGGTGAGGGCCTTGGGTCCCTGAACCATCACCTCTACATAGTCCAAAAGGGCCCCCCGGGGATCTTTAAACAGGGCCTCCCCCTCTTCGTAGAACACCCTGTCCAGGTGTTCTTTTAACCAATCCATGGCCTCTCTGAAGGGCGCCCTCCATTTCTGGTGCCAACCTTCCTTCCCACCAGTGGAGCAACCACAATCGGTTCTCCACCGTTCTATCCCATGGGCACAACTCCATGATGTCCTCTCTCTGATGCGGACCAGAGGTGCCCAGGTTACTTCCTCCAGGAAGGCGGCGTAGTTGGTGAGGTTTACCCCCTTTCTGGAGAGCATTTTCAGGGTGGTCTTTAGAGTCTCGGCTCCCCTCCTTTTATGGTGACCAAAGGTCTCTCCATCGGTGGCAAAGTGGAGGAGACCCTCCTTCATAGACTCCAGGTATCTATCGATAAGCCTCAGGAGGACCGTGGGGGAGTCCAGGACCCCACCAAAACTGACCTCGCTTCCCATCTCCCGGTGGTAGACGAATATATAGATCTCCTTTCCGTCCGAAAGCCTCTGGCGGAGAGGGAATGGATGGAATTGGCCGGAGTAAGGCTCCCAAGGGGCGTTTTTTTGCGGTTTCCACTCTTTTATCTGGTGGGGGGCCAAGAGGGTGAAGCGAATGCCGTGGCTGGCCAACACCTCCAGGGTTTCGGTGTCCACGGCCATCTCGGGTATCCACATGCCCTCCGGGGTACGGTTGAATCTGAGCTGAAAATCCCTCACCCCCCAGGCCACCTGGACCTCCTTGTCCTCC
>JALUVF010000185.1 GCA_027020915.1 bacterium
ACCACGATCCCACGTCGCACCACTGGAAGGTGGCTTTCACCATGGCCACCATGGTGGCCTTCTCCATGACGGCGTAGTCTATGGAGATGTCGGGGAATGGAGGGTAGATCCGGTCCAGGAGAGGAGCCGTCTCCTCCCAGGGTCTGTCCTTCAGTTCCTCCAGGGGGATGGCCACTTGAGGCAGGTGGGTTCTCAGCTCCCTCCACAGGGTGGAGGCCTGCCAGACAAAAATGCCGCTGTTCCAGTAGTAGTTCCCCTTGGCGAGAAACCCTTGAGCCTCTTCCAGGGAAGGTTTCTCCCTGAATCTGTTCACCTTGAAGGCATGGGGGGAGAGGGATGCTCCCGTCTCCATGTATCCGTAGCCCGTATCCGGCCTGGTGGGGGGAATGCCCAGGGTGACCAGCCACCCTTCCCGGGCCAGGGAACAGGCCCTGTCCAGGCAGTCCAGGAGGGCATGGGTGGGATGGATGTAGTGGTCGGCGGGCAGGATCACCATGACGGTCTCTTCCCCCAGGAGTTGGGTGACGAAGAGGGTGGAGAGGGCCACGGCGGGAGCGGTATTTCTCCGGCAAGGCTCTGCTATCACCCTCCGGGGGGGAATGCCCCCTTCCCTGGCCACCTCCGGTGCCATGTCACGAGTGGTGACCACCAGGACCCCATCCTTCCCCGCCCATGGGAGGATCCTCTCTATGGTCTCCCTTAGCAGAGATTTGGATGAGATCAGGGGCAGCATGTGCTTGGGTTTTTGGGGGTTGCTCAAAGGCCATAGCCTCACCCCTCCTCCCCCGGCCATGATCACTGCCACCCTCTCCAATTTCCCCTCCTTATCTGCCCGGTCCCTTCTAGCCCTTCCCGATGAGATCTCCCACCAGCCTTTCCAGGACCCTGGTGGGAGGGAGGGGGCTGGATTTGAGGGCCACCTCTGCTTCCATGGCCAGCTCCAGGAGTTCCATGCTCCTTGCAAGGGTGAGGCGTCTCAGGGCCTCTTCCATGGCCCTCTTCTCCTTGGGGAATCGGCATACACCATTTACGGCCTTTTCCCTGGACATGAGGCCTTCTTCCATGGCCTGGCGTGCAGCGGCCATCCGGGCAATGGAAGAGGAGAGAATGCGGAAGAAGTAGAGGTATCCCCTTTCTGCCATGAGGTGTTCCAAGTGGCTGAGTAGGCGGGGATCCCTTCTGTACACCAGGACCGGGACGTCCCACAGGGAGGGGGCTCTCTCCACATCCTCCCCCTTCCTGCCCCACAGGATAAACTTCTCCAGTTCCGTCTCCAGGAGGGCCATCTTTTCCTGGGAGACATCCAGGAGCCAATCCACCACCTCTTGTTCCACCGGCAGCCCCTCCTTTTTAAGTCTCTTTTTCACCCACCTCTCCAGGTCTCTCCTGGTGCCGGTGAAGTCCACCACCTTCAGGTGGGGTTCCTGGAAGATCTCCAGGAGGGCGGCGGACTCCCTGTCTTTCCCCTCATCTCTCTCCATCTTCCCTGGCTGGTGGAGGATGAGGAGGGTGTGGGAAGGATGGCGGGTGAGGGCGTGGACTGTCCGTTCCCCCTGGCGTTTGTGCCAGGTTTTCCAGAACTCCATGGCCTCCCTCAGGATCACCACCCTTCTGGGTGAGGCAAAGGGAGCCGTGGACAGGGCCTCTTCCAGCTGCTCCAGGCCCGTGCTCCTTCCCTCCAGCACCGTCCAGTTGAGCTCCCAGTTCTCTCCCAGGAGGTGCTCCTTGACGAGCTGAAGGGCCTTATCCATGAGGGTGACCTCTTCCCCTACGAAGAGGACTGTGGCAGGGATGGAGCCTTCTTTGATTAGACTGGAGAATTCTTTGGGTCTTAAGGTCTTCATCCCTGAGGGAGGGTTCAGAGGAGCATGGCCGTGAGTCGCTGGGCCAGTTCCTGGGAGATTCTCCTGAGGGCTTCCCTCTCGTGGGCCTTGCTCACTTCCACATCGCTGGCCATGTGGTACTGGGAATCCTCTGTCAGCTTGCCCAACTCTATGGTCTTGCCCGTGGAGGTATCGGTGAGGGTGAGGCTGATGGTGACCGTCAACTCATAGTACTGTCCCGTTCCCCTGTAGTCTAAAGAGAGGACATCCTTGTCGTATTTAGTGACGCTCCCCTTCAGGATATAATCGGCTTCTCCGTCCTTCCTCACCACTCGTATCTGGGGGGTGCGGATGAACTCCGAGACGATGGCCCTGGTGATGGTGTATTCCACGTCGGGCTCTCCGGTGTGGTTTTGGAGAATATGGATGGAGATCCTCTTCCCCTTGAGGGCCACAGGGGCGGGGTTGGGGCCGTGGCCGGCTAACCTGTATCCGCAACCCAGGGTGGTCAAGAGAACGAGAAGGATAGCAAGGGTCCTGGTCAAGGTACTCTCCTAAGATTTCTCAAAATTTTGGAGCGGGCGACGGGATTCGAACCCGCGACTTCCAGCTTGGGAAGCTGGCATTCTACCCCTGAATTACGCCCGCCCTGTTGGGTAAAATGCCAAAGGGAGGGGGTGGTGTCAAGGGCTCCCTGGGGGGACCGCCCATAAGACAGGGCTTCCACCGTGCATAACCCGTTCAGGCCGGTGGGGGGATTCCTTGCAGGGGAGACATCCCCTCTATGGTCCTTGGCTGGCGGCTGATGGCTGGTTGGAAGTTATCGGGAGCTCTGGTTCCTGATCAGGGTGATCTACAAATTATATTTGACATATCGAAGAAGTAGGATTAATTTATATTAAAATCAAGGTTTATTATCAAAGGAGGAGAGGGCAATGTTAGAGGGTACCATGTTGGATGGCCTGATCTTGCTGGCAGGAGGCATGGCCGTTGTCTCCACACTATTCGGGGTGGCGGTTCACATAAGGAGAAAGAGGAGGAGGGGAAAAGAAAACCTCGGTTTCTTGCTGGCTCGGGAGGTGGGGGGGAGGTGCATTGAGGGCCCGTGGCCGGAGTTTGGCGAGATGGTGAAGGGTCTGGCAGGTCTTGGCCTCACGGCTTTCCCCACCAGTTATGTGGTGTTGGCCAGAAACGGGGACAAAGACGTGGTCTTCTTCGAGGCGGGTGGTGATGAGTCCATGGAAGGGGGACCTGTTTGGTCGGGGTGCATCCTCAGGTCCAGGCGTCCCCTTTCCCTTCCCATGTTGGTCTTCAAGGGGGATGAGAGGGGGGAGTGCGGAGGGGAAGGCCGTGGCGGAGTGCCCCAGGACTGGGACCGGGTGGAGGTGAGGGAGGGGCCTTTGGCCGGATACACCCTGGCCAGTCCCCGGGTCGAAGAGGCTATGGAGATGTTGAAGAAGAGGGTGGCCCGCACTCTGGCCAGGGTGGCCAGGGCAGTGGAAGGAAGTGTATTGCCTAAGTGCTTGGTCTTCCAGGTAGTGGACGATCGCCTGGCCCTATACACCTATGAGGAGAGGCTGGTGGATGTGGGCCATTTCCTGGCCCTTTACCGGGGAGCCAGGAGAATACTGGCCGCCTTCACAGGCGAGGGGGAGTGATCCATTGTGAGTTATAGCTGGACACCCATTTTTGGGGCCAGTTCCTCGTAGACGGGGGGAAACTGGGCCTGGTGGAGCATGTAGGGCACAAAGGGGTACCGGTTGCTGCCCACCTTGGCTCCAGCCTCCTTCATCCCTTCCCAGAGGGTCTCCAGGAGGGGATAGGGTAGGGAGAGGGTCAGCTCTGTGTCTTGGGTACCCGAAAAGACCCTGTCCCCCGTGCCGGGAATGGTGAGCACGGGACTATTGGTGATGAGAGGGGCCACCAGGTATTCGCTGCAGGCGACTCTTCCGCTGATCTCAAGGGTGACCCTTTTCCCTGTGGAGTAGGAGTAGCCGTGGACCAGCTTCACCATTTGGGAGGGGTCCCCGTAGATGACCACCAGCTCCGGCTCGCTGGTGGCTTTGGAGAGGGGTTCCAGGAGGAGGGTGTTGTAATCCCGGTCCAAGATGTACCACTCCTGTTCCTTTTTTGCCTCCCTGGAGACCCAGCCCACCTCCACCATGAACCGGGACAGGACTTCTCCGTTGGAGGCCTGGGTGCTCTTCAAGAGGTTGATGGCCAGTCCTCCGGGGATGCAGAGGTTGTCTGCCCTCTCCAGTGCCACGGACCAGCCGTAAATTCTGGCCCAGGTCATGGCCTGGCAGAGGGTGATCCGCATTTGCCTGTCCCTGGGCCTTCTTGCCCTGGGAGGCAAAGGGGCGCCTTCGGGGAGGTATGAGACCCCCACGGGCTGGGTCTTGAGCTTCAGGAAACCCATGAGTCT
Organism: bacterium; assembly: GCA_027020915.1. GTDB lineage: Bacteria > Thermosulfidibacterota > Thermosulfidibacteria > Thermosulfidibacterales > B14-G1 > B14-G1. The sequence continues at coordinate 4,249 of JALUVF010000185.1, forward strand.
TTCGGCCATTCTTTCCATGTTGCCCTCCTTATTGGACCTGCTCCCTTTTGATGGGATTCCACCAGGGACCCGGTCCCACTTTGATCACCCCGTCTCCGGGCATGCCGGGTTTGAGGAGGTGGTCTCTGTTCTCTTTCACGCAGAGCTTGACGGCAAAGGTGTACTGGACCCGTTCCTTGTGGGTCTGGACTTCTTTAGGGGTGAATTCGGCCTTGGGGGCCACGTAACAGACCTGGGCCGGGAAGGGGGTGTGGGGAAAGGCGTCGACATAGATCCTGCCTTCCTGGCCCAGGGCTATGCGACCCATCTGGGGTTCGGGTATGTATATCTTGAGGTAGAGGCTGTCCAGGTTGGTGACCACCACCAGAGGGGTACCGGCTGTGACCACCTCTCCCTCTTCCACCAGCTTTTCCATCACCCTTCCATTCACAGGGGATGAGATGCGGGTGTCAGCCAGGACGGCTTTTGCCTCTTCCAGTCGGGCTCGAGCCGCGGCCAAGGCGGACTCCAGGACGGCAATATCCTTTTCTCTCAAGGAGATCTCCTTCCTCCGGGCCGTGGCCCTTTTGAAGGCTGCCCGGGCCTCTTCCAGCTTCTCCCGGGCTCCCTCCCACTGGGCCCTGGCCCCTTTGGCGGCGGCCACCACTTCGTCCAGTCTTCTTTGGGAGATGACCCGTCTCTCCCTCAGGTTCTGGAAGCGCTTCCAGTCCCTCTTCCATCTCTCCCACCGGGCCCGGGCTCCCTGGGCCTGGGCCCGGGCGGCCTTCACCATGGCCTGGGCTTCCTGGATCCTCCTTTTTACCACCTCTCGGGTGAGGGCCAGGGCCACCCGTGCCCTCTCCACCTCTTTCTCCAACCTTTCTACCTGGGCCTTGGCGGCTTTCACTCTGGCTTGGATCTCCTGGGAGTCCAGGTAGGCGATGGGGGCACCCTGGGCCACTGGGTCTCCCTCCTTCACCAGGAGTCGGGACACTCTGCCGGAGATCTTGGGGGAGACTTCCACCTCGTCTCCCTCCACTGTCCCGCTTCCCCAGATAATGTTGGAAGGGGGACTCTTCCGGGAGAGTCCTTTGAAGAAGAGGAGGGAGAAGGCCACCAGGACCGAGGCCCCTGCCAGGGCGATTAAGAGGCCTTTTGTTCCCTTCTTCATGGGAAACACCTGCCTCCAGGACGGAGGCCGCGTTCTACTCCCTGGGTGGTGTTGTTCCTCTTCGTTCCCCGCTCTTTCCCAGGAGGGGGATGGTTTCTCCCGGCTTTCAGGGGGGCTCTGGCTCTCTTGCTTATGCCTTTCATGAGTTGATCTATTATTACACCCGTCCCTTTCGGTCAAAGGGAGGGCTTGACATGGCGGGGGCGAGTCACCACTTTTTCCATGGGATGGAGGACAGGGAACTCTCACTGGAGAGGCTCGTCCTGGCTTTTAGAGAGGAGGAGTTCAGGAGGTATGTCCGGGGGTTCATCATAGACTCCCGGCGTCTCCTGGATGAGGTGGAGCCTTCGGAGCTCCAGCTCATTGCTGATTACGTACCCGGCGTCTTCTGGAGAAAGCTCAAGGGCAGGGGACTCCGTTTCTACGCCGTAGATGGATTGGTGGAGTGCTATCTTGGGGAGCGCCCGGAGGACTCCTCCCTGGAGTTCGCCGAAGATCTCCTCATCCTCAACTCCCTCTTTTGGGAGAGGTACGGCAGGAGGTCTTTCAGAAAGTCCCAGAGGATGAGGCCCGGGGAGGAGTACTATCTGGCCTTTGGAGCCTTCTTTTACAGGCTTTCTTATGTTCATAGGGGCTCCAGCATTTACAGGCTGATGAATCTGTATTACAGGCCTGTTGTCAGGGAATTGAGGGAACTCAAAAGGGGAGGGGGAGGTTGAAGGAGTATCTCCAGGTAGTGACGACTTTGGACGAAGAGGCCAAGGCCAGGTCTCTGGCCAAGGGAGTTGTGGAGGCCAGATTGGCCGCCTGTGCCCAGGTTTCTGGGCCCATAGTCTCCTTTTACTGGTGGAAGGGTGAAATGGAGGAGGCAGATGAGTACCTGGTGATCATGAAGACCACCAGGGAGAGCTATCCCTCACTGGAGAGGTTCATAAAAGAGCGGCACCCTTACAGCGTACCGGAGATACTGGCCTTTCCCGTGGTGGCAGGGAACGAGGATTACTTGGAGTGGCTGGAGGATGAGGTGGACCGGAAAGGTGAGGGATGAGCCCGGGGCTGTCTAGGGGACGATGACGGCCCTGATGACTCTATCCTTGAAGGGATCCAGGGGGGTGATGACCACCCCGTTGATCTCCTGACCCTGCCAGGTATGGAGGCTGTGGATCACCTTGAACTCCCCATCCTTCCTTCCCAGGTAGATCATAACGTGGCCCTGGAGAAAGAGGAGGGTTCTCCCCGGAGGTGCCTCTATCAAGGCCTCGTAGAGGGTTTCTTTGGAATCCGGCGTCCAGAGGATCTCGCCTATGTTCCCTTGCTGAGCGGAGTTTCTGGGGAGGATGACCCCCGTGGTGGCAAAGACCTCCCTCACCAGGAGGGAGCAGTCCACCCCCTTTCTTCCTCCCCATGAGTAGGGTTCTCCCAGGAAGTTGGTGGCCTGGTCGACAATGGTTTCTCCGTTGAAGGGGAGGTACCCCCTGACCGCCAATCTCCCGGGGATGTAGGCTGTCCTCCATGGACGAGGGGAGGATGGGGAGGGGAGGAGGACTCTGTAAAACCCCATTGTGACTCCAGTGAGAGGGAGCCGGGTACCCATGGGCACGGTGAATACAGGGGTGTTCCCCTTTAGGGGGCTGGAGAAGACGGGGCAGTGAGGGGCGGTGACCACTACAAAGGGCCGGTGTTTTACGTAACCCTTCAGGTTCTCCCAGGAAGTGGTGACCAGATCTTTTGTGGACACCCATCCTGGATTGTAGGTGGAAAGGGCGAAGGCCCACCTCCCGTCTCGGGTGGTATGGGCAAGGGCCAGGGGGGTGCCGGGTGGTAACAGGGAGTAGAGGTTCAAGTCTATCTCTCCCGACCGGGCCTGTTCAGGGCTTTCAAAAAGGGCCTCATCTGTGGGGAGGCCCCTGAGGAGGGTGGGACGGATCACCAGGGCGGGGGTTAGGGGGACGGAGGATGAGACTCTATCCAGAGCCATGTCCCTCTTCAGATCCCGATAGAAAGAGAGGGGAACGGGAGAGCCATCTTTGAAGTACCGGGGTTGAAGGGGGGGCAACTGCTCCACAGCCAGAAATATCATGAGGACGTCTCTGTCCATGGCGGTGGGCAGGTTCAAGGGATCGATCATGAGGGGGGTGAGGGTGAGGATACGGTGGTTTATCTGTTCCAGAGTTGTGCCCCGGGAGGTGATGGGCAGGATGAGGAGGCAGGAGAGGAGAAGGAGACCGCCCAGGCGTCTCCTTCTCCTCCCTTTCGCCATAGCTTCCCTATTTCACCTGGATCGCCACGTAGAAGGAGGAGTTGCCCCTTCGGATGAGGAAGGCCACCACTTCTCCTGGTTTGATCCGGGCCATGGCTTCACGGAAATCGGCCAGGCTTCTGATACGCTTTCTGTTCACCCTCAGGATGATGTCTCCCGGTTGAATGCCCGCATCGTAGGCGGGAGTGCCAGGTTCCACCTGGGTGACGTAGACCCCGCCCGTTATGCCTGTCTTCTGGGAGACTTCCGGGGGTATGGGGGCCACCTTCAAGCCCAGCTTCAGTTGTTCTCCCCCGGGTTCGGCCAGGGAGGCTTCCTCCTGGGGCATGGTGCCTATCTTCACCTTTAAGGTTTTGAGCCTTCCGTTGCGCAGGACCTTTAGGGTGACCACGGTACCGGGGGGAGTGGCGGCAACCATCCTGGGCAGTTCCCTCAGGCTTTTGATCTTCTTGCCCCTGTATTCCATTATGATGTCACCCTCTCTCAGGCCGGCTTTGTCGGCGGGGCTGTCCTTGATCACCTGGGTGATGACGGCCCCTTCAGCCTTTTTGAGACCGAAAGACTTGGCCAGCTCGGGGGTCATGGCCTGGATGTAGACCCCCAACCAGCCCCTGATCACCCTTCCCCTGGTCTTGAGCTGGGGGAGGATCTCTTTGGCCATATTGATGGGGATGGCGAATCCGATGCCTTGGGCCTGGGCCACTATGGCCGTGTTGATGCCTATAACCTTTCCCGTCATGGCATTGATGAGGGGACCGCCGCTGTTGCCCGGGTTGATGGAGGCGTCTGTCTGGAGAAAGTTGTCGTAGGGTCCTTCCCCTATGACCCGCCCCTTGGCGCTGATGATACCCGCCGTGACGGTATAGCTGAGGCCGAAGGGATTACCCACGGCCAGGACCCATTGACCTATCTCCACCCTGTCCGAGTCCCCCAGCTGGGCTGCCACCAGTTTTTTCCCCTTGGGATCGATCTTTATGAGGGCAATATCGGTCTTGGGGTCGGCGCCCACCAGTTTGGCGTTGTAAGTGCTGCCGTCGTGGAGCTTCACCTTGATCTCCGTGGCCCCTTTCACCACGTGGTTGTTGGTGAGGATGTACCCGTGGGGATCAATGATGAATCCCGATCCCAGGGAGCGCCTCTTGAACTTTCTGGGGATGCCCGGAAATGGGGGCCTAAACCTGTCGCCAAAGAAGAATCGGAACATGTCCTCGGGACCCATAACCCGCCGCTCTATCACCTGGGTGGTGTAGATGTTCACCACGTATTCGTTGGCCTCTTTTGCGATCTTGGTGAAGTCGGGCAGGACCACTGTGGCGCTCTTGGCCTTGGCAGGACCAGAGAGAAAGGCCAGGACAAAGACCGCTGCCAGTGCCAACAGTACACCCTTTTGCACTCTTTCCTTCATGAAAGGACCTCCTTTTGGGGTAGGTGTGTTGGGACTTTATGTAGGGTCAAAAAAGTCTCGCAACTCATGGAGAAAGCCTAGTCCTCACGGTAAGTGATGTCAAGGGGGTGGAATTTTCACGGATTGTGAAAATGTACACTTGACACGGCCCTCCCCAGAGATTAATAGGGGATGAGCACAAAGGGAGGTTGGAGTGGAGAAGCTTTTTTGTCTGGTGTTGAACAGGGCCTTTTTGCCCTTTGATGTCATCACCTGGGAGAAGGCCATCACCTTGGAGTGGCTGGGCAGGTGCTTGGTCATAGAGTACCATCCCGTCCGCAGGGTGAGGAGCCCTTCCCGGGATTATCCCCTTCCCATTGTGGTGAGAGTGAACTCTATTCGCTCCAACATGGTGATGGACCGGCCCACCCGCATGATGATCCATTACCGGGATAACTTTCGGTGTGCCTACTGTGGCAAGACCCTCAGGGACCACGAGCTCACCATAGACCACGTGGTTCCCAGGTCCAGGGGGGGCAAGTGGACGTGGGAGAACCTGGTTACGTGCTGTATTCAGTGTAACAGGGCCAAGAAGCAGGAGATCTGGATGCCCTTGTACGCTGATCCTGTGAAACCCAAATTCCTCTTCACCCGATACCTGAAAGTGGCCAGGCACATCGACTCCGTCACCAGGGAAGTATGGAACCACTACCTCACCTCCCAGCATCGCCGGGCAGCCGGGAAGTGAGGAAGCCCCAGGTCCCTTGGCTACACCATGCACCACGAAGGTAGTGCCTACAGCGTTTAGAACGAAGGCCTGGGGCATCTCCCGGGCGAAGACCATCATTGCCGAGAAGCCCGTGCAGTGGGTGGGGACCAGGAGTCTGGGGTCTATCTCCTTCATGGCTTCCACCGTGGGATGGATATAGGGCTCGTAAACAGGGCCCGACAGGTGGAAGCCTCCTATGACACCGTATACCTCTTCCACTCCCGTGAGTTCCTTGGCGTAGTTCACCGTGTTTATGATACCCGAATGACCGCAGCCTGATACCACCACCAGGCCCTTTCCTTCTACGTAGACCACCAGGGCCTGATCGTCTAAAAGGGCGTCCTGTTCCACTTTTCCCTCTCTTTCCACGTAGCCCATGGGGAAGCCTATCTCAAAAGACGTCCTTCTGGGAATCTCCCCCGTCACCAGAAGGACTTTCTCCAAAACGGCGGGCCCTTCCCTCTCCCATATCTCTACACCCATGGCCTCAAGCCTTTCCCGGTTTAGTCTGGGAAAGGGGAAGAGCCCGTCTCCTCTCTTTATGCCCCTGGGGTGAAAGGCCCAAGGGTGGCAGAGGAAGGGGGCTTTTCCGGGTACCAGGCTCCTTTCGTATACCTGGTAGAGGGCTCCAAAGTGATCAAAGTGGCCGTGGCTAAGGACCAGGTAGTCCGTTTCATCCAGGGGGAGCTCCATGCGGGCCATGTTGTAGAGAGGGCCTGTATGGGTGAGGCCTGTGTCCAGAAGGATCCTCAGGGTACCTTTGGAATGGTGGACTTGGATAAACAAGGATAGGCCATGCTCGGCCAGAAGAGGATCTTTCACTTTTCCTTCTTCGAAAAGGGGCCTCCTCACTGTGTCTTCTCTCCCGGGTAAGATCAGGTCGGCATAGTTGTCTATGATGGTTGTTATTTCAACTTTCTGGGCTGATGTGAGTTTGGTGTTCATGGGGCACCTCCTGTTGGACCAGGATCTCTTTCGGGGATAGGGCTCTGGTGTTTTTTACGTCCCTCTTCCTCCGCCCCTAACGGAGGCGATGGTATCTCCCCATCCACGGGAAGGTCAACTGGTGGGTGGTTTTTATTCCCCCAGGGTGGTGCTAAAGTGGTCTCCTATGGATCCCGGATGCCTGGAGGAGAGGGTGAAGGCCTGCTGGGAGGGGAGGGGTACCCTCCTGGAGAGGGGGGGGCTTGGAGCGGTTTCCCTCTTTTACAGGGCAGGGCTGGAGATCCACCGAGGTCTCTACCGTTGGGGCGTGAGAGAGGCCCTGCGCCTGCCGGTTCCCGTCATAAGCGTGGGGAACATCACGGTGGGGGGAGCGGGCAAAACTCCTATGGTGGCATGGCTGGCCCGGGGACTACGGGACAGGGGTTTTAAGGTGGCCATCGTGAGCCGGGGCTACGGTAGAAAGGCTTCCCGGGGAGCGTTGCTGGTCTCCAGGGGCGAGGGGCCTTTGGTCTCTCCCATAGAGGGGGGAGATGAGCCTGTCATGCTGGCCAAGAAGCTGCCCGGTGTGGCCGTGGTGGTGGCCCACAGGAAGGCCCACGGGGCCAGATGGGCCGTGGATGAGCTGGGAGCCCAGCTCATCCTGGTGGATGACGGGTTCCAGCACTGGTCGCTGGCCCGGGATCTGGATCTGGTCCTCGTGGACGGCGGCATGGGTTTCGGCAATGGTCGACTCTTCCCGGCCGGGCCTTTAAGGGAGCCTTTGGGGGCCCTGAAAAGGGCCCATATTCTGGTGTTGACCAAAGAGAGCAATCCCGCCCTTTCTCGGTTCCTCTCCAGAGAAGCGCCCCAGGCCGACCTCTTCGAGGCCCCTTTGGAGGCGGTGGATCTCTGGTCCCCCCAGAGGGGGGAGGTCCGTGCTTTGGAGCCTTTGCATGGGCTCACTCTGGGAGCCTTTGCGGGCATTGCTCAACCCTCTTCATTTTTCGCCCTTCTGGAAAGGGGGGGAGGACGGCTGGTGGAAAGAGTTGTTTTCCCCGACCATCTCTTTTACGGGGACCGGGAGGTGGAGAGGCTCAGTGCCGTGGCCGAGAGGGTGGACATGATGATCACCACTGAGAAGGACTGGGTGAAGCTGGAGGGGATGGACTTGCCTTTCTCCCTGTGGGTATTGAGGGTGGCCCTTAGCCCCCCGGGAGAGTTGCTGGACAGGGTGTTGGAGAGGCTGGGACTGGAGGCATGAAGGGGACCTGTGCCAGGAGGTATGGGGTTTCAGGTTTCCCCACCTTTCCAGAGAAGCTTTTCCGTGCTATGGATGAGGATCCTCCCGGGTCTAGCATCCTCGAAGGAAAGGGTATAACTTGAAAAGGTAGGATCCATGGGTATCGATTCTGGAAAAGAACTGACCAGGTTGAAGAAGAGGTCCCTCTATCTCAGGAGGGTCCTCCTCTTTTTGTTGGTGATTCTTCTTGCCAAGGCCTTTTATCTTCAGGTGGTTAAAGGGCAGTACTATGAGAACAAGGCGAAGAACAACATCCTCAGGAAGTACCAGGTGAAAGCTCCCCGGGGAAGGATTTTCGACAGGAAGGGGAGACCTCTGGCTATAAATCGTCCCTCTTTCAATCTCTACGTGGTGCCGGGCTATCTGGGCAGAGGTAAGAAGCGTCTACTTCTGGACCACCTCGCCCGGTATCTCGGTGTGGAGGAGGGAGAGGTGGAGAGGCGCCTCTCCCGGTCTCGGAGTAGCAGGGGACGCTGGACCCCTGTGCTGGTCAAACGGGACCTCTCCCAGGAAGAGTTGGCCCTGGTGGAAGAGAAGGAGTGGCTCTTTCCCGGCGCCATGGTGAGGGCTGAGGGTAAGAGGTATTATCCCAACGGCGGCTTGGCCTCCCATGTCCTGGGTTATGTGGGGGAAGTGAACGAGAAGGAGTTGAGGTATGAAGACTACTACCCGGGAGACATGGTGGGAAGATCTGGGGTGGAGAAGGAGTACGAAGAGGTACTGAGGGGTATTCCCGGGTGGGAGATGTGGGAAGTGGACGCCGTGGGAAGAAAGAGGAAACTGGTGGTCTCCTCCAGTCCCGTTCCCGGGGAGGATGTGTATCTCACCTTGGACCTGGACCTCCAGAGGAAGGTGGAGGAACTTCTGAAGGACAAGCAGGGTTGTATCGTGGCCATGGATCCCAGGGATGGCGAGGTCCTAGCCCTGGCCAGCGCTCCGGGTTTTGATCCCAACCTCTTTGTCAAGGGCATCTCGGCCAAGGACTGGAAGCTCCTCTCCCAGGACAAGACCCATCCCCTCCAGAACCGGTGTATCCAGGGGCTCTACCCTGCAGGCTCCGTCTTCAAGATAGTGGTGGCTCTGGCGGGACTGGAGTCGAGGAAGATTACCCCTAAACAGCACTACTTTTGCAACGGTGGTTACCCTTTCGGGGGGCGCGTCTACCGGTGCTGGAAGAAGGGGGGACACGGGGACTTGGATCTCAGGAGGGCTATTGTGGAGTCTTGCGACGTCTATTTCTACAACCTGGGACACGAGCTGGGAGTGGATACCATACACAAATACGGTGCCATCCTGGGCCTGGGGAGGAAGACGGGTATAGACCTCCCCCATGAGAAGGGCGGGCTTCTGCCCAGCTCCCAGTGGAAGAGGAGGGCCCTGGGGCAGATCTGGTTCCCCGGCGAGACCCTGAGTCTCTCCATTGGTCAGGGGTACCTTCAGGTCACTCCTCTCCAGCTGGATCTCATGCTCTCCCAGGTGGTGAACGGAGGAATCAAGATCAAGCCCCATCTCCTCTTGAAGGTGGTGAAGGGCGGGAAGGTGCAGCCCTGGGGGGGTAGAGAGGGCGAGAGGCTGCCCTTCAAAAGGTGGGATCTGGCCTTTATCAAGGATGCTTTGAGGGGTGTGGTGGAGGATCCCCATGGCACGGGCAGTGCCGCCCGTATCCCCGGCATAGAGGTGGGTGGAAAGACGGGTACCGCCCAGGTGGTGGCCATGAAGGAGGACCCGGATAAAGAGGAGGAGCTTCCTCCCCATTGGAGGGAACATGCATGGTTTGTGGCCTTCGCCCCCGTGAGGAATCCGCGGATAGCCGTTGCCGTGTTGGTGGAGCACGGGGGACACGGTGGCAGTGCCGCCGCCCCCCTGGCCAGGGAGGTGATCAAGGCCTATTTCCAGGAGGACAAGGGTGGCTAGAGCGGTGGTAGGAAAGGGCCGGATTGCGGGGGTGAAGGTGTGGGATGTTCCTCTCCCCTTCCTCCTCACCCTGTTGTTGATAGTGGTAGCGGGGCTCACCACCCTTTTCAGCGCCTCGGGAGGCAAGGGCTATTTCTATCGCCAGCTGATTTGGAACTTTGTGGGGCTGGCTTTCATGTTCGGAGTCTCCCTTCTGGATTTGCGGCGGGTGGAGAGGTACTGCCACTTCATCTATCTGATAGCCATCTCTCTTCTCTTTACCGTCCTTGTCATGGGGAGGGTGGCCCATGGAGCCCAGCGATGGATCCATCTGGGTCCCTTAGGGGTTCAGCCCTCGGAGCTGGCTAAACTGGCCTTGGTGCTGGCCTTGGCCAGGGTACTGGTCCTCCAGAAGGGGGATTTCTCTCTGAGGGACCTGTGGAAACCCGGGGTGCTGGTGGGACTTCCTTTTGTCTTCACCCTGCTGCAGCCCGATTTGGGAACAGCCCTCATTCTGTTGGGCATTACAGGCACCCTGGTACTGGTGAAGGGAGTTGGCAAGAGGACCTTGGCCACCCTCGTGGCCCTTTTCCTGATTTTCGGGGCGGTGGGAGGCCCCTTTGTCTGGGGACATCTCAAGGATTACCAGAAGAGGAGGATAGAGGCCTTCATAAATCCCCAGGCCATGGCCAAAGATGCGGGCTATCACGTTCTTCAGTCCCAGACGGCCATTGGTTCGGGCAGGATCTGGGGAAAGGGGTTCCAGAAAGGCTCCCAGGCCAGGCTGGAGTTTCTTCCCGAGGAGCACACCGATTTTATCTTCTCCGTCTTTGCCGAGGAGAGGGGCTTTGTGGGGGTGGTGTTCCTCTTGGGGCTCTACTTCTTTCTGGTCTTCTTTGCTTTGTCAGTGGCTGTGGAGGCCAGGGATGCCTACTCCTTTTTCGTGGTGGTGGGGGTGGCCACCATATACGCCCTCCACTTCGTCGTAAACGTGGGCATGACCATGGGCCTTCTGCCCGTGGTGGGAGTGCCTTTGCCCTTGATGAGCTACGGCGGATCTTCCCTGGTGACCACCTATCTGGGGGCTGGACTGATCCTGGCCGCTTACAGGAGGAGGACGGGGTGACGGACCTTCCACCTGTAGTTCTGGCTTCGGCCTCTCCCCGGAGGAGGGAGCTGTTGATGCCCTTCTTCCCGGGTCTGGTGGTGGAGCCTCCCCAAGTAGAGGAGAGGTTTCTGGAGGGAGAACCTCCCCATGAACTGGTGGAGCGCCTGGCCTTAGCCAAAGCCCGGTGGGGAGCTTCTAAACATCCCTGTGCCTTGGTCATTGGGGCCGATACCGTGGTGGTATTGGATGGGGAGATACTGGGTAAACCTTCCTCGAGGGAAGAAGTGATAGGGATGCTGGCCCGTCTGTCGGGACGATGGCATCAGGTGATCACAGGGTTGGCACTGGTTATGGGAGAGAAAGAGTTGGTTTCTCGCGCTGTTACGGAGGTTCACTTCACCCCTCTTTCTCGGGAGGAGATGGAGTTCTACGCCGCTACTGGAGAACCCATGGACAAAGCGGGGGCCTATGGGATCCAGGGGATAGGAGGGATATTCGTTTCTGAGATAAGGGGGGCCTATTCCAATGTGGTGGGCCTGCCCCTCCATCTCCTCTATGGGCTCATGGGGAAGATGGGATGGGACATGAAGGACTGGATGGCAGTGGAGTTCAGGGGATCCCAGGACCCTCTTTCGGGGAGGTGAAAGCATGAAGGGCGCCATTATCGCTGTGGGAAGGGAGATCCTCACAGGCAAGACTCTGGACACCAACTCTCACTGGCTGGCGGGAGAGTTGACGGCCATGGGGGTATGGTTGAAGCGCATTTGTGCCGTGGACGACGTGCTGGAGGAGATCACCGGTGAGATTTCCTATGCCTTCTCCCTGGGAATAGACCTTCTCATCACCACCGGAGGGTTGGGTCCTACCAGGGACGACATGACCCTCCAGGCATGGGCCCAGGCTCTGGGTAGGGACCTTGAGCTCCATCCCCGGGCCCTGGAGATGGTGGAGGAGAAGTATCGGACCCTCCACACCAGGGGTTACGTGACCACTCCCCACATCACCCCTGAGAGGGAGAAGATGGCCCGGATGCCTGAGGGAGCCCTTCCTCTGCCCAACTCCGTGGGGGCAGCCCCAGGGATGTTTCTGGAGGAAGAGGGCAGGGTGTGTGTAGCCCTTCCCGGGGTGCCCGGGGAGATGAAAGCCATCTTCCTGGAGGAGGTGGTACCCCGCCTCTCCAGGCTTCTGGAGAAGAAGGGTAATGGAAGGGTCCTTCTGCAGGAGACGGTGAGAAGCGGTTTCAGGGACGAGTCCCTTTTGTGGCCTTTGGTCAGGCAGGTCATGGACGAGGAGGAAGGGGTCTATCTCAAGACCCTGGCCACCAGGTTCGGTCCCGACGTGGATCTGGAGGTTAGGGTGGAGGCCTGGGGTGAGGACGAGACCCAGGCCCGCCGCAGGCTGGAGAGGGCTGTGGAACGCCTCAAAGAAGTGCTCCAGGGGGCTAGAGGTGCTTGAGGTCGATCTCGTTCGTCACGGGGAGTCCCTGTACAACCGGCTGGGTAAGGTCCAGGGCCACACCAACTCTCCTCTGACGGACCTGGGCAGGGAACAGGCCAGGCGGGTGGCAGAGGCCTTGAAGGGTAGGGGGGTGGAGGTCATCTACACCAGCGACCTGGCCCGGGCCCTGGAGACGGCCCGTATTATCGGGGAGGTGGTGGGTTTAGAGCCCGTGGTTCTGGAGGGATTCAGGGAGATAGCCCTGGGTCAGTGGGAAGGCAGACCCATAGAGGAGATTCGAAAGGAGGATTGGGAGAACCTTGAGCTGTGGTACTCTCGTCCCATGGAGGCCAAAATACCTGGGGCCGAGTCCCTGAAGGCTTTCAAGGGGAGGGTTCTCGCCACCTTTCAAAGAGTTATGGGGGAGCATCCCCAGGGGAGGATAGCCCTGGTTTCCCATGGGGGCGTGCTAAGTGTCATCATCAGCCATGTCCTGGGCCTGGACCTCAACAACCTGTGGCACTTCCGGTTGAATAACGCTTCCCTCTCCCGGGTGGTTTACGGCTATCTTGTACCCAAGCTCGTGCTCCTCAACGACACCTGCCACATGAACGGACTGGAGAGCGCTTCACCCTCCATCTGGACTAAGTAAGGAACCGTTTCTCCGGTGACTTCAGCGGGCCCGGTAATCCCTCACCATGTCCACGAAGCGTTGGAAGAGATAGGCGGAGTCGTGGGGTCCTGGAGAGGCCTCTGGATGGTACTGGACGGAGAAGAGGGGCAGGTCTCTGTGACGCAGGCCCTCTACGGTATGGTCGTTGAGGTTGATGTGGGTCACCTCTACTTGATCTCCCAGGGAATCCATGTCCACTACGAATCCGTGGTTCTGGGATGTGATCTCCACCTTCCCCGTGGCCAGATCCTTGACGGGGTGGTTGGCCCCGTGGTGGCCGAACTTGAGTTTGTAGGTTCTGCCTTCCAGGGCTAAGCCCAGGATCTGGTGGCCAAGGCAGATGCCGAAGAGGGGCACCTTGCCCAGGAGCTGCCTGGTGTTCTCGATGGCGTAGCTCACGGGGGCGGGGTCTCCAGGGCCGTTGGAGAGGAAGACCCCATCTGGGTTCAGGGCCAGGACTTCCCGGGCGGGGGTCTGGGCAGGCACCACCGTGACCCGGCATCCAAGATGGGCGAATATGCGCAGGATGTTGTACTTGATACCCAGGTCGTAGGCCACGATGTGGAGGGAATCCCGATCTGGAGATGGCGCCTCGTAGCCTCCCTCCAGTCTCCATGTGCCCTGGTTCCACTGGTACGTCTGGCTGCAGCTCACTTCCTTCACCAGGTCCCTGCCTTCTAGGGTGGGAAGACTGCGGGCCTTGGCCACCAGGCTGGAGGGGTCCGGGTCCAGGGTGGAGATGACCCCCGTCTGGGCTCCCACTTCCCTGATGCGCATGGTGAGTTCCCTGGTGTCGATGCCTTGGATACCCACTATGCTGTACTTCTTCAGGTACTGGTCCAGACTCATCTGGGCCCGCCAGTTGGATGTGATACGACTGCACTCCTTCACGATGAAGCCCTCTACGAAGGGGCGACGGGATTCTACGTCCTCTTCGTTCACCCCGTAGTTGCCGATGAGGGGGTAGGTCATGGTGACGATCTGGCCTTTGTAGGAGGGGTCCGTGATCACTTCCTGGTAGCCCGTCATGGCCGTGTTGAAGACCACTTCTCCCCAGGTTTCTCCCTCCGCTCCCAGGGAGTAACCTTCGAAGACGGTGCCGTCGGCCAGGGCCAGCAGGGCCCTTTTTCTATCCCTCGTCATTTCCACCCTCTCCCAGGGTCTCCTCCTTCCACACCACCCTCCCTTCCACCATGGTAACCACGGCTTTGCCCTTCAGGTCCCATCCGGCGAAAGGGGTGTTCTTGCCTTTGGATACCATGCTGTCGGGTTCCAGCCGCCATCTCTTATCGGGGTCTATGATGGTGATGTGGGCGGGCTGTCCCACTTTGAGATTGCCTCCTTCCAGCCCCATGATCCTGGCGGGAATGGTGCTCATGGCCTCCATGGCCCTCATGGGGGTGAGCCTGCCTTCCTGTACCAGCTTGAGAACGATGGCCAGGGCCGTCTCCACCCCGGATATGCCAAAGGCAGCCAGGTCGTACTCCACGTCCTTCTCCTTGAGGCTGTGAGGGGCGTGGTCGCTGGCCACGCAGTCTATGATCCCCTGGGCCAGGGCCTCTACAAGGGCCTCCCTGTCCTCTTCCGTTCTCAAGGGGGGGTTCACTTTGGTGCTGGTGTCGTAGCTTTCCACAGCGTGATGGGTGAGGATCAGGTGGTGAGGAGTCACTTCGCAGGTGACGGGTATGCCCAGGTCCTTGGCCCACTTCACCAGCTCCACGGAACCCCTGGAGCTCAGATGCTGGAGATGGACCCTTGTGCCGGTCTGGCGGGCCAGGCATATGTCCCGGGCCACCATGACCTCCTCCGAGGCCGAGGGTATCCCTTTGATGCCCATGCGGGTGGAGACCTCTCCTTCGTGGATGGAGCCTCCGTCTGACAGGTTCTTATCCTCGCAGTGGTCCACCACCGGTATGTCGAAGTGGCTGGCGTACTCCAGGGCCCGGCGCATCACCTCGGAGTTCATGACGGGGTTGCCGTCGTCGGATACCGCCACGGCTCCCTGATCCACCATGTCTCCTATTTCTGCCAGGTTCTCCCCTTTTTGCCCCTTGGTTATGGCCCCAACGGGGTGGAGAAGGGGTCCTTCCACCCTTCTCGCCTTCTCCACCATATAGAAGGTGATGGCTCCCGTGTCGTTGACGGGCAGGGTATTGGCCATACAACATACCTGGGTGAATCCCCCTTTCGCTGCGGCGGCCAGGCCCGTCTCGATGGTCTCCTTGTATTCGTAACCCGGGTCCCGGAGGTGGACGTGGATGTCAATGAGTCCGGGCACTACCCATAGGCCCGTGGCCTCTATGATGGGTATCCCTTCCCTGGTGATGAGGGGAGCCACGCCTGCGATGCGTCCCTCCTTCACCAGGATGTCTGCCACCTCCATGGTCCCCGTGGAGGGGTCTATCACGGTTCCTCCTTTGATGATCCATTCTCTTCCCATGTCAGTCATCGCTGCTGAAGATTCCTCCCACCAGGTCGGATATGGCCCCCAGGCCTGCCCTCTCGCCTCCGTCTTTGCCGGCCATAAGACCCAGCTCCCGCCGCAGTTTGGAGAGGGTCATGGTTTGTATGATTACCCTGCCGGGTCCCCGGAGGGTGGCCAGGAAGAGGCCTTCGCCGCCAAAGAGGGCGGTTTTGATGCCACCCACGAGTTGGATATTGTAATCGACCGTGGCGTCGAAGCCCACTATACAGCCCGTATCCACCTCCAGTTGTTCCCCGGGGGCCAGGTCGAAGTGGATGAAGTCCCCGCCGGCATGGATGAATACCAACCCCTCTCCCTGGAACTTCTCCAGGATGAAGCCTTCACCCCCAAAGAGGCCGGCGCCTATCTTCCTCTGGAAGGCTATGGTGAGTTCCACTCCCGGGGTGGCGCAGAGGAAGGCGTCTTTCTGGGCCAGGAATGGCTTGGCGGAGCTCACCTCTATGGCTTCTATTCTGCCGGGGAAGTCCCCTGCAAAACCCACTTCTCCGGGGCTACCTTGGGCCGTGAAATGGGTGGTGAAGAGGGACTCCCCTGCCATCTTGCGTTTGAGGGCGCCAAAGAGCTTCTCCCCCAATCCGGATCCCGTCATCTTGCTCTCCATGGTGATATTGGAGGTCTTGAAGACCATCTTTCCCGCTTCGGCGTAGACCTCCTCTCCGGGGTCTAAGGAGATGCGTACCACCTGTAGATTGTCCCCCTCAATGGAGTAATCCATGGCCCCCTCCTTACCCTCGCTGCTTTTGGAGGGGAGTTTATTATTGGGTATTCCTCAGGTCAAGGAGAGGATGGAGGAGATCCCCCTCCTGATGAAAGAGACGGCGAAGGCGGCCAAAAAGAGGCTGGTGACTCGGGCGAGGGCCCGGGAACCCCGGGTGCCTATCACCCTGATCACCTCCTGGCATCTGGAGAGGATGAGATAAGTGAGGGCCAGGTTTATCAGGAAGGCAAGGGTGGTGAGCCAGAAACCGTAGAGATTCTGACACACCAGGAGGGCCGTGAGGGTGGCCGGACCCGCCATAAGGGGGGTGCCCAGGGGCACCACTCCCAAATCCCCGTCGGAAGGTGGTTGGTAGGGTGGCCCCAGGAGGTCTCTGAGGGAGAGGGCCAAGAGGAGGAGCCCTCCTGCCACCTGGAAGTCGGCCACGGTGATGCCCACAGCCTTGAAGAGGCCTTTACCCAGGAGGAGAAAGCCCACTCCCACCCCAAAGGCCGTGGAGACAGAGGCCTTGAGCAGGCTCCTTTCCTGACCATTCTTGCTGATCTCCATGTAAAGAGGGACGAGACCCAAGGGGTCCAGGGCCAGGAAGAGGGTGACCAGGGAGAAGAAGAGGGCTTTCATGGGTGTTTAGCCTCTCTTGAAGAAGGCCTCCACCCTCTTCTGGTCTATTCCCCCCACCATCTTCCCCACGATGTAGCCTTGAGGGTCTATGAGGAACACCGTGGGCAGGAACCTGACGTTTCCATAGTCTATGGTCACCTGGTAGTTCCCCAGGAGGACGGTGTAGAGGATGCGGTGTTCCTTAACGAATCTGGCCACCTTGTCCCTGTCTCTGTCCAGGGCCACCGCCACCACGGTGTGCCCCTCCTTGGTGAGTTTGTTGAGGCGGGGTATCTCGCTCCGGCAGGTGGGACACCAGGTGGCCCAGAAGACCAGGAGGAAGGGTTTGCCTTTGAAGTTGTCTATGGTGACCCTCTGGCCGGAGAGATCCTGAAGGGAGAAGTAGGGGGCCAGGGTCTTCTCCGCCTTCTTGCCACCGCAGCCCAGGGCAAAGAGGAGAGCCACTACGGGGATTATCCATGTCTTCTTCATTCTTTTTCCTCCCGTTGAAGGCTGTAAATGAGGATCCTGGTAAAGCCTTCTCTAAGTTCAGGATCTTTGATGGATGATGTCAACCTCTTTATCTCTTCCTGGACGGAAGGATCAAGGTCTGGGAGGCTGGGGGCGGGGGAACCTTCCCCTTCCAGGGTGGGGTCCACCTTGAAGATGATATCCTGGGGGGCCCTTTTTCCCCCTTTCTCCCTGAGCTTTTCCAGGATGGTGGGTCTCTGAAGGGCCAGCTCCGAGGCCAGCACGCTATGGGCTACGGCTATCACGGCCTTCTTCCCAATGACTCCCACCACTTCTGTCTTTCCGGCCACATAAGGACCAACACACTTACGCCACAGGTCTCGCCAGCGCAGGATGGTGCCTCCCTTTTCCCACTCCTTCTGGCTGGTGATCCTTTCCAGAATCTCTTTTATGCTCTTGAGGCTTTCCTGGCTCACTCACCCCTCCTGGCG
>JALUVF010000186.1 GCA_027020915.1 bacterium
CCCCTGAAAGGGATCTTCAAAACCGTTGTGGAGGCTGGATTCCAGCACCGCAGAAAGACCCTGGTAAACAGCCTTAAAAAAGCCCTCCCCGGGAAAGACTGGGAGAGTTTCCTGAAAGAGATGGGCATTCCCCAAAATACAAGGGCCCAGGAACTGTCCCCCCAGGAGTGGCTGACCCTGGCCCGGGAGGTTCACAATAGGTTCTAGGTTCAACGTTCAAGGTTCCGGGTTCAAACCGGCTTCAGGCCTCCTTCCCAAAGGAGGTGCCCTACCCTCCGAAGGCCTTCTTGTAATCCTCCAGGAAGCGGGTGATGCCTATATCCGTAAGAGGGTGCCTCACCATCTGTTTCAAAATCTTGAAGGGGATGGTGGCAATGTCTGCTCCAATGAGGGCCGCCTCCACCACGTGGCGGGGGTGTCTCACGCTGGCCACTATCACCTGGGTCTCCAGATCGTAGTTCTGGAAGATGGGGACGATCTCCCGAATGATGTCCATGCCCTCATGGGAGATGTCGTCCAGGCGACCGATGAAGGGAGACACAAAGGTGGCCCCTGCCTTGGCCGCCAGAAGAGCCTGGTTGGCGGAAAAGACCAGGGTCACATTGGTCCTCACCCCCAACTCAGAGAGGCGGTTCACCGCCTTGAGGCCTTCCTCCGTCATGGGGATCTTGATCACCACATTGGGGTGAATCCCGGCCAGCCTCTGGGCCTCGGGCACCATCTCCCGGGCCGTGAGGCTCAACACCTCGGCTGAGACAGGACCATCCACAAGCCGGCAGATCTCCAGGATCACCTCCTCCATGGACCTGCCCGCTTTGGCCACCAAGGAGGGATTGGTGGTCACTCCATCCACCACTCCCCACTCCACAGCCTCCCTGATCTCGTCCACTATGGCAGTATCAAGAAAGAACTTCATGGATTTCCACCCCTCCTGCCGTTCTCTAGCCGCTCCTCTCTTAAGTAACAATGGAACAAGGGGGTGTCAAAGTCTGAGTCTCCCAATAGTAGAAGGCCCCCCTTGGAGGCCCCCTTAAAACCCCACGAGTTTTCCTCCGGAAAGGCAGGGCTCACGGGTTGAGCTCTTCCTCCCCCAAATCGAAGGGTGTGACCAGTCCGGAGAACAGGGCATACCTCACCAGGCCTGCCGTGTTCTTGATCTCAAGCTTCCTCATGATGTTGTTCCTGTGGGTGTTCACCGTCTTGACACTGAGACCCAGAATCTGGGCGATCTCCCTGCTGGTCTTGCCCAGGGCTATGAGTTTAACCACCTCTTTCTCCCTGGGAGTGAGCTGCCGTTTCCTCTCCTTACCCCTGAGGTCGCCCAGCTGGGGGAAGTACTCTTCCCCCTTCAAGACCCGCCTGAGGACATCCAGCAACACCTGGGAGGAGACATCCTTGTCCAGATAGGCGGAAGCTCCTGCCTCCCTGGCCTCCTTGACGTAATCCAGGCGATCGTAGACCGAGAGGATAATCACCTTGGTCTCCGGGGAGGACTCCTTGAGGAGTTTGGTGATCTCTATGCCGTTGAGTCCAGGCATGGCGATGTCCACTATGGCCACATGGGGTTTATAAACCCGTACCATGCCCAGGGCCTTGAGCCCCTCCTCGGCCTCCCCCACCACCTCAATGTCTCCCTCGGCCTCCAACAGGCGCCTCAACCCTTCCCTGAAAAGCGTATGATCATCCACCAAAATAACCTTAACCATACCTGCTCCTTGATTAATTTATTTAAAACATTTGATAATACACAACGACACCATAATATATTTAACCGGTAGGTTGGCAATTGGGAAAAAGTGTGTAATTTCCACACTTACAAATGGATAGAGTTTAGGTTATTAACAGGATATAAGCCATAAAATGTGGTGCATAGAGAGGAACAGGGACAAAGACTATGTTTGACTCTACCGGAATTGACTAAAGAGAGAAAGGGGATATGCTAGAACCACAAACTTGAAAGCGGGTGACTTCAATGAAGGAAAAGATGGTAAAAGCCCCCTCACGAATGAAAGGGGACATCCCTTTAGTGCTATGCCACAGTATAGCAAAATCCCAAGATAAAAGAGAGATCCTTAAGTCTTTTGAAGAGATTTCCCTCAAAGACATGGGAATCAAAGGGCTTATTCTCACTTTAAAATCCCCATGGGGAAAAGAAGAGACCTATTCCATCCCCCCGGACCAGACACTACCCCTCCCCTCCCGAAAAGAAGAGGAGGGAGGATACCGTTTTGATATCGAGCTGGAAGGCACTCTCTTAGGAAGCCTTACTATCTTTCCTTCCGAAACCAACAAAGAGGCACTACCTGAGGAAAAAACCTGGCAAACCATAGCCAAGATTCTGGCAGTCACCCTCATGAAGATCTGGAAAGAGAAAGAACTATACCAACAGTTGCAGGCCAGGGAAGAGGAACTGGAGGAGACCGTCAAAGAACTGAGAAAGATCAAGGAGACCCAAACCGCCTTCATGAAAAGGGTGGCCCACGAACTCCGAACTCCCCTCCACAGCATAATAGGATTCTCTCAGATACTGAAAGAAGAGGAAGATAAACTGCCCCCCGAAGCACAAAACCACCTCCACCTCATCCTGGAGAAAGCCAGAGAAATGAAAGAGGTCATAGAGGATATCACCCTCCTATGGGAGATGAAGATGGAGGAGGAAGAGCTCCGGCTCCAGGAGGTGGCCCTGACCCAGCTGGTAGACCAGGTACTGGAAACCCTGAGTCCCACCATCCTGGAGAAAAAACTGGAGGTGCACAAAGACCTGGAGGTTCCGAAAGCCACCCTGGACGGAGAGAGGATAGCCCGGGCCCTCTACCACCTCCTCTCAAATGCGGTAAAGTTTACTCCTCAGGGAGGAGAAATAGGGATAAAAGCGGAGGAGATGCCGGGGGGGATCAAAATCTCCGTCTGGGATACGGGTATAGGAATCCCCCCGGAACACATGGAGGAAATCTGGGAACCCTTTAAACAACTTGAAGATCCCCTCACCAGAAAATACCAGGGTATGGGGGTGGGACTCCCCCTGGTCAAGAGGATAGTGACGGCCCATGGTGGAGAAGTATGGGCGGAGAAAGGCGAGGGTGGAAAAGGCACCCGTTTTGTGATGATAATTCCCCAGGCCCCGAAATAGAGTTGGAGGACACGATGGAAGAGCCAACCAAAATCCTGGTGGTAGACGACGATCCAGTAAACCTGATGCTCCTGGAAACCATCCTGCAACAACTGGGCTACCAGGTCTCCAAGGCGGTTACGGGCACAGAGGCCCTGGAGAAGGCCCTGGCAGAGAAACCCAGCATCATTCTGCTGGACATCATGCTCCCCGACATCAGCGGCTTCGAAGTGTGCAAGACCCTGAAAACCAAGAAAGAACTCTCTACCACCCCCATCGTTATGGTGACGGCCCTAGGTGACAGGGAGTCCAAGCTGAAGGGACTGGAGGTGGGGGCCGATGAGTACCTGGTGAAGCCCATAGACAGGGTGGAGCTTCTCCTCAGGGTGAAGAACCTGCTGAAGGTCAAGGCCTACAACGACTATCTGGAGGGAATAAAAGACCTCCTGGAGAGGGAAGTGAACAAGAGGACCCAGGAGCTCCAGGAGGCCTATAAAAAACTGGACGACGCCTACCTGGAAATCATCCAGAGGCTGGGAAGGGCCGCCGAGTACCGGGACGACGAGACGGGGGAACACATCCAGCGGATGAGCCGCTACTGCCAGATCCTGGGCCGGGAGATGGGTCTCTCTCTGGAGAAGCAGAAGGAGATCCTGTACGCATCCCCCATGCATGACGTGGGCAAGATCGGCATTCCCGACAACATCCTGCTGAAAAAGGGCCCCCTCACAGACGAGGAGTTCGAGATCATGAAGCGCCACACCACCATCGGTGCCGAGATCCTCTCAGGCTCCCAGCACCCCGTCCTGAAAATGGCAGAGACCATGGCCCTCACCCACCACGAGAAGTGGGACGGCACAGGCTACCCTCGGGGACTCAGAAGGGAAGAGATCCCCCTGGAAGGACGCATATGCGGCCTGGCCGACTTCTTCGACGCCTGCACATCCCACAGGATCTACCGCCCGGCCATGGAGAACCGGAAGGTCCTGGAGGTGATCCGAAGGGGAGCGGGTAGACACTTCGATCCCACCATAGTGGAGGCCTTCTTCGACGTCTTTCCCGAGATTGAGGAGATCCAGAAGACCTTCCAGGACCCCAGGGTTAGGAGGGAACTGAAGATAATCGAGAGTTTAAAGGGAGGGGGCGGTTAAACCACCCCCTCGGTCTTTCATCCCTCTTTCCTGACGCCTTGGCCCTCGGCTTCAAGAATGGTGAGGGTGCCCTTCAGAACCGTATCGGGATTGAGAGATATGCTGTCTATGCCGCACTCCACCAGGAACTGGGCAAACTCGGGGTAGTCGGAAGGGGCCTGCCCGCAGATGCCCACCTTGCGACCGTAGCGATGGGCCACCTCGATGACCTGGGAGATCATGCGCTTCACTGCCTCGTTCCTCTCGTCGAAGATGTCTGCAATGAGCTCCGAATCCCTGTCCACCCCCAGAACCAGCTGGGTGAGATCGTTGGAACCAATGGAAAACCCGTCGAAGATGTCCGAAAAGGCGTCAGCCAGGATCACGTTCACGGGCAACTCACACATGACATAGATCTGGAGTCCATTCTCACCCTGAATGAGGCCGTTCTTCTCCATCTCCCTGATCACCTTCACCCCTTCCTCGGGGGTACGACAGAAGGGGACCATGAGCTTCACATTGGTGAGGCCCATCTCGTCCCTCACCACCTTCATGGCCCTGCATTCCAAGGCAAAGCCGTCCCTGTACTTGGGATGGTAGTACCGGCTGGCTCCCCTGAAGCCCAGCATGGGGTTGTGCTCCTCGGGTTCAAAGAGAAAACCACCGATGAGGTTCGCATACTCGTTGGTCTTGAAGTCGCTCATCCTCACGATGACATCTTCGGGATAGAAGGCTGCGGCAATGGTCCCCACACCCTCGGCCAGCTTCCTCACAAAGTACTCCGTCTTGCTGGGATAACCCAGGGTCATCTCCTCAATGGTGGTTTTGAGCTCCTCTATCTCGTCAGGGGTGGCTCCCGCTCTGGCCCCTATCTCCTCCAGTCTGTGGAAATAGGCCAAGGCCAGGGGATGGATCTTGATGTAGGAGTTGATGATGAACTCCAGTCTGGCCAGTCCCACACCGTCGTGGGGGATGAAGGAGTACTTAAAGGCCTCCTCGGGGTTACCCAGGTTCATCATGATCTTGGTCTTGGGGCGGGGAAGGTCCTTGAGATCCACCCTGTCCACCTCGTAATCGAGGATGCCGTCGTACACGTAACCCACGTCTCCCTCGGCACAGGACACGGTCACCTCCTGGCCTGTCATGAGGACCTCGGTGGCATTACCCGTACCCACCACGGCGGGAACGCCCATCTCCCGACTCACAATGGCAGCGTGGCACGTCCTTCCTCCTTTGTCCGTCACAATGGCCGAGGCAAACTTCATGATGGGCTCCCAGTCGGGATCCGTCATCTCCGTCACCAGGACCTCCCCCGGCTGGAACTTGTGCATCTCCTTGACGCTGGAGATGACCCGGATCTTGCCGGTTCCGATCTTGTCGCCCACGCTCTTGCCCGTCACCAGGACCTTGCCCCGCTCCTTCAACCGGTAGGTCTCCATAACATCCATACGCCTCTGGGAATGGACGGTCTCGGGCCTGGCCTGGACGATGAAGAGCTCCTCGGTGACACCGTCCTTGGCCCATTCAATGTCCATGGGACGGGGAGAACCCGCCCTCCGGGTATAGTGATCCTCAATGATCACCGCCCAGCTGGCCAGCTTCAGGATCTCATCGTCTTTGAGGGCAAACTTCATCCTCTCGGACTTGGGCACCCTCACCTTCTTGACGCTTTTAGTACTCACTCCGTCGGAGTAGATCATCTTGATTTGCTTCTTGCCCAGTTGCTTCCTCACGATGGGTCTGTAGCCCTCGAGGAGAGTGGGCTTGAAGACATAGTACTCGTCGGGGTTCACCTCCCCCTGGACTAGGAGCTCCCCCAGGCCGTAGGTGGCGGTGATGTAAACCACATCTCTGAAGCCGCTCTCGGTATCGATGGTGAACATGACGCCGCTGCAGGCCAGGTCGGAACGGACCATCTTCTGGACCCCTATGGACAGCCCCACGCTGAACTGATCGAAGCCTTTGTCGTGGCGATAGGAGATGGCCCTGTTGGTAAAGAGGGAGGCAAAACACTTCTTACAGGCGTCTATCACCTTGTCGGCACCCTTGATGTTGAGGTAGGTGTCCTGCTGGCCTGCAAAAGAGGCATCGGGCAGATCCTCGGCCGTGGCGGAAGAGCGAACGGCCACGTCGGTATCGGCACCGTACTCCTCACACAGCTGGTTGTAAGCCTCCCTGATCTCCCTCTCCAGCTCCTGGGGAAAGTCGGAGTAATAGATGAGGTCCCTCACCCTCTTGCCCCGGGCAGCCAAGCCCTCCATGTCCGAGGTGTCCAGGTCATCCAGGACCTCCCGGATCCTCTCCCTGAGATTGTTGTGCTCCAGCAGGTCCCAGTAGGCATCCACCGTAATGGCAAAGCCATCGGGCACCTTTATCCCCTTGGGAGTAAGGGCCTGGAACATCTCTCCCAGAGAGGCGTTCTTGCCCCCCACCAGGGGCAAATCGTCCATGCTGATCTCTCTAAACCATTTGATATATTTCATCTTCTCCTCCCCAATCCTTCTACTCTCTCATCTTCACAGCCCTTGCATGGGCAGGCAACCCCTCCCAGCGGGCCAGAGTCACCACTCCATCTTTCAGTTCCAAGAAAGCCTCCCTGCTCATTGACACCACACTGGAGTGCTTCATGAAATCCCCTG
Organism: bacterium; assembly: GCA_027020915.1. Classification (GTDB taxonomy): domain Bacteria; phylum Thermosulfidibacterota; class Thermosulfidibacteria; order Thermosulfidibacterales; family B14-G1; genus B14-G1. The sequence goes on from JALUVF010000186.1 coordinate 6,879, forward strand.
TACTGAGGGGAGAGGAGAACCGGGCCCGCCCGCCTGTAGGCAGGACGTGGTTTGGCCCCGCCATGTAATCCCCCATGGGTTCGGGGGAATACGGACCCAAAAAAATTGCCCCCGCGTGGTTTATCGAGGGCAACACTCCCCAGGGATCCCTGGTAAGGATCTCCAAGTGCTCAGGGGCGAGCTTGTTCACCAGCTCGATCCCCTCGTCCAGGGTTGAACAGACCACCGCCCCTCCGTAGTTGGCCAGGGCCTCCCGGGCCGTGGCCGAGGTGGCCAAGCCCTCCAAGAGAGTCTCCACCTCCCGAACCACCTCTCGGGCCAGATCCATGGAAGGGGTGATGAAAACGGCCGAAGCCAGAGGATCGTGCTCGGCCTGAGACAAGAGATCCGCAGCCACATAGGAAGGGTTGGCTGTTTCGTCGGCCAAAACCAGAATCTCACTGGGACCGGCCACCATATCGATGTCCACCTTGCCAAAGACCATGCGCTTGGCCGTGGCCACGTAGATATTCCCCGGCCCCACAATCTTGTCCACGGGGGGTATCAGCTCCGTCCCATAAGCCATGGCCGCCACGGCCTGGGCACCTCCCACCCGGTATATCCTGTCCACACCCGCCAGATAGGCCGCCCCCAGGAGGGCCTCATTCACCTCCCCCTGGGGTGTGGGAGAGGCGACCACCACCTCCTTCACCCCTGCCACCCGGGCGGGTATCACGTTCATAAGGAGAGAAGAGGGATAGCTGGCCCTTCCTCCGGGAACATAGGCCCCCACCCTCTCCAATGGGGTCACCTTTTGACCCAGGATGGCACCCTTCTCCTCATAGAGGAACCACGACCTCTCCTTCTGGGCCTGGTGGAACCTTTCTATCCTGTCCCGAGCCAGCTCAAGGGCCCCGGCCAGATCCCGGGGCAGGGCCAGGTAAGCCTCTTCCATTCGAGCCCTATCTATGACGAGATCCTGAGGTGAAGAGACCTGGAAGCCATCCCAGCGGGCGGTGTAGTCCAGAAGGGCTCTGTCTCCCCTCTCCCTCACATCCCCTATCACCCGCTGCACCTCTTCCGCTACCCGGGATTCCAGCACCTCTCCTCGGTTTCTCAACCTCTCCAACCAGCAAGCAAAAAGGGGATCTCCCACCCTGTATATCTTCAACACAACCTCACCCCGGGGAAATCCGGACCAAGAGGGGAAAAGGTAGGTATAATTACTCCTTCCCTCACCAGCCTCAATAGGCGGGAAGCACTGAACAAAAGGCCACCCCTCTCTTCCGTCTCTAACCTCTCCATCCCAGAACAGCGGTAGAAGGCTCGCTAAGACTAACTACAACATAAACAATTCCCCTGTCAAACCCCACCGGACTCCAAATAGGGCTCAAGGAGGGTGAGGAGACCCTCGGGGACCCTGATACGTCTTCCCTGGGGATCTATGGGCATGTGCCGGCTGTAACCCTCGGCCAGGAGCTTTCCCTCCCTGAAAATGCGATAAGCAAAGGTGAGATCCCTCTTGGTGAGTCTGGTGAGCCAGGTCTCCATGACCAGATGATCATCGTAATGGGCAGGATACCTGTACTTACAGTAGGCCTCCACCACAGGCAGTATGCATCCGTCCCCTTCCAGTTGTCTGTAGGGGTAACCCGCCTCTCTCATGAGGGCACTTCTGCCCATCTCAAACCACGCAATGTAGTTGGCATAGTAAACCCCGCCCATTCTATCCGTCTCGCCGTACCTCACCCTGAAGGCAACTGTGGCCCTCTTCACTCTGCCACCCCCTTGGGAAGACTGGTAAGGACCTCCGGGCCCCGGGGACCCAGAAAGACCATGTCCTCTATTCTCACCCCACCCTTCCCGGGGAGGTATATCCCGGGCTCCACGGTGAAAACCATGCCCACTTCCAGGACATCCTCGGAAGTGGGTGCCAGGGTAGGGGCCTCATGGATCTCCAGTCCCACTCCATGACCCAGACCGTGGCCAAAATAGTCCCCATACCCCGCCTCCTCAATGATCCTCCTGGCAACCCCGTCCACTTCCTTGGCCTCCACTCCAGGTCTTATGGCCGCCATGGCCGCCTCCTGGGCCTCCAGGACTACGGTGTAGACCTCCTTCTCCCAGGCACGCCAGGGACCCAGTTTGAAGGTGCGGGTCATGTCCGAGTGATAACCCCTCCATCTGGCACCGAAGTCGAGGATCACCAGATCTCCATCTTCCAAGACCTTATGGGAAGCATCACCGTGGGGCATGGCGGACCTGGGACCAGAGGCCACTATGAATGGAAAGGCCACACCCTGAGCCCCCTGCCTCCTCATAACAAACTCCAGCTCCAGAGCCAGATCCCTCTCCGACACCCCGGGCTTCAACATTCCCCGGACCTTATGGAAGGCCTCTTGGGCCAGGGCCACGGCCCTGCCGATCTCCTCCACCTCCTCGGGGGTCTTGACCCGCCTCTGTTCCTCAATCACCCCTCGCCAGACCCTGATCTCCCCACCATCCAGGCCCTTCTTCAAGGCCTGGTACTGCCCCAGGGACATAGAGTCCTCAACGGCCAGGGTAGACCACCCTTTGCCCTTGACCAAGGCGGAGAGACGCTCACCGGGCTTCAAGATCACTTTCTGGAAGGCAGGGGGGACCTGGGAAGCGGCCTGTTCTTCGTACCTGGGATCGGTGACAAAGTAGAGGTCCCCGGGGGTCACCAAGACGCAGGCAGAAGAACCCGTGAAACCCGATAGATACCTCACATTTTCCAGCTTGGATACGAGAAAGGCCTCCACCTCCTCCCGGAGGAGCCTCTCCCTAATCGTCTCCAGGTCCACCCCGCTCCTCCCTGAGGTAAGCCAAGGCATCCAGAGCAACAAGATAACTCACCACCCCAAAGCCCACCACCTGGCCCAGGGCCACATCGGCCAGGAAAGAACGATGACGGAAGGGCTCCCGGGCATAGATGTTGGTCATATGCACCTCAATGAAGGGCTTGCCCAAGGCCAGGAGGGCATCCCTGATGGCCACACTGGTATGGGTGTAGGCGGCGGCGTTGACCACGAGGCAGTCGTACTCCCAGGCCTCCTGGATCCTATCCACCAGCTCCCCCTCGTGATTGGACTGAAAGCAGTCCACCTCCATCCCCAGAGCCCTCCCCTTCTCTTTCAGGGCTTTCTCCAGCTTCTCCATGGACCAGTCACCATAGAGGGACTTCTCCCTCCTGCCCAGGAGATTCATGTTGGGACCATTGACCACCAAGACCTTCATGATGCCTCCCCCTTCAAGGCTTTCACAATCGCATCCACCACTTCCCCAGGAGTCAACTCCGTAGTATCTACAACCAGCCAAGCCCTCCTGTAAAGGGAAGCCCTCTCCTCGAGAATGGACCTCCAGTCCCTCTCCCCTTTGAGGAGGGGCCGTCCCTCTCCCGAGGCCAGCCTCAAGGCCAGCTCCTCAGGAGAGGCCACCAGGGCCACGGTGAGTCCCCGCTCCAGGAACCTCCAGTTCTCCTCCCTGGTCACCACCCCTCCCCCCGTGGCTATCACGGCCTCTTCAGAGGCCACCTTCATCAAGGCCTGAGTCTCATAGATCCTGAACCACTCCTCCCCCTTCTCCCTGAAGATGGTCTCTATATCCTTGCCCACCCACTCCTCTATTAGGGTATCCAGATCCAGAAAGGGACATCCCAGGACCCGGGCCAAGAGGGGACCCACCGTGCTCTTGCCCACCCCCATGAATCCCAGGAGAAAGAGGGGTCGTCCCTTCAGAAGGCCCTCACCCTCTCCCGATAGGCCTCCCAATTCTCCCTCACCTCTTCCATGGTGTCTCCACCGGTCTTCTCCAGGACAGCCTGAGCCAACACCCAGGCCACCATGGCCTCCGCCACCACCCCCGCAGCAGGCACGGCGCACACGTCAGACCTCTCCCGATGGGAGGGGAAAGGCTCCTTGCTCTCTATGTCCACTGAATCCAAAGGCCGGGAGAGAGTGGGGATGGGTTTCATGGCTCCCCTGACCAGGATCTCCTCGCCGTTGCTCATCCCCCCCTCAAGGCCCCCCGCCCTGTTGGTCTCCCTGTAGTATCCCCGGGACTCCTCCCAGTATATGGCGTCGTGGACCCTGGAACCTCGCCTGGTGGCATTGAGGAAGGCATCCCCTATCTCCACACCCTTCACCCCTGGAATGGAGAGGATGGCCTGGGCCAGCCGGGCATCCAGACGCCTGTCCCAGTGGGTGTAGCTTCCCAACCCCGGCAACACCCCCCGCACCCTCACCTCGAAGACGCCTCCCAGGGTATCCCCCTCCCTCTGGGCCTCAAGGATAGCCTCCTTCATGGCCTCTTCGGCCCGAGGATCGCCGCACCTCAGGGGTGAACCTTCCACCCTATCCAGGTCTATCTCCTTCGCCACCACAGGCCCCACACAGAGAACATGGGAGATGAGGGAGATGCCCAGTTCCTCCAGAAGCCTCCTGGCCACGGTACCCACAGCCGTCCTGGCCGCCGTCTCTCTGGCACTGGCCCGTTCCAAGACGTTCCTCATGTCCCTGTGACCATACTTCATGGCACCGGGAAGGTCGGCGTGACCCGGACGGGGCTTGGTCACCCTCTCCCCCTCCAGAGGACCCTCCACAGCCATTACCCTCTCCCAGTTGGGCCAATCCAGATTTCTAATGAGCAGGGCAATGGGAGCACCTGTGGTGAAACCTCCCCTGACACCGGAGAGGATTTCCACCCGGTCCCTCTCTATCCTCATGCGGCCACCACGACCAAAGCCCCCCTGGCGCCTGGACAGGTGGGCATCTATGTAGCTGGAAGAGAGGGCCAGATGGGCTGGAACGCCCTCCACAACAGCCACCAGGGCAGCCCCGTGGGACTCCCCCGCAGTAAGGAACCTCATCTCTCTCCTTGAGCCATCCCCGCTTCTATCACCGTGGGCGTGATGAAGATGAGGAGTTCCCTCTTCTCGAGGTTCTCCGTCTTGTGCTTAAAGAGCCAGCTCAAGAGGGGAATGCGACTCAGACCGGGCACCTGGTTGTTCTTCTTGCTCTTGGTCATCTCGTAGATACCACCGATGATCAGGGTATCCCCGTTCTTCATCCTCACCGATGTCTTCACGGATCTGGTCTGGATGGGAACCCCATCGGGAGTGACATGGGTGAAGTCGGGAGAGTCCTTGGAGACCTCCACGTCCATGACGATGTCCCCACTGGAAGTTATATGGGGCTTCACCAAGAGCTTGAGTTTGGCCTCCTTGAATTCCGTCTGGGTACCCGACTCTGAAACGGTGGCAAAAGGAATCTCATAACCCTGGCTGATCTCTGCCTCCTGATTGTCCAGGGTGACCAGCTTGGGATTGGAAACGGTCCTGGCCACACCCTCCTCTTCCAGGGCAGAGAGACGGATATCCAGGCCAAAGGTCTCGCTGGCATTCAAGAGACTGGCGGCGATGGCCCCTCCCGATCCCGTAACAACCGCGGCGGGAAGATCCACCACGTATCCGGGAGCAATGGTGGCAGGAGACCAACCGGACACCGTTTCCATAGTGGTCAAGACCTGGCTAGAGGCGGGAGAAGAGGTGACCCCACCACCCACGCCGAAAGAATAGGGGAAACTCATGTCCGTCTTGGCCTGCCTCCAGAGGAATCCCCACTGGATTCCCAGCTCCTTCAGGTAGGTGGTGACGATCTCCACTATCCTGGCCCCTATCTGGATCTGGGGGGTGGGGGTGTCCACTTTCTTCACAAACTCCTTGATCTTGGCGATTCTATCGGGATTGTCCTTTATCACCAGAGCATTGATCCTCTCCAGATAGTCCACCTTCCCCTCATCGCTTAAAAGAGGTTTTATGAGAGCCTTCACCTTGCTGGCTTCCGTGAAATTGAGAGGGATCACCTCCATCACCGTAGGCTTAGCCTTCTCCAGGGCCTTCCTGGCCGACTCCTGGGCCTGGCCCTCCTGGGCAAGGCTCTTCAAGGTGGAGATGCGTACGATGCCATTCTCCACCACCATCCCCAGCTTGTTGGTTTTGAGAATCACATCCAGAGCCTGATCCCAGGGGACATTGTCCAGTTTCACTGTAACAGTACCCTTCACATCGGGATCCACCACAAAGTTCAGGCCGCTCACCTCGGCAAGGATCCTGATGACATCCCTGATATCGGCATTCTTAAACTCCAGGGAGACCTTCTTCCCCTTATAAACCTTCTTGCCCCCAGGGGGAGCAGCAAAAGAAGAGGTGAGACCAACCCCAGGCCCTCCCTGGGGAGCCTCCTTCTGAATCTCCCTGAGGAGAAGAACCAGTTCCTTTCCCTTCTTCTCCAGAGCCATGGGGGCAGGCCTCGTAGGATAGACCACCACGTCCGTCTTCCTGTTCTTATAGTCGTAAAGCACCTTTACCTTCTCCACCCCGGGAATAGGGGAATAGAGGGTATCCAAGGTAACGGCCGGACTGGTGTTGAACAGGTGAACTACGTAGCGCAGAGGAGGAGAGAACCTTTCGAGATCCACAAAACCCCAAGGCTCCTGCCCCACCAGGGTCAGGTTTGAGCCCATGGCGGTGATCTTGACCAGAGAGTTCCTGGGATAGATCCCCGGGGGAAGGCCGGGTGGCTTCTTCTCACTCTGTTTCCCTTGAGAGACCCCTACCCTGGCGGCAGAAGGAGCACCCCCTTTGACAGAGGCATCCCGGGGAGAGGGGTCCTCCCGGGAAAGGTCTTCTCCATGAAGCCTCTTGCCCCCCTCAAAGGCCTGGACCACCTTCAACCCCTTCCAGGGAGTGACGAAGGCATCGGGATAGTCATGAGATATCTTCATCCTGAGGGCCATTCCATCGGCCTGGGTCTCAAAACGCCCCATGACCAGAGCATAGGACGGACCCTTTTGAACCAGATATACGGGCACAGAAAACTTCCTGGAGTTCTCCAGCCCCTCCCTCTCCAATAGGGCAAGATTCCCGGCACGTTTCACCGCAGCGATCTGGACTCCATAGGTAGCCCCCCATGCCTGAGACACCCCCCAGCCGTAAAAGAGCAACCCTCCCATCACCCAAAGTATCCATCCAACCTTCTTATTCCCTCTCATAATGACCTCTCCTTAGCTTCAATCCTTGGGAAAGGTGAGATAAACAATCTTCTTACCCCTCTTTATCGCCACTCTATCCCCGTAGACTCCCACCACCACCTCCCCGTACTTTCCTATCCTGGTACCCCTCTTTATGATGTAGGTACTTCCGTCGGGAGAAACTACCATGGCCATGTCCGCCACGATACCCTTCAGGACAAAGGATTCTACATCGTACTTCTCCAAAGGAGATTGGGGAATGTGCTTCTCCTTGGACTGCAACAGCCTTCTGGTCACCGCTGGAGGGGGCTGGAAGGGATTCCTTACCACCACAGAAGGAGCCAAGGCCTGCCCTCCAGGTCCCTGCCCCCCGGTCCCCAGGGCAACCCCGGGAACCCCCAGAGGGGCCACTAAAACTGCCACGAAGAAAGCCATCCAAAGTCTACTTTTTGCCACCCTTCTTCCCCTTACCCTCTTTGAGAGGAATGTATCTATAGGTCTCCAAGGTACACTTCACCTTCAACTGGGGATTCTTCGGCACCGCCTTCCGGTTTTTGGAAGCATAGGTCACATTGAGACTGACAGGTTTCACCAGCCTCTCCATCTTGGACACGCCGTTCAAAAGGGAGACCAACTGAGGATAAAATGCCTTAAACTCCAGATTGATAGACAGAACGGCATAGCCCTGATCCGCCTTCACCACCTCTCTCCCCGGTTTAAAGAGGGCGTAGTTGATCCTGTTATAGTATCCCAACTTAGAGACCTCCCTTATCAAACCGGGGATCTCCTCTTTCGTGGGAAGTACGGCCTTCATGACATCCAGCTTCTTCTCCAGCTCAGCAATCTCCCGGGCAAGGGCCTTTGCTTTCTTAAGGGCCTCCCGGGCCTTCTCTATCTTCAAAGTGGCGGCCTTTATCTCTTTATCCAAGGCAGCTATTCGATCTCTCTTTGGCTTAAGAATGTACATGTTACCCAGGTAACCCAGGGCCACTATAACAACCAGGACCACTGCAACCTTCTTTATGAGGTTCTTGTCCATACGCCCCCCACCTATCTAAAAAAGGTGGTCATAGAGAACTGCTTGATCCTCATCCCGGCCAGACCCACTTCCTTTATGTACTGCAAACTACAACGCGAGACTCCCTTAATCCTGGACAGGTTCTCCATGAAATCTGCCACTCCGTTATCCTCCAGAGAATAACCTATCAATTGCACAGCGTTGCCCTTGAGAGTGAGAGAACTCAGCCAGGAGTTTTCCGGGATAGCGGTCTCCAGCTCTTCAAAAAACTTCACCATTCTCTCTCTACCTGAGGAGAGGGTCTCTATCACCTTAACCATCCTTCTGAGATCCCGTTTCCTGGCTTCCAAGACTTTGATCCTGGTGTACACCCTCTCCAACCTTTTAAGTTCAGCCTTCTTTTTCAGCAGAGTCTCTTCCCTGGTCTTGATGCTCTTATCCAGCTTTAAGTAGTATCCTCCAAAGCCTAAAAGAAAGACCAGGAAGAGCACTAGAATTACCACTGCATCCCGGCCTAAACCTCCAGGGAACCTTGCTCCCGGTTCCCTTATTGCCACTCTCTTTGTAACGGGCTTTTTGGCTTCTCTTTTCAGTAGGTTTATACCTACCACTTCCCTCTTATTCATGCCACTGCCCCTCTAACAGACAACCCCACCGCTACAGAATATCTGTCGAGTTCCTCCACCCGGCCTCCCAATACATCTTTAGCATTCAAATAATACATATTTCTAGCCTCTACGTCAAACTTTTCTTCAAAAGCCCTACCAAAATTTTTTAGTGAAGCTCCTCCTCCCGTATAAAAAAGCCTCTTCACCTCTGCTTCCCCAGGTTCCAGCCAGAGTCTACAGCTGTCAAGCACCAGTCTCAACTCGTGTCCCAAAGAGACAACAAATTTGTCGAGAATTTCCATCTCATAAGGTTTATGAGAAAACTCCTCCCTCTTCAGCTTTTCCGCTTCTTGATATACAATGCCCTCTTTAGCCTGAATCATTTCTGTTATCATGTCACCGCCCAGATAAACCTCCCGAGCACAGAGGACCTCTCCGTTCATCACCAGCACCATAGTAGTTACACTCCTGCCCACATCCAACACCACGGACAACCCTTCAAATTCGTCACCGCCCAGAAAAGAGAAGAGGTGATAGAGGGCCAAGGGCTTAACATCCAAGACATGAAGGTCCACGCCAGCCTTATGAAAGAGTTCCCTCGCAAGGGTCACCTGCTCCCTGGGCACACCCACCACCAGAAGGTCCGAGTACTCCTCGGTCCTCTTCATCACCGCATAATCGATGGTGAGAGAGAGGAAGGGCAAGGTGAAGGCCTGCTCCGCCTCCATGGCCACGTACCTATCCACCTCCTTGGGACCCATGGCGGGTACTCTGATCCTCTTCACTTCCACCTTCCCCCCGGGAACAGAGGCCACCATCTTACCCTTGGGAATAAGGCCTTCCCTGACCAACTCCCTCAAGGCCTCCACCAGTTCCCCTTCGTCCTCCACCCTGCCGGCATCCATGGCCCCCGGAGAAAAATCTCTCAAATGCAATTTTTCTACCGTACCTCTCTGGCCTTCCCCATGGAAAGTCACAACCTTCAAACCTGAATGGCCGATGTCTATTCCAATGGCAAATCTCTTTTTTCTCTTGAGCAAATTAAACAATACCATTCCAACACTCCGTCTCACTCTACTTTTCATGTTTTGGTATCAGAAAGCCCCTACCTTGACAATGGAAATTCACAGAGATATACCTGCGCCGTCTTCAGAAATATGGCCAAGGAGCTGAGCAAATGAACCAAAAAAGACTCTCAGCCTCTCTCGTTTTTACATTTTGTACAGTCGGTGTCCTAATTTTTACCCTCCCTAAAACCCTTTTAGCCGCAGAAGCCCCCCATGAATTGGGCACCATTTTGCCTTTGTGGAGCATTATCCCCTTTGCCGGAATCCTTTTGTCCATTGCTCTGTTTCCCCTTCTGGCCCCCCACTTTTGGCACAGCCATTTTGGCAAAGTGTCCACCTTCTGGGGGCTCATAGTGGCCGTACCCTTTCTGCTGGTCTTCAAAGGAGCAGCCCTCCATGAGATACTCCACATCTACATAGCGGACTACGTCCCCTTCATCATCCTCCTGTGGTCCCTGTACACGGTGGCAGGGGGCATCCTCTTGAAAGGGAAGCTCCGGGGAACCCCTATAGTAAACACAGGAATGCTGGCCGTAGGAACCTTCCTTGCCTCGTGGGTGGGAACCACGGGTGCAGCCATGCTCCTCATCAGACCCTTTTTGAGAGCCAACGCCTATCGAAAGAGAAAGACCTTCATGGTGGTCTTCTTCATATTCCTGGTGTGCAACATAGGAGGCTCCCTCACCCCCCTGGGAGACCCTCCCCTCTTCTTGGGCTTCCTCCACGGTGTACCCTTCTTCTGGACCTTCAAGATCCTGCCCCATATGCTCCTGGCTTCCGGCATACTCCTGGTCCTATACTTCATCCTGGACTCCATTAATTTCAAAAAAGAGACCCTCCCCGACAGGGAAGAGGGGGAAGAGAAGCTCAAAGTGGTGGGAACCATCAACTTCCTGTTCCTCATGGGAGTGGTAGGGGCCGTTCTCTTCAGCGGTCTGGTCCACCTAGGGGAAGTAAACGTCCTGGGTGTGGAGAGGAACATTCAATCCCTTATCAGAGACGCCGCCATGGTGGTCATGGGCCTCCTCTCCCTCAAGTTCACTCCCTGGCAGATCAGGGAGGAGAACGAGTTCACCTGGTTTCCCATCCAGGAAGTGGCCATCCTCTTTGCCGGCATCTTCATGACCATGATCCCCGCCCTGGCCATCCTCAGAGCAGGGGAAGAGGGTGCCGCCAGGGCCCTCATCGCCTCCGTGAGAGAGCCCTACCACTTCTTCTGGATCACTGGAGGTCTCTCCAGCTTCTTGGACAACGCCCCCACCTATCTCACCTTCCTGAATACCGCCCTGGGGCGGTTCTTCGCCGGAGTGCCGGAGAAGACAGCCGTTGCCCACCTCATATCCCAGAAAGGAATCTACCTGGAAGCCATCTCCGCCGGGGCCGTCTTCATGGGAGCAAACACGTACATAGGCAACGCCCCCAACTTCATGGTCCGTTCCATAGCGGAAGAAGCCGGGGTGGAGATGCCCAGCTTTTTCGGTTACATCCTGAAGTACTCCCTGGTGATCCTCATCCCCATCTTCGTTATCGTGACCCTGGTCTTCTTCCGTTAAACCTCCAGGAGGCTCTTGATATTCTTGTTTCTCCTGGGATGGCGAAGCTTCTTCAGGGCCTTGGCCTCTATCTGACGGATCCTCTCCCTGGTGACGTGAAAGACCCTTCCCACCTCTTCCAGGGTATGCTCTGAATCCATATCCAGGCCGAATCTCATCTTGAGTACCGTCTTCTCCCTGTCGGTGAGGGTTTCCAGGGCCTGTTCTATCTGCTCCCTTAGACTCTCGTCTATGGCGGTGTCAATGGGTGAATCGATGGACTTGTCCTCAATGAAATCCCCCAGATGGCTGTCCTCCTCTTCCCCTATGGGGGTCTCCAGGGAGATGGGTTCCTTGGCGATCTTCAGGATCTTTCTCACCTTTTCGGGGGGCATCTCCAGCCTTCTGGCCACCTCCTCGGGAGTGGGCTCCCTGCCCAACTCCTGGACCAGCTGACGGGAAGTCCTCACCAGCTTGTTGATGGTCTCGATCATGTGGACGGGAATCCTGATGGTTCGGGCCTGATCGGCTATGGCCCTGGTAATGGCTTGCCTGATCCACCAGGTGGCGTAGGTACTGAACTTGTACCCCCGTCTGTACTCAAACTTCTCCACAGCCTTCATGAGGCCTATATTACCCTCCTGGATGAGATCCAGGAGCTGGAGGCCCTTGTTGGTATACTTTTTGGCTATACTCACCACCAGCCTGAGATTGGCCTCGGCCAAGAGCCTCTTGGCTTCCTTCTCCTGGGAGAGCCCCCTCTCGATCTCCGCCAGGATCTCCTTGAGTTCTCCCAGGGAGAGGGTAGACTCCAGTTCTATGGAGCCGATCTCGTCCCTGGCCCTGAGGATTCTCTCGTAGTACAGGGTGAGGGTATCGAAAGAGAGGGTGGTCACCTGACGGGCCCTCTCCTCCCTCTCGGAAGGAGAATCCAGGGAGCTGAGATCCTCATAAAACCTCATGAAGGTGTCAGAGGGCATGAGAAGAACCTCTTCACACTCCTTGATCTCGGCCAGGGCCCTGTCTCCCCTCATCACATAGCCCTTGATGAGATCCACCAGCCTCTCCACCTGGACACTGGAGAGGCTGAGCCTCTTGATGAGGGCTATCATCTCCTTCCTCTTCTCCTCCACCTCACCCTGGATCCTGTCCCTCTCCTCCATGCTGAGAGAGTCACTGGCCAGAAACAGTTCCTTTCTCTTCTTTTCATAGAGATCGAAAACCCGGTTGAGGTCCTCCAGCTCCCCCAGGATCCTCTGCCGCAGTCGGGCCGAATCCTCAGAGGAGAGGTCGTCCTCCAGGATGAAGACCTGATCGATATCCAGAGCCTCGGCCTCCATCTCTTCCCTGAGCTTCAGGATCTCTTTCACCGTGAGAGGAATGGACATGACCGCCTCTATGGCCAGGTTCCTTCCCTCTTCGATCTTCTTGGCCAGCTCCACCTCCTCCTCACGAGAGAGGAGAGAGATGGAACCCATCTCCTGGAGGTACATCCTCACAGGATCCGCCGAAACCCCGGAATCTTCCTCATGCTCATCCATGACCCCCAGGAGATCCCCGTCCCCTGCAGCCTCCCCCAAGACGCCCTTGCCAGGCACCTTGCCCTGGGGATGGTCCAGGACCTGGATGTCCATCTCGTCCAGAAGATGGAAAATATCTTCCAGCTGCTCAGGCACGTTGAGCTCCCCGGGAAGCATCTCGTGAATCTCGTCGTAGGTGAGAAAACCCTTCTTCTTCCCAAGGGCTATGAGTTTCCTGAGCTCCGTCAGTTTGGAGACTTCAATGGGCCTCATAAACTCCCTCCTCGCCAACACCTTTTATTCTCTTCATTATCTCCATATACCTGCTGAGGAGCCCCTCCCTCTCCCCGGGAGAAGCCTTCTCCAGGTTCACCTTCAGCATCCGGGCCTCCCTCTCCAGATGCCTCACCTCAGCCCTCCTGTGGCAAGAGGCGAAGACCTTTTCCATATCCCCCTCGGGCAGGCCCATGACCTTCCCTATGAGGAGAGCCCTGTCCCCATCCTCCAGGAGGGATAGGGCCCCGGAGGGATCCTCCTCCCCTTTCACCCTATCCCAAAGTGAACGGACCTTTTCGTCCTCCAGCACCTCTCCTTTAAAAACCCTCCACCAGCGGGGATTGGAGAGGGCCAGGGCCAAATAGAGAAGCTCCCAGGAGCCCCTGGGAGCCTGGGTAGAGAGGGACTCGGGCTTTTTCCTGCCCTTACCGTATATCTCCCTTTTCAACCCCTCCAGGGTTACACCCGTCCTGGAAGACATCTCCACCAGATAGGACTCCAGCTCCAGGGAACCCTTAAGGGGAGAGAGGAAAGAGAGCATCTCTTTCAACCACTTGGATCTCTCCCGGGGATGGGAGATAGGGTGGACCTTCTCCAGCTCATCCATATACCAGAGAACTATATCCTCCGCTCCTTCCACCAGGGCAGAAAAGGCATCTTCCCCTCTTCTCCTCAGAAAACTGTCGGGATCCTCACCCATGGGGAGAAGGAGAACCCGGGGAATCACTCCCAACTGAAAGAAGACCCCCGCCGCTCTCAAAGCGGATTTCCTTCCTGCCTCGTCCCCATCGTAAGCCAGAACCACCTCTCTGGAGAGCCTCAGCACCTTCCGGGCCTGGGAAAGGGTCAGGGCTGTACCCATGGCCGCCAGGGTGTTGGGGAATCCCTTCAAGTGGCAGGTGATGGCATCCATATAACCTTCCACCAACAACACATAACCCATCTCCCCAGCCGCCCTCCTGGCCATGTGGTAGGGATAGAGGACCTCCCCCTTCTTGAAGAGGGGGTGCTCTGGAGAGTTGAGGTACTTGGGCTCCTGATCCCCTTCTAGGGCCCTTCCACCAAAGGCCACTACCCGACCCCTGGCATCCCAGATGGGTATCATGAGGCGATGGCGAAACTTCACATAGGGCTCCCCTCCTCCTTCCCGCTCTCCCAGGAGTCCCACAGACAGCATCTCGGAAGGAGAGAAGCCCTTGGCCTTCAAGGCCTCCCTAAACAGGTCCCAGCTATTGGGGGCATAACCCAGTTGAAAGGTCTCCCAGGCAGAAGGGGGTATTCCCCGGGCCTGGGCCACCTCCCGGGCCTTTTTACCCTGGGCAGAGAGGAGGGCCTCATGAAAGTACTCGGCCGCCTCCCGGTGAAGGGTGTAGAGCCTCTCCCGTTCTCCCCGGTCCCCACTCCGGTCCCAGCCTGTGGGGATTTCCACTCCCGCCTGCTGGGCCAGCTTCTCCAGGGCCTCGGGAAAGGTGAGATTCTCCATCTTCATGAGGAACTGAAAGATATCGCCGCTGGCACCACAACCGAAACAATGGAAGAACTGCTTCTCGGGACTCACGGTGAAGGAAGGGGTCTTTTCCCCATGAAAGGGGCACAAGGCTTTAAAGTTCCTGCCCGCCCTCTTGAGGGGAAGATACTGGGAGATCAACTGAACAATGTCGATGCGATCCTTGATCTCCTCTAGAATATCTGGGGCAACCCTTCCCATGATTGGGGGACAATATAGACCTTGCCCCAGGGTTTTCAAGGGCATGAAAGGATTTTAAAAGCAAAGGGGAAAGGACCTGAAGGTCCTCTCCCCCAACCTCACAGACTCACTTCTTCACGTGACACTTGGAGCAACTGGTGGGTCCAGTCTTCTTGCCTTCCCTCTTCATCTTGGCATGGCAGCCTT
>JALUVF010000187.1 GCA_027020915.1 bacterium
CGATCCCGAGAAATACGGATTCAAATACATCCAGGCCTACGCCCAGGCGGGATACCGGGTGACACCCGTAAACCCCAAATACCAGCAGATCCTGGGGATACCCTGCAAAGCCTCCCTGAAGGAGGTCTCCCCTCCTCCCCAGGTGGTCATTGCCATAGTTTCACCCAGAATATCCGTGAAAGTGGCCCAGGAATGTGCCAGCCTGGGCCTGAAACGCCTGTGGCTACCCCCCGAAACCTGGAACGACGAGATCCTTGCCTACTGCCAGGGCCGAGGGTTGGAGGTGGTCCATGACATATGTCCCCTCATGGCCCTGAAATACTTCACTAGAGATAAAGGTGAATGAGCCGGCTCATTGGCACCGCCTCACTCCCAGCTTCTCCAGGAGGGTCATCATGGGACACCAGTTGGTGAAGAAGGACTGGACCAGGTTCAAGCCCACAAAGGCGGTGAGCCAGAGCCACTTGTCGCTCCAGATCTGGGCCAACAGAAGGGAGAGAAGGATCACCACACCCGCTATGAGCCTCAAATACCTCTCTACATGCATCGGATACCTCCTAAATATTCCTATTTATTCTATGTGCTTACTATATAAACTTAACCTGGGCTGAGATCAAGAGTCAAAACAAAATATATTGAAGTTATAATATATCCAGGGAGAATAAAATGATCGGGAAGCAAGTGAAAATCCTTTTCCTCTGCACGGGCAACTCCTGCAGGAGCCAGATGGCCGAGGGATGGGCAAACCATCTATTTCCGGACCGGGTGAAGGCCTACTCGGCGGGCACCCGCCCCTCCCAAGTCCATCCCCTGGCGGTGAGGGTCATGGCCGAGGCGGGTGTGGACATATCTCACCACAGGTCAAAGGACCTCTCTGCCGTTCAAGGAGTGACCTTCGACCTGGTGATCACCCTGTGTAACAGCGCCAAAGAAGAGTGTCCTCTCCTCCCGGGAACCCACAAACTGATTCACAGGGGTTTTCCCGATCCCGCCCAGGCCCTGGGAAACCAGGAAGAGCGACTGGAAAGCTTCCGGCGGGTCAGGGATGACATAAAAGACTTTGTCCAGGAACTCATAGAGTCCTGCCTCAAATAGATAGAACGGTCAGATAAAGAAAGCATTCGCCCTTACCCAAATCACGGGTTCTCTTCTACGGCCTTCTTTATCTCATTAAAGGCGCCCTCGGTGTCCAGATTCCTGATTTCGATACCCACGTGCTTCTCTCTGGGGAAACCCGTCTCCCCGAAGGCATCCCTGAAGAGCTTCCACTGCATGTGACCCGTGCAACCCGCTACGTAGAGCCTATCTATGTCTGCTCCCTTGAGAAGGACCTTGAGAAACACATCCCCGTCGGTGGCACAGAGCTGGGGATGGAGATCCACCCAGTCCACCAGCCTCTCCCTGCGGACCCGATTCAGGACCTCAAATATGTCCATGGTCTGGAAAGAAGGGCAGGTACCCTCACACACGCATAGGATCAGACCTTTTGTACCCATGATCCACCTCCTTCAGTCTCCGGGGAAGGTTACGGCCTCAAAGTCACATACCTTCTGGCATCCCCGGCAAAATTCCGGGCATTTCTCGGGATAGGCCACCTTGGGCATACCACCCTCCTCCACCAATACACCGTGGGGACAGAACTCCACACACTCAAGGCAATTGGTGCACTTTTCATAATCGATGATGGGGAACCACTTTTCAGACATGATCCACCTCCTCACTTTTTGATCATGTCTGCCGGAGGGGAAGGGGGCAGATGAAACCTGGGCACATAGGGAATCCTGTGACCCCTCTTTTGGGTCCCCTTTAACCCTTCCAAGATCTCCTCCAGCAGACCCCTGTGAAAGGCACAAACCAGTTCATGGTCCTGGTACAGGCCGTAGACCTTGGCCCCTATACAGGGGAGGGTGAGGACCAGACCCTCCCTCTTGTAGGCAGATATGGCCCCGAAGGAGCAGATGAGGGAGCTGGAGCCCAGGGAGAGATTCACCCCTTCCTGATGGTGAAAGGTCCAGGCCTGGAGAAGTCTCAGAGCCTGGAGGGAGTCTACGATAACCATCACCACATCCCAGCCATCCCCGTCACCAAGGGGGCCCACTTCCAGGCCGTAAAGCTCTCCCTTATTGAATCCCGGTTTGAAGGCAACAAGGTGCTTGGCCTCCTCATCCGTGCTCACATACATCTGGCGGTGGTGCTCCACGTCCCACTCGTCGGGATCCCGAAAGCCAAAGACCCATTGGGCGGTCTTGCACCCCATGTCCCGGGGTGCCATGTGAATGTGCCAGCCCCCAAAGGCCGCCATCCTCACCGCCTGACAAAAGGTGGCCGGGGCAGCAAGGGACCCACTCATCCCCTTCTCTCCCATCCTGAGCCACCTCACACCAACGGGATTGCCCCTGAGATTCAGTAAGTCCTTCAACATGTCTTCCTCCCCTTATTAAACCCTCCAAAACCCACAAAAAAATTTATCCGCCCCAGCCAATATTTCAACAATAAATCTTGAAATATTGATTCAATTGGCATATGGTCTCCAAAAACTCTAGACAGAACCTATTCCATAAGGAGGATGGGAAGTATGAACGCAGAGACAAAGAGACTGGATTTTCTGAGCAGGTACCTCACCCTGTGGATCTTCATGGCCATGGCCTTCGGAGTGGGACTGGGCTACTTCTACCCGGGTATCGTCAATTTCTGGAACAGATTCCAGGTGGGCACCACCAACATCCCCATCGCCGTGGGGCTGATCCTGATGATGTATCCTCCCCTGGCCAAGGTGCGGTACGAGGAGATGGGCAGAGTGTTCAAAGACACAAAGATCCTCCTTCTCTCTCTGGTCCAAAACTGGCTCATAGGCCCCATCCTCATGTTTATCCTGGCCGTCATCCTGCTGAGAGATTACCCCCCGTACATGGTAGGCATCATCATGATCGGGCTGGCCAGGTGTATAGCCATGGTCATCGTCTGGAACGATCTAGCCCAGGGAGACGCAGAGTACGCCGCTGCCCTGGTGGCCTTCAACTCCGTGTTCCAGGTCCTCTTTTACTCCATCTATGCCTATATCTTTGTCACCCTTCTCCCTCCCCTGGTGGGTCTGAAAGGCGCCATGGTCCACGTGTCCATCAAAGAGATCGCCAAGAGCGTCTTCATCTACCTGGGTATACCCTTCATCGCCGGGGTGATCACCCGCTTCTCCTTCCTGAAACTCAAGGGACGGGACTGGTATGAAAGGAAGTTCATACCCAAGATCAGCCCCATCACCCTCATAGCCCTCCTCTTCACCATCGTGGTCATGTTCTCCTTGAAGGGGGAGTTCATCGTTGAGCTGCCCCTGGATGTGGTGAGGATAGCCATCCCCCTCCTCCTCTACTTCGTCCTCATGTTCCTCATCTCCTTTTACATGGGCAGAAAGGCAGGGGCAGACTATCCGGTGACCACTACCATCGCCTTCACGGCGGCCAGCAACAACTTCGAGCTGGCCATCGCCGTGGCCGTGGCCGTATTCGGGATAAACTCCGGGGAGGCCTTCGCCGCCGTCATAGGCCCCCTCATCGAGGTGCCTGTAATGATCAGCCTGGTGAACGTAGCGTTCTACTTCCGCCGCCGGCTCTTTCACCTGGATGAGTCCAAGCTTGCCCAAGAAGTGAAATAGCCCGGGGATGTAGAGGCAAAAATCCCTTGACATTCCCATTAGTTAGTTTATGATAACTAACCATGGAAGCCACCCTGAAAAAGAGACAGACAGAAATCCTGGAAGCGGCCCTGAATCTTCTGGCCCGGGGAGGGAGCCACGCCCTCACCACCAGAAACCTGGCCAGGGCCCTGGAGGTTACCGAGCCCGCCCTTTACCGCCACTTCGAATCCAAAAAGGACCTCCTCAAAGCCCTCTACTCCTTTGTATGGCAAAAGATGAGAGGGAAGTTCCTGCCCGTGGTGGAGGCAAGGATGGACTTCCCGGAAAAACTGGAAACCTTCCTCCACGCCTTCTTTGACTACCTGGTGGAAAACAGGGGAGTGAACCTGGTCCTCTTATCCGAGGCCATCCACCACAATGACCCGGAGTTGAAAGAAGCCATGCTGGGGCTCCTGGAAAGGATCTATGGCTCCATTGAGACCATCTTGGAAGAAGCCCGGGATAAAGGGACCATAAAGGGGAATCTGGATTTGAGGGTAGCCGCCAGGATGGTTCTGGGATTCATCCAGGCCACGGTCACCCGGGCCCTCATCTCCGGAGAATCCCTGGACCCCAGAACCGTGGACACCTTTTTGCACATCTTCTGGGAGGGAGCAAAGGCATGAAGACCATGAGCAAGTCTCTGATCCTTCTTCTTATCATGGCTCTCTTTGTTCCCCTGAAGGCCCGGGGAAGAGAGACCTCCCTCACCCTTCAGGAGGCCATTGCTATGGCTTTAAAGGAGAGTCCCCTTCTCAAGGCCCGGGGAATGGAAGTGAAAGCCCGGGGAGAAGGGGTCAAAGCCGCATGGGGCCAGCATCTGCCCCAGATGGATCTGGAGGCCGGCTACACCCGTCTCAGCGACCCCGTGGCCGTGGTGCCCATCAAGGGCTTTGGTAAAAGGCCCCCCTTCTTCAGCAAGAACATCTATGAATGGAAGGCCGTCACTTATCTCACCCTGTACCACGGAGGAAGAATCAGCCGCATGGTGGACATAGCCAGGCTGGAGAAGACCATAGGCGCCTTCCAGGAGGTCCTGACCAGGGAAGAGCTGGTGGCCAACGTGACCAACGTCTTCAACCGCATCCTTCAACTGAAGTTCCTGGAAAGGGCCCAGGAGGAAGCCTTGAAAGCCCTGAAGAAGGCCCGCCAGGATACGGCCCATCTCTTGAAGGTGGGTAGAGCGGCCCCCGTGGACCTCATGCGTATAGACACCCAGGTGGCCGCCCAGGAACAGGATCTGAAGACCACCCAGGAGCTCATCCAGCGCACCAAAGAAACCCTGGCCTATCTCCTGGGCTGGAACCCCCAAAAAGAGCTGAAAGTAAAAGGCAGACTGAAGGAGACCACCGTCAACCTGGATCTGAAGGAGAACCTGGTAGACAAAAGACCCGATGTGAAGGCCGCCCAGAAGAAGGTGGAAGAGGCCAGGAAGCAGGTCTCCTATGAATTCGGCGCCCACCTGCCCCACGTCTATCTGGCCAGCAGCTACGGAAAAAAGGCCGGGGCAGGCTTCCAC
>JALUVF010000188.1 GCA_027020915.1 bacterium
GGAGGGAGAGGGACACCAAGAGATGAGGAGATACTACCTGCCCCAGGACACAGGGGCCCTGGAAGGCCTTTACAGGCGACTCACAAAGAAGGAGAGGCCCCTCCCGCCTTTCCCCCGGGTGATCCAGATCCAGACCAAGAGCGGATGCAACGCCCGGTGCCTCTTCTGTCCCAACTCCATTGTGGGTTCCACACTGGACCATGGAGAGATGGAATGGGACCTCTTCACCAGGATCGCCGACGAGATCACCCGCCATCCCGTAGCCCGCATCAGCCCTTACCTCATGAACGAGCCCCTCATGGACAGGAAGCTGGGGGAGAAGATCCGGTACCTGGCCGAAAGGAGGCACCCGGACACCATTATCAAGATCAACTCCAACGGTGCCCTGCTGGACGAGGACATGGGGGAGCAACTCATAGATTCGGGGCTGGACAGGATAAACTTCAGCGTCCACGGCATCAGGAAGGAGACCTACGAGTCCCAGATGGTGGGCCTCAAGCTGGAGAAGGTTCTGGAAAACATAGACTCCTTTCTGGAGCTGAAAAAGAGGAAGGGGGCCAGCAAGCCCCGGGTCCGGGTCACCATGGTGAGGACCAGGGCCATAGAGGAAGAGCTTCCGGAGATCCTGGCCTACTGGAAGGCTCGAGGGGTGAGGGTGAACGTGAAGCCTTTAGAGAACAGGGCCATGCAGGAGATTGCAGCTACGGGCCTCAACCCCAGGAAATGGAAGCCCTTCTCCTTCTGTAACCGCCTCTTCGAACAGGCCTACATCCTGTTCAACGGCGACGTGGTCCTGTGCTGCGTAGACTGGGAGCGCACCACCATTCTGGGCAACCTGCAAGAGCACACCCTGGAAGAAATCTGGAATGGTGAGCTGTTCACCGAAATCAGGAGAAGGTATCTGGCGGGCGACCTGAAGGGTCTCCTGTGCCAGAAGTGCCTCACCATCTGAACCATGGTCCACCAGATCATATCCTGGATAGTGGAGACCGTGGGACGCATGGGCTACCCGGGGATCATCACCCTCATGTTCCTGGAATCCTCTTTCTTCCCCTTCCCCAGCGAGGTGGTCATCCCACCGGCGGGATACCTGGCCGCCAAGGGAGAGATGAACCTCCTCCTGGTGATCCTCAGCGGCGTCCTGGGCTCCCTCCTGGGGGCCCTCTTCAACTACTGGATCTCCCTGGTTCTCGGCCGTCCCTTCTTCCATAGGTACGGCAGATACTTCCTGGTGGGAGAGAAGACCCTGGCCCGGGTGGACAGGTTCTTCGACCGCCACGGCCACATCAGCACCCTCATAGGGAGGCTCCTGCCGGGCATCCGCCAGTACATCTCCCTCCCTGCCGGCATGGCCCGCATGAACATGCCTCTCTTCGTGATCTTCACCGCCCTGGGGGCAGGCCTGTGGGTCACCGTCCTGGCCCTGGTGGGATACATGGTGGGATACGACCACAGGCTCCTCCAGCTCTACCTCCACAAGACGGCGTGGGCCATGATAGCCCTCTCCGCCGTTCTCGCCCTGGCCTACGGGATCTGGCACAGGAAGAGGCGCAGGGGCACGGACAGCTGAGCCCCTCTCTTGAACCCCCGTTCTTGACTTGAACAGTGATTCAACTATAAAAACGGGCCATGGAAGGGGGCTGGAAAACCAAAGGCAGGATCCTCAGGCGCAGAGAGATCATGGAGGCCGCCCTGGAGCTCTTCTCCCAAAAGGGGTTCCACGGTACCACCATGGCCCAGGTGGCCAGAAGGGCGGGGGTGGGTGTGGGCACCATCTACCAGCACTTCAAAAGCAAGGAGGACCTCTACCTCTCCCCCCTGGAAGAGATGTGCCAGGAGCTCCTCACCTCCCTCAGGTCCCTCATCCAGGAGGAAGACCACACCAGAGAGACCCTGAAGAAGATCCTCCAGGCCAAGACAGCCTTCGTGGAGAGGCACCGATCCTTCTTCAAGCTCTACCTCTCGGAACAGCTGGCCACCCTGGAAGCCGTGAGGGACCGCCTGGGAGTGAGGGCTGACCACCTCTACGGCCAGTTTTTCGAGCTATACCAGGACATCGTGAAGAGGGGCATCCAGAGGGGAGAGCTGAAACCACTCCCTCCTCCCCACCTCACCAGGGCCCTCATGGGCATCCTCAACAGCTTCTTCTTCGACTGGCTCAAAGGGCAGATAGAGAACCTGAGCCAGGTCCAGGAGATGGCCCTGGAGATCTTTCTGGAGGGAGCCGCTCTATGAGGCGCCTGGCCCTCCTCATCCTGATCCTCCTCCTCGTCTCCCCTTCGGCCATGGCCGAAAAGCAGATCCTCACCCTGGAAGAGGCAGTCCAGATGGCCCTGAAGCAGAACCCCTCCCTCCAGGCCGCCCGGCTCACCTTCTCCATGGCCAGGGAAGCCGAGAGGGAAGCATGGACCCGATACTTCCCCACAGTGAAGTTCAACTACAACTACACCCGATGGAACGAGGAGCAACACGTGAGGCTCCAGCCCGTGGAGATCCCCCCCCTGGCCCCCGGCATGGCACCCATAACCATAAAGCCCGGCAACGTCATCACCTCCAGACAGAACGTGTACCAGTACACCTTCTCCTTTCAGCAGCCCATCTTCACAGGGTGGGCCATCACTGCCGCCCACAGGATGGCCCTCCTCTCCGCCCGCCAGGCCGAGCTGGAGGCCCAGGAGACCCGGCTGGAGGTGGCCTACAACGTGAAGAAGGCGTACTTCGGCATCCTCACCGCCAAGAGGATGGAGAAGGTAGCCCAGCTGGCCGTGAAACAGCTCGGCCACCACCTTTACGTGGCCAAAAACTTCTTCGAGCAGGGGATCATCCCCAGGAACGACCTCCTCAAATCCCAGGTGGCCCTGGCCCAGGCCAGACAGGACCTGGTGAGGGCCAAGAACAGCGTGGCCGTGGCCAAAGCCACCCTCAACGCCATACTCCACAGGGAGGTGACGGCCCCCCTGGAGGTGAAGGAGATGGATCTCCTGCCCCATCCCACCTTCTCCCTGAAAGAGGCCATCCAACGGGCCCTGAAACAGAGGCCCATCGTGGAGGCCGCCAGGAAAGGGGTAGAGAAGGGGAAAGAGGGCATCCGACTGGCCAGAAGCGGCTACTTTCCCCACGTCTTCCTGGAAGGAGTCTACAGAAAACACGGCAACCACCCCAACTGCACAGGGGACGACCTCACCGACGCCGAGGACTGGAGACTCACGGCAGGCCTGGAATGGACCCTCTTCGAGATGGGACGCACCAGACACCAGGTGGAGAAGGCCCGGCTGGGAGAGTTGAAGGCCCTGGCCCAGCTCAAAGAGGTGGAGGACAGGGTGGCCGTGGAAGTACAGGAGGCCTACCTGGAGATGGAAGCCGCCCGACAGAACATAGACACGGCCAGGACCGCTGTTGAACAGGCAAAAGAGAACTTCCGGGTCACGGAAGAGAGGTATAAAGAACAGATAGACACCTCCACGGAGGTGCTGGACGCCCAGACCCTCCTCACCCAGGCCCAGACCTACTATTACCGCGCCATATACCGGTACAACCTGGCCGTGGCCAGACTCTTGAGACTCATGGGGGAAGAGCCTTGACGGAAGAGAAGGAAAACCAGAAGAGGGAGGAACCCCGGAAAAACTCCTGGCGTAAGGTGGTCCTGGCCCTGGGGGCCCTGGGACTGATAGCCGCCCTCATCAAGGGGGGGTTCTGGTTCCACTACCGCTTCACCCACGCCACCACCAACGACGCCTTCGTGGAGGCCGACATGGTGAACGTCTCTCCCCTGGTGCCGGGGCACATCTCCCGGATCCTGGTGGACGAGGCCCAGGAGGTGAAAAAGGGCCAGCTCCTCTTCACCATCGACGACAGGGACTACAGGGCCAAGCTCCAGGTGGCTCTGGCCGCCCTGGAGGAGGCCAAAAACATGGCCCAGGTCAGGGAAGCCACCTTGAAGAAGGCTGAGAAGGCCCTGGTCCTCGTCCAAAAAGAGGTGACCCAGGCCATCGCCCTGGCCAGGGCGCGCATGGACGCGGCCATGGCCAAACTCCAGCAGGTGGAGCGGGACTACGTCCGCTACAAGGCCCTCTACCAAAAGCGGGTCATAGGGAGGCAAAAGTTCGAGAACATAGAAACAGGCCTGAAAGAGGCAAAAGAGGCCTTCAAAGCCCGGAGAGCCGCCTATAGACAGGCCCTGGCCCAGAAGGAGAAGATCCCCCTGGCCCGGGCCAGGGTCAAAGAGGCCCAGAAGGCCCTAAAGGCGGCCCTATCCACCGTAGACAAGGCCCGGAAGACCGTGGAGGCCGCCCGGATCACCCTGGAACACACCCGGGTCAAAAGCCCCATAGACGGGGTGGTGGCCAAGAAGTTCCTCTACCCCGGAGACTTCGTGGCCCCGGGATACCCCGTGCTCAGCCTATACGACAAGAAGGATGTCTACGTGACGGCCAACCTGGAGGAGACCAAGGCCCGGGGAGTGAAACTGGGGGCCCCCGTGGACATCTGGGTGGACGCCTATCCGGGAGTGAAGCTCCAGGGCAAGGTGACCCGGATAGGAGAGGCCTCGGCAGCCAAGTTTGCCCTCATTCCCCGGGACGTGACGGCGGGGGAGTTCACCAAGGTGGTCCAACGCATCCCCATAAAGATCCGCTTTACAGAGACCAGGGGCAGAAGGCTGGTGCCCGGCATGTCCGTGGAGGTGGGAATAGAGAAGGACTGAACTCCCACCTCCCTGGGTTCCCCTTCCACACCCGGGTCACGGGAGACAAAAACCCGTCTCCAAAACATCCCCAACAAGGGGCTGGCATCTCAACGCAGGGACTTCGGCCTATGAAGAACCTTGTGAGGAACCTTGATAAAAGGACGCGCCTTCAATCTCGTAATGCCGAAGGGCCTGTCGCTGGTGTCCCTATCCGCCACTCTCCCCTCCATATCGTAGACCACGGCCTCCATGAGACAATGGGAAGAAGGAGGACCAGAAACCCTCCAGGAGTAGGAATTGCCGGACCGCCGGACCGCCAGTCTCTCCCAGGACCTTCCCCCGTCCCTGGAGAGGTTTATACTCACCTCCTTCCAGAGGCCGGTAGCGGTCCAGGTTATTCGCCTTCTCTCTCCAATCCTCCACACCTCTCCCCCGTTTGGTGAGTGGATTCTCACCTGAACGGGGGTCCTTCCTGGGACCCTCCCCTGGATACTGAAGGCATGGTCGTTGGTGTCGCTGGCAAAATTTCCCGCCCGGTCCCTGACCGTCACCTTGATCCAGCATCCAGCATAGCCAGGGATCACATGCACATTCCCGGGTATCCTCCAGGAGTAGGAGCCTGTATTGGGCACACCATAGGCCACCCTTCTCCACGCCGATCCTTCTCCACACTTGTAGTTGATCCATACGGTGGTTATGCCCACATTATCCCTGGCCACCCAGAGTATGTTCCTCACCTCGCCGATCCTCCACACCTCGAGGCCCGTGTTTGGATACCTCACCCTCACCGTTGGAGGGGTCACATCCCCGGCGGTCACGGTGAAGGTGTTGTCGCTGGTGTCACTGCTCGAGTTGCCAGACTTATCGGAGGCCACAATCTTTATCCTCCACCCCCGAATGGGATAGGCCTTGTCGGGCCAGTAAGGGATAGACCACCTGAAAGATCCCGTATTGGGCAGCCCCGTCCTCAGGTGCGCCCATCCACTCATAGCCCCGTGAGTGTAAAGGACGTTTATCTTCACTCTGTCGGGGCTGTCGGAAGTCTCCCATGCATTCAGAGGATCCACCGCTTCCCACCTCACAGTGTAGGTCCTGCGAGACTCCCAGACTTCCCCTCCATTGGGCGATACGACCCTCACCCTGGGGGGAATGGTGTCGGGTTCCCTCTCTATGGTGAACACCCTGTCGCTCACATCGGTCCCTATATTCCCCTGGTCGTCAAAAGCATCGGCCCTGATGAGGCACTCCCTGGATTCCACGTCGGGCACCCACCAGTCAAAGTGCTCCACCAGCGTAGATCCAGGAGGCGAGTACCGGGGTACATCTATCACCTCAATCAGGTCCCAGTTCATGCCCCTGTCCTTGGAGAAATAGAGCTTCACCCTTTGAACCAAACCATCGTCCGAGACCCGGACGTTTATCCTGAACGTCTGACCCACCTTCAATGTACCGCCCCTGTTGGGCGACAGTACGGTAACCCTGGGAGGAGTGGCCCAAACCCTCTGCCAGTAAAAGAGGGCCCCCAGGATGGCAAAAATCAAGAGCCACTTTCCTTTCATCTCGCTGCTCCCCTTACCTTGGGCGGGAGGGAGAAGACTCCCCCCCGCCGGCACTTCAATTACCAGGGACACTCAACCATGTACTTCACGGTGTAGCGCTTCTTGTTGTTCCTCAAACTGCAGTCATCGTTGTGGGAATTGCCATCCATGTAGATATCGGGATCATAGGACACCAGGGCCCAAACGACCCTGCTTGCCTTGCATTCGCCGTGCCTCGGCTGTCTGTGGTTCCACTGGATCAGGCGGGGTATCTGGTAGGTGCCCGAGATAGTGATGGAGGCCCCCTTGTTCAAGCGAGGAAAATCTCTGCTGACCACCACCTTGATGGAGCTGGGACCAGTGGCCTCCGGGTTTTTGACCCAGATGGCGAAAGACTGCTGACCAGGCCTGGAGACGTAGTTCTGGGTACCCACATTCTTCAGTGTGGCGGTGATCCTCAGTATCCCCGTTCTCACCCCATTCCTCACCACTATGCTCTTGGTCACCCTCAGGCTGGTGACGGCCGGATCCGGACCGTTACACAGCCTTGGAGGAGGAATGGGTATGGGTTTGGGTTTGTAGATCAGTTTGGGCTTCACCGCCCCGGGCTTCAACTCCTTTGTGCCTCCCAGGGAGACCGAGGAGCTCCCGGCGACAAAGGCCGCCACGATTAGGCCCACCAACGCCAGAAATGTCACTTTCTTCATCATAATAAACCCTCCTTTTTAGAATGTTGGAATTTTTCCCTTAAATGGAGCCCTTGCCTGAGGCCTTACCTGAAAAATCATCTCATCCTTTCACCTCCCCCCTGGTTTCTCAGCATGTTAGTGTCGGTTTGCCTAAAAAGGTTCTAAAGAAAAGCGCCTTGGCTCCAGAAGGAAGCTGAACACTGGAGGGCAAAACTTCCATCCGGGTTTCAGTATACTCATAAATTTCAGCAGATAACAAGGATTCTCTAGTGGGTAAAATATCTACAAACTTGTTTTTACAAAAAGTCCCTCCTCAGAGGGCCCCACTTGAGGAAGGAGCCTGCCCTTCCCCCTTGATCCTCCACAGGACCACCCGTATGTTGGAAGTATGAAGCCATGTCAGTAACCCAGGAGGTGACATGAAGCCCATGAAGAGAGCCTTCCTCGCTGTAGTGGTCCAGGCCCTGGTTCTTCTCCTTCCCCTCTCCGGGACCCCGGGAGCCCCAAGGCCCCTGTGTATACCCGTGGAGTACAAGACCAGCCCCTTCTTCCTTCATTTCAAAGGAACAGGGGCCCCCACCCTGGTGGTGGTCCACGGAGGCTTCAGCTCCACCAAACGGTCGGCCCTGTTCTGCCAGAAGTTTGCCCAGGTCTTTGGTGAGAGGTACAACGTGGTCTCCGTGGACTATCGATTCAGCTCCATAGGGGGCGGAGAGATGGTGGACCTCTTGCGGGGCATCCAGCTGGCCAGGGAGCGCCTAGGGACCCCTCCCCGGAGGATCTTCATCATGGGCGCCAGCCACGGCGCCTACCTGGCCCTCATGGCCGGGGCCAAGGTCCAGGTGGGAGGCGTGGTGGACGGCTACGGACCCACCTACTGGCCCATGCAACTGGAGTACGTAAAAAAGTTCAGGCCCCGGGTCTTCAAGAAGTGGAGGATCTACATGGCCATCTCCAGGGGAGCCTGCAGGGAGGCGGGACTGAAGTTCCACCAGTGCCTGGTGGAGAGATCGGTGATCACACCCGCCAACCTGAAGGGCCTGGATGAACCCGTCCTCATCCTCCACGGCAAAAAGGACAGACTGGTGCCCGTTGAAGAGAGCCGAAGGCTGGCCAGAAAACTGAGGGAACAGGGCCGCGATGTGACCTTCAAGGTGTTTGGCGACAAGGGGCATGGCTTTCCCCTCTGGGAAGGGGAACCCCTTGAGGCCATCAAAAGATTCCTGGGGAAAAGGGCGGCAAGGGGGTGAAGAAAGGGATGAGAAGGCTCCTCGTGATAGCCCTTTTATCGGCCCTCCTCTCCACAGCGCCGGGGGCCTGGGGACAGGCTCCCCCTCCGGGAAAGTCCGGCAGCCTCCAGTACCACGCCGTGAGCCTGAGGAACTACATGTTCGTGGACATTGGCATGTCCGAGGCCCAGGTGATAAACATCCTGGGTCCCCCCTCATGGGTGGACAGATGGAGCTGCGAGTCTGACGAGGGGTGCCACCTGAAGAAGGTCTACTACTACCTGGGCGATCCCGCAAAGAGGGAGATGACCACCGTCATCTACTTCACCGACGGCAAAGTGACCAGGAAAGAACGGTACAGATCCTGGCTCACTCAGTAACAATGGCACCCACGGGGCAGACGTAGAGACATACACCGCACCCGAAGCAGTAACTGGGCTCAACCCTGGCCTTGTCCCCTTCCATGGAGATGGCCGGGCACTCCAGCTCCTGGGCACAGACGCCACAACCCACACACATCTCTTCCACCACCCTGACGGGTCTCCCCCTCTCCGCCGGCGAATAGATGACGCAAGGGCTCCTGACCAGGACCACGGCCACTTCCCTGTGGTCCCTGGCGTGTCTCCATGCCCTCTCCAGGGCCCCCACTACCCGGGGATAGTCGTAGGCCTCCACCTCTTCCAGGAACCGAACTCCACACCCCCTCACTATCCGGGTTATGGGTACGGAGACCCCCTCCCTCCCGTCTGATCGGGGAAGGGAAGGGGTGGGCTGCCCCCCCGTCATGGCCGTGGTGGAGTTGTCCAGGATCACCAGGACGAAGGGGGCCCGGGAGTGCACGGCCTCCACCAGAGGGGGTATACCCGCATGGTAGAAGGTGGAGTCCCCTATGGTGGCCACCACGGGCCTCTCCTCCCCCGCCAGGGCCAGGGCCCTGGCAAAGCCTATGGACTGCCCCACGGAAGCACCCATGCAGAGGCAGGTGTCCACGGCCCCCAGGTTCACCCCCAGGGTGTAGCAGCCGATATCCCCGGGATAGATGCCCTGGGGAAAGGTCCTCACCATGGCATAGAAGACCGGGCGGTGCCCGCATCCGGGGCAGAGCCGGGGTTTGGCCCCTCCCCCTTCCCTGGAGGGGGCCTCCACCTTCTCCCCTTCCAGGAAGGCCTCCACCATGTCGGGAGTGGTCTCCCCCTCCAGGGGCAGGTGGCCCGAAAGCCTCCCCTTCACCCTGTCCCTGGAGGGAAACTGGGCCTCCACCACGGGATAGGTCTCCTCCACCACCAGGATCTCCCGATAGCGCCCCAGGAGGCGCCTCAGAAAACCCTGGTCCAGGGGATAGGGCATCTCCACCTCCAGGAGCTCCTCCCCTCCTCCCACATCCCGAACACAGGCGGCCATGGCCCCCGAGGCCAGGATGACTCGAGGTCCCTTTATGCCCTCCAGGCGGGCCTCCAGCCTCCCGGCCTCATCCCCGGCTATGGCCCGGAGCTTGGCATTGAGGTCCCTGTGGAGCCGATAGCGATGGACGGGGGTAGCCGCCCAACGGGAAGGGTTCCTGGGAAAGTCCACCTTCACGTCCAATCCTGGCACTTCCCCCATTTCAACGTCCTGGCGGGAATGGGCCACCCGAAGCACAGGCCTCACCATCACGGGGATCTCGTACTCTTCGGACAGGTCAAAAGCCCGCCTCACCAAGAGCCTGGCATTTGCAGGGGAGGAGGGATCAAAGACGGGGATCCTGGCCAGGGTGGCCACGTATCGGGAGTCCTGCTCGGTCTGGGAGCTGTAAGGGCCGGGATCATCCACGGAAACCACCACGAACCCTCCCCTCACCCCCGTATAGGCGGCGCTCATAAGGGGATCGGAGGCCACGTTGAGGCCCACCTGTTTCATGGAAACCATGGACCTCAACCCCATGTAAGAAGCGGCCAGAGCTATCTCCAGAGCCACCTTCTCGTTGATAGCCCACCGGGCGTCCACCTCCACCCCCTCCTCCCCGGCCCAGCGGGAGAAAGCGGGCAGGATCTCTGAAGCGGGGGTGCCGGGATAAGAGGAGGCCAGGCGACAGCCCGCCTCGAGAGCTCCCCGGGCAATGGCCTCGTTGCCCAGGAGAAAACGCTTCACTGAAGCTCCCTCCTGTCCACCACCCGCCTGGCCTTTCCCGCCGTGCGCTCCAGGGTCCTGGGTTCCACCAGCTTCACCTTCACCCCTATGCCCAGAAGGGTGCTGATCTTCTCGGTGATACGATCCACCAGCTCTTTCTGCTTCCGCATGGAATCGAAGAAGAGCTCCTCCGAAGCCTCCACCCACACCTCCAGCTCGTCCAGGTAACCCTTCCTGTCCACCACCAGCTGGAAGTGGGGACTCACCCCTTCCACCTCCAGGAGAGCCTCCTCCACCTGGCTGGGAAAGACGTTCACTCCCCTGACGATGAGCATATCATCGGTGCGACCCGAGGGCTTGGCCATCTTCACCAGGGTCCTGCCACAGGGGCAGGCCTCACAGTAAAGATGGGTGATGTCCCGGGTGCGGTACCGAATCAAGGGCAGGGCCTCCTTGGTGAGGGTGGTGATGACCAGCTCCCCCCTCTCCCCCATGGGAAGGACCTCCCCCGTATCGGGGTTGATGATCTCAGGAATGAAGTGGTCCTCGAAGATGTGGAGACCCTGCTTGGCCTCGATGCACTCCCCGGAAACGCCGGGCCCCATGATCTCGGAGAGGCCGTAATTATCGGTGGCCTCAATGCCCAGGCGCTCCTCGATCTCATGCCTCATCCGATCCGTCCAGGGCTCCGCCCCGAAGAGGCCCACCCTGAGCCTGAGATCCCGGGGAGAGATCCCCATCTCCTCCATGGTCTCAGCCATGTAGAGGGCATAGGAGGGGGTGCAGATCAGGGCCGTGGTACCGTAGTCCTTCATTATCATGATCTGGCGCCGGGTGTTGCCGCTGGATATGGGTATCACCGTGGCCCCCAGCCTCTCCGCCCCGTAGTGGAGGCCGAATCCCCCGGTGAAAAGGCCATAGCCAAAGGCGATCTGGACCACGTCCTCCCTCCCCACCCCTCCGGCGGCCAGGACCCGGGCAGTGAGGTTGGCCCAGGTCTCCAGATCCCTCCGGGTGTAGCCCACCACCGTGGGCTTTCCCGTGGTCCCCGACGAAGAGTGGATGCGAACCACCTCGGGCAGGGAGACGGCGAAGAGGCCATAGGGATAGTTCTCCCTGAGATCGTCCTTGGTGGTGAAGGGGAGACGAGCCAGATCCCTCAAGGACCTGATATCCTCGGGCCTCACACCCGCCTCCTCCATCCTCTCACGGTAAAAGGGGACCCTCTGGTACACCCGCCTCACCAGCCTCTTGAGGCGAAAGAGCTGAAGGGTCTCCAACTCGTCCCTGGGAAGGGCTTCCCATTCAGGCTCCCACAGCATATTCCATCCTCCCGCACCCCTCCTTCTTTTTCCGAACGTCAGGGGTATAGCACAGGGGAGAAAGGTTCCAAAAGGGGGTGGTTGTTGAAAAACCCTCCTTCCTTTATAATTCCCAAAAAATCCGGCCCCCAGGAGAGACCCGAGGAGGAGAGCATGACAGACATCTTCAAGAAGGGCTTCAACCACCTCCTGGCCTACCCCGTATTCCTCGTTCCTCCCCTCATTCCGGCCATAGTGGGCATCTTTGTCTCCCTGATCTTCATAGCTTCGGCCCTGGCCACCCTCCACAGCGGCGGAGGGTTCCTCCTGGCCTTCATCACCCTGGCCGCGGGAGTCACCATCAGCCTGGTGGTCCAGCTGGTGGTATCGGCCATGCTCATCCACATGGCCCAAAGGGCCGAGGAGGGAGCAAAGCCCGACCTGGGAGAGAGTTTCAGGGCATCCATGGAGAGACTGGGAGACATTGTGGTGGCCTCCATGGTGGTGAGCCTGGCCGTGGGTATAGGCCTCATCTTCTTTGTCATTCCCGGCCTGGTCATGGCCTTTCTCCTCATCTTCACCCTGCAAGAGGTGATGGTGAAGGGGAAAGGGGCCGTGGAAGCGGTAAAAGGGAGCTATGAGCTGGTGAAAGAAAACTTCAGCGAGGCCCTGGGGTTCTTCGTGCTCCTCCTCATCGTGGTCCTCATCATAACGGGTATCCTGAACCTCGTCCCCATGGTGGGCAGCTTCGTGGCCAGCCTCCTCGTTACCCCCTACTATGCCATAGTGACCACCATCTACTACCTCTCCCTCTCCAGGGCCGGAGAGCCAAGGAGCACCATTCTCGTAGAGGGGTGAAGGGATGAAGATCTCCGTCACCAAGAAGGCCAAAAGGTTCATCAAAAACCAGGGTGGGGAGCTCTACATCATCCTGCGGAAGATCCAATGCACCTGAAGGCCCACAAAGGAGGTGGTCACCTCCTTCACCAGACCCCCCAACGGGAGCTTCAAGAAGCTGAAACAGGGAGAGGTCACCATCTACATCTCCCCCGCCCTCAGGGCCAAGGGGCCCGTGACCATTGACGTGGACGGCTTCTGGGCATTCAAGAGAATAGTCGTAATCGGGGAATTTGTGGCATAATGGATGTGCCCCGGATCCTCATTCACCCCCTCAAGTGTATCCTGAAGGATCCGGGCTACCTCATTCCCCCCCTTCTCCCCGCTCTGGTGGGCGTACTCTCCAGCATGAAGGCCCATCCCTCCCGGGAGGCCCTCTACATCTCCATCTCCGCCCAGATGGTCCTGGGGCTCTTCTCCTCCACCATCCTCACCCACATGGCCCAGAAGGGCTACCAGGAGGAACCCACCTCCCTGGTGGCCAGCCTGTCCAGGGCCACGGTCAGGTTTCCCACGGCCCTGGCAGCCTCCCTCCTCATCGCAGGGGCGGCCCTGGCGGGCTTCGCACTTCTGGTGGTGCCCGGCATCCTGGTGCTGGTCTTCACCTTCTTCACCCTCCAGGAGGTGGTCCTGGCAGGCAAGGGAATAGGGGAATCCATCAGGGGGAGCGTGGCCATGGTGAAGGGCAACTTCCTCTTCACCCTCTCCCTCTTCCTCTACCTCACGTCCCTCACCATGCTCCTGGAGGCCCTGGCAGCCACGGTATCCCCCTTCGCATCCTTTGTGGTGGTGATGGTGATTTCTCCCTACGTCACCCTGGCCATCACCTTCTGCTACCTGGAAATGAAAAAGGAGGCGGCAACCGCACCGCCCCCCTAGTGATAGAATAGTTCTATGTTCGACCTTCAAGGTTCGACGTTGGTAACGAGGGAACCTTGAACCCGAAACTTTGAGCCTCTCTACAGGCTGTACACCCTCTCTCCGGGGATCACCCTCACCCCGTGGCCCTGGAGGACCTCAATGGCCCTGTCCAAGTCTTCAAACTTGAAGATGAGAACGGCGTTGCCCGAGCTGCGCTCCACAAAGGCGTACATATACTCCACGTTGATCCCCTCGTCGGCCAGGAGCTTCAGAATCCTGGCCAGCCCCCCAGGCCTGTCCTCCACTTCCACGGCGATGACCTGGGTGATACCCACGGTGAAGCCGGCCTCTTTCAAGGCCTTCTTGGCCTTCTCCCTGTCGTTGACGATGAGCCTCAGAATACCGAAGTCGGTGGTATCCGCCAGGGAAAGGGCCCTGATATTGATGCCCTCCCTGCCCAGAACATGGGCCACCTCTGCCAGGCGACCCGCCTTGTTCTCAAGAAAGACGGATATCTGCTCTACCTTCATCTCCCCCTCCTCAAGCCAGCTTTCTATTATCTATAACCCTCTTGGCCTTGCCTTCAAACCTCTGTATAGTCCGGGGCTCCACCAGCTTCACCTTGGCAGATATGCCCAGCATCTCCTTGATGTCCCTCTCCATCTTCCGGGCCAGGGACTGGAGTCTTCTCACCTCGTCCGAAAAGAGGGCCTCGCTCACCTCCACCTGGACCTCCAGGGTATCCAGCCTGGTCTCGGGGTCCCTGTCCACAATGAGGAGATAGTGGGGCTCCACTCCCTCCGTGGCCATGATGATCTCCTCTATCTGGCTGGGGAAGACGTTCACTCCCCGGATGATGAGCATATCATCGGTGCGCCCCTTGACCCTCCTCATCCTCACCAGGGTCCTGCCGCAGATGCAGGGTTCGGGTATGAGATAGGTGATGTCCCTGGTCCGGTAACGCAGTACGGGGAAGGCCTCCTTGGTGATGGTGGTGATGACCAGCTCCCCCTCCTCGCCGTAGGGCAGGACCTCTCCGGTCTCGGGGTTGATGATCTCGGGGATGAAGTGGTCCTCGAAGATGTGAAGGCCGTGCTTGGCCTCCTCGCACTCGATGGAGACCCCCGGGCCAATGATCTCGGACAGGCCGTAGATATCTATGGCCTGCATGTTCCACCGTTCCTCGATCTCCTTTCTCATCTCCTCCGTCCAGGGCTCCGCCCCCAGGACCCCCACTCTGAGCCTGGTGGACCGGGGATCCACCCCCATCTCCTCGGCCACCTCGGCCAGATGGAGGGCATAGGAGGGGGTACAGGTGATGACGGTGGAACCAAAATCCTGGAGGACCATAACCTGACGCCGGGAATTGCCGCCGGACATGGGAATGACCGTGGCCCCTATCCTCTCGGCTCCATAGTGAATGCCCAGGCCCCCCGTGAAGAGGCCGTAGCCATAGGCATTGTGAACCACATCGTCCTTGGTGGTTCCGGCAGACGCCAGGGAGCGGGCCATGAGCTCCGACCAGGTCTCCAGGTCCCTCCGGGTGTAGCCCACCACCGTAGGCTTGCCTGTGGTTCCCGAAGAGGCGTGAATCCTCACTACCTGCTTCAGGGGAACGGCAAAGAGACCATAGGGGTAGTTCTGTCTCAGATCGTCCTTGGTGGTGAAGGGAATTCGCCGGAGATCCTCCAAAGACCTTATACTATCGGGGGTCACTCCCGCCTCTTCCAGGCGCCTCCTGTAGAAAGGAACAGTGGCGTAGACCCTCTCCACCACCGCCCTGAGGCGCTTGAGCTGGAGGGCCTCCAGGGCCTCCCTGGGCATGGTCTCATACTCGTCGTTCCAGATCATCCTCCACCTCCCTATGGGTTTGAGTCAAAATAAAAAGGGCCATGGGCCCTGGGGCCCATGGCCCTGATGAGCACACCAGGGCCTATGGGCCCGCGCCCCTAAAGCCAAAAAAGAAGCCTCCAGCAAAACCCGTCCTCTTCTTCCTGCCGACCCTCATAGCCCCTCTCTCCAGCCAGATGGCCTACTAAACTTGGAAAGAAAAATCAAGATCTTACTCTCAGAAATACCCAAGAAACCCAAAGAGAAGACCCGTTAGATATAACAACAGGTTGAAGGCACAAGGCCTAAATCCACCTCAGAAGCACTTCAACCGGTCCCACAGCCACCGGGGACAGGGGTTATTGAAAGGTTCATACCAACGTTATATAGTTTAAGAAAAACAAGAGGAGGTACTCCATGAAAAGGTTTTGGGCGGTGATGGCACTTTTTATAGCCCCTTTCTTTTTCTTCACCAGCACAGGCAAAGCCTATAGCGCCACCAAAGAGTACAAGATCGCCATAATCCAGTACGACAAGGGTGCCGTTTATGACCTGCCCAAAGAGGCCTTCAAAGCCGAGTTGGCCCGATTGGGCGTGAGCGCCAAGTACGTGGAATACAACTGTAACAGAAGACTGGGCCCCTTTGCCGACTCCCTCATAGAGGACATCCTGGCCCAGAAGCCCGATCTCATCCTCTCCCTGGGCACAGGCATCACCGAGTACCTGGCCGGGGTGAGGGCAGGGAAACCCATAACCGTACCCCATAAGATCACCGACATACCCATTGTCTTCGCCGCCGTCACCAATCCCGTGGTGAGCGGCATTGTGAAAAACTGGAGGTCCTCCGGCAACAACTTCACAGGCGCCTCCATCTTCTTCTCCCCCGACCTCCTCTTTGCCACCCTGAGAAAGGCAGGACCCTATAAAAGGGTCCTGGTTCCCCTGGACAAGAACCTCCTGGGCTGCACCCTGGTGAGCCTCAGGTCCATCAAGAAGATCAAAGACACCATGGGCTTCCAGTTCGTCCTGGTCTACGGGGAGAAGGCCTCCGACATCGACAAGGCCATCTCTCACAAGAAGTTTGACGCCATCGCCGTCCTCTTCGACAACGTGGCCATTGAGGCCCTCACCTCAGGTGTGCTGGAGCGCTACCAAAACCTCTACCACGCTCCCATCATCAGCGTCCTCACCTTCCTCAAAGACAAATGCGTATTCTCCTACGGCGAAGACTTCTCCCACAACGGAAGGGTGGCAGCGGAAAAGGCCTACGAAATACTGGTAGAGGGGAAGAGCCCCTCGGAGATCCCCATCTACCAGGTGAGAAAACCCTACTTCACCATCAACCTCACCCTGGCCCGCCGGCTGGGCATCAGGCTTCCACCCTCTCTCCTGGCCATGGCCGACGAGGTGATAAAGTAAGAGTCGATGCGGGGGTGGGACCGCGGTCCTACCCCTCCTTCACCCCCCAGAGCCTCTTCAGGAGCCATGCCATGTTCTCTCCAAGGACCTTGAAGGTCTCCATCCCCTCCTGATCCTGGAGGACATCCCCGGGATCGGCGCCTATCCCCAGGTTCCAATAAGTGGAGCAAGGGATGATCATCTGGTTCAGGGCAAAGAGGGAATTGATCTGGTTGAAGACCTCCACAGCCCCCTGACGACGAACGGCCACCACGGCAGCCCCGGCCTTGCGTTTGAGCCTGTATCCCCCGGCAATGGCACACAGCCCCACCCGATCGATGAAGGCCTTCACCTCAGGGGTGACAGCCGCAA
Organism: bacterium; assembly: GCA_027020915.1. Lineage (GTDB taxonomy): Bacteria > Thermosulfidibacterota > Thermosulfidibacteria > Thermosulfidibacterales > B14-G1 > B14-G1. Next base: position 16,906 of record JALUVF010000188.1, read on the forward strand.
AATAGACGGGAGAACCTATGATCAGGCCGTGGGCACCGTAGAGCTCTCCCAGCCAGGTATTGAGCTGGTCTCCCTGGACACAGAATCCGTCCCTCTTCTCAAAACACTTGAAACAGGCCTTGCAAGGAGAGACACCCGAACCTCCCAGCTGGTAAAGGTCCACCGAGATCCCGTGGCTCTCCAGCACATCCCTCACCACCCCCAGGACCACGGCCGTGTTTCCCCTATCCCTGGGACTCCCGTTGAACGCCACCACCCTCATCCTTCACCTCCCCGCCTTTTACCAAGGATTTTGACCCATGGAAAGGGAAGGGTCAACGGGCCATTCCCCAGGACCCTCCCGGTCCCGCCCTCGGGATCAGGAGAAAGGGGATATTGACTCCCCCTTCCCCTTGGGGTAAAGGAGAAGACCATGATGAAGACTATCCTTCAAGGCTGGTGGTGGCGGACCCTCTAGGGTCTGCCCGATAAGGCCTACAAGGCCGTGGGCAGTACCCCCTGGCCCACGGCCTTCTCTTTTGTCCATCCCACCTCAACCAGAAAGGCCCCGGGCCAGGGAAAAACTATCAGGAGGTGGAATGTGAAGAAGCTGGCAGTGGTGGTGGTGACCCTGGCCCTTTTAGGTCTCTCTTCGGGGGCATGGGGAGGAGGGGGGGACCAGTACCCCAACGGAGCCGAGGACTTCCTGGTGGGTATGGCACCACCCCCGGGTTTCTACGTCATCAACTACAACTACTTCTACTTCTCCCACGACTACAAAGACGATTCGGGGGACACCATCAACGTGGGTCCCCTGAAAGACTTCCGCCTGAGGGTCTACGCCAACGTGACCCGCCTCATCTACATCTCTCCCCTCAAGATCCTGGGGGCCAACTACGGCGTCCATGCCTTCTTCCCCTGGCTGGATGTGAACGCCAACTCCCTGGGTTTCCACATCCACAAGAGGGGTCTGGGAGACATCATCATAGACCCCTTCATCCTCACCTGGCACACCAGGTACGTCCACGTGGTGACGGGCCTGGACATCTACCTGCCCACGGGGGAGTACGACAAGTACCGCCCGGTGAACATAGGGAAGAACTTCTACACCTTTGAGCCTGTCCTGGGGGTCACCTTCATGCTCCCCCTCAAGACCACCCTCTCCTTCAAATTCATGTACGACTTCAACACCACCAACAACGACTACATCAACCCCATGACGGGCAAGGAGACCTCTCTGAAACCCGGCCAGGAGTTCCACTTCGACTGGGCCATGGCCGTCAATCCCCTCCCCGGTCTGAGAGTGGGGGTCACGGGCTACTTCTACCAGCAGACCACCAACGACGAGATAGACGGCAAAGACGTGGAGCACCAGCGGGGGCGAGCCATGGCCATAGGCCCCGGCATCCGGTGGGACTACAAGAGGCTCAGCCTCGTTCTCAAGACCCAGTACGAGTTCGGCGTCAAGAACCGTCCCCAGGGACGGAACGTGTGGTTCAAGATCGCTTATAAATTCCTGTGAAACAAGGAGGTACTGGCATGAAACGCATGATCACCCTGGACACGGAGAAGATGCCCAGAGCCTGGTACAATGCCCTGGTGGATCTCCCCAAACCCCTGGAACCACCCCTGAACCCCGCCACGGGCAAGCCCCTGGGCCCCCAGGACCTGGAACCCCTCTTCCCCCCCGCCCTCATAGAGCAGGAGATGAGCCAGGAGCCCTGGATCGCCATTCCCCTGGAGGTCCTGGAGGTCTACGCTCTGTGGAGGCCCACGCCCCTCTACCGGGCCCGGGGACTGGAGCGAGCCCTCAACACCCCCGCCCGGATCTACTACAAGTATGAGGGGGCCAGCCCTGCAGGGAGCCACAAGCCCAACACCGCCGTGGCCCAGGCCTACTACAACGCCATATCGGGCATCAGGCGCCTCACCACGGAGACGGGGGCCGGCCAGTGGGGATCGGCCCTCTCCTTCGCCACCAGGTTCTTCGGCCTGGAATGCACCGTCTACATGGTAAGGGTGAGCTACGACCAGAAGCCCTACAGGAGGAGCATGATGGAGGTGTGGGGAGGCACCGTCCATCCCAGCCCCAGCGACAGGACCCAGACGGGCAGGTCCGTCCTGGAGAAGGACCCCAGCAACCCCGGGTCCCTGGGTCTGGCCATCAGCGAGGCCGTGGAGGACGCCGTCACCCACGAAGACACCCACTACTCCTTGGGCTCCGTCTTGAACCACGTCCTCCTGCACCAGACGGTCATAGGCCTGGAGGCCAAGGAACAGCTGGCCCAGGTGGGGGAGTATCCCGACGTGGTCATCGGCTGCTGTGGGGGCGGCTCCAACCTGGGGGGCATCGCCCTGCCCTTCCTCCCCGACAAGGCCTCGGGCAAAGAGGTGCGCCTGGTGGCGGTGGAACCCAAGGCCTGTCCCACCCTCACCAAGGGTGCCTTCACCTACGACTTCGGAGACATGGCCCGCATGACCCCCCTCCTCAAGATGTACACCCTGGGCCACAGCTTCATGCCCCCCTCCATTCACGCCGGGGGACTGCGCTACCACGGTGACTCCCCCATCATCAGCCTCCTGGTCCGGGAAGGCGTCATGGAGGCCACGGCCTACTACCAGAGGGAGGTCTTCCAGGCCGGGATCCTTTTCGCCAGGAGCGAGGGCTTCATCCCCGCCCCCGAGACCAACCACGCCATAAAGGCCGCCATAGACGAGGCGGTGAAGGCCAGGGAAGAGGGGAAGGAGAAGGTGGTCCTCTTCAACTTCAGCGGCCACGGGCTCCTGGACCTCAGTGCCTACGACGCCTACTTCAAGGGAGACCTCCAGGACTACGAACTCGCCGACGAGGAGATCAAGAGGGCCCTGGCGGAGCTGGAGAAGCTAGCCGTGAGATAAAAGCAGGTTAAGGTTGAGGCTGAGGCTGAGATCGAGAAATAGTTCTTCTTAGCCTCAGCCTCAACCTTAACCTCGTTCTCAACCTCAACCTCAGCCTCAACCTGTCCTGCTTTACTCCCTTACCATGTAGGTGCCGCAATTGGGGCACTTCACCTGGAAGCAGGGCACGCCCCTCTCATGGGGCACCTTGGTCCCGCAGTTGGGGCAGACACAGTGGCCGCCGGGGCCTTTGCCCATGCCTCCTCCCATGCCCCGGCCACCACCCGTGCCTCCACCGCCCATACCGCGGCCCCTTCCCTGGCCTCTTCCACCTCCCATTCCTCCGCCACCCTTTTGCATGACCACACCTCCTGAATGGGGACTGTCTGGAGTAAAAGGAAAGCCCCCCGCCCCCAAAAAACAAGGGGACCGGGAAATCTCCGGTCCCCAGGCCTCCAATCCAGAGTTCCGAAAGCCTCACAGCCCCCTGAACATCTCCAGGGAGGCCGAGATCTTCTCCTTCTTCTCCAGGAGCTCCCGGTGGATGCGCCTCTCCTTCTCCACCACCTGGGGAGGGGCCTTGACCAGGAAAGACTCATTGGCCAGCTTCCTCTCCACCCTCTCCAGTTCCTTGCCCACCTTGGCCAGCTCCTTCTCCAGGCGGGCCATCTCCTTCTCAACATCCACCAGACCCTCCAGGGGCACGAAGACCTCCACTCCCCTCACCACGGCCAGGGCCGAATGGGGAGGCCTCTGAAGATCCTCTCCCACCTGGAGATCATCCAGGAAGGCCAGGGCCTTGATCCTGGGGGCCTCCCTCTCCAGGACGGTGAGGGCATCCCCCGAGGCCCTCACCAGGGCCCTGACCCGCCTGGTGAGGGCCAGGCCTGCCTCGGCCTTGATGTTCCTCACGGCGGCTATCACGTCCATGACCAGGGAAAACTCCTCCTCCAGGGCCTGGTCCCTCCAGGCCTCCACGGGCTTGGGGAAGGGAGCCACCATGATGGACTCCCCGGCCACGGGGAGGTGCTGCCAGATCTCCTCGGTGACAAAGGGCATCACAGGATGGGCCAGCCTCAGGATGGTGTCCAGGCAGGTGACCAGGACCTTCTGGGCCGCCAGGCGATCCTGGGGGGTACCCCGATAGAGGGACTCCTTGGAGAACTCCACGTACCAGTCGCAGAACTCGTGCCAGGTGAACTGGTAGATGACCCCTGCGTACTTGTCGAACTCGTAGGCCTCCAGGGCTTCATTGGCCTGGTCCACGGCATGGGCCAGGCGACTCAGTATCCAGCCATGGACGGGGGCCAGGGAAGGGAGATCCAGCTCCCCGGGGGTGTAGCCCTCCAGGTTCATGAGAACGAACCGGGAGGCGTTCCAGATCTTGTTGACGAAATGGCGATAGCCTTCGATGCGCTTCTCCGACATCCTGATGTCCCGGCCCTGGGCGGCAAAGGCCGCCAGGGTGAACCTAAAGGCGTCGGTTCCGTACCTCTCCATCATCACCAGGGGATCTATCACATTGCCCCGGGTCTTGCTCATCTTCTGGCCGTGCTCGTCCCTGATGAGGGCATGGATGTACACGTCGTGAAAGGGCACATCCTCCATGAACTTGAGGCCCATCATCATCATGCGGGCCACCCAGAAGAAGAGGATGTCGAAGCCCGTCACCAGGCAACTGGTGGGATA
>JALUVF010000189.1 GCA_027020915.1 bacterium
ATGATGCCGAAGGGCTTGTCGCCCCGGATGTCCGTCACCTTCCATCTGTCTCCCGAGTCGAAGTGAAATTCGGTGTAGCCCTCCTTGGGTTCCATGAGACCCAGATAGGTGAGGTACCAGTGGGTCCGGGCTATGTAGGTGCTGCCGTTCTTGAGGGCCTGATCCAGGTAGAAGCGGTACTGGATGGTCCCTCCCCACTGGAAGTCGTTTCTCACCTGGACTTCCAGGTCCCGATAGTTGGAGTAGAGGGGGGAGCGGAGCCACCTGGAGAAGAGCTTCATGAACTGGAGGCGGTTCTTTCCCTGGTAAAAGAGGGCCATGGCCTGGAGTCTACCTGTCACTATCTCCCTAGCGGTCTTGCCGGTGAAGGAGACGTTGTAGAACTTTTTCCTGTAAAGGGTGGCAGGTCTGCCCTGGCACCAGGCCCTGGCCCCTATCTTGAACCTCTCCCTGGGGAGAGGCTGGAAGGAGTAGTACCAGGAGGTGGTGCCCTTGGCCGTGTGCCAGGTCTTCCCTCCATCCAGGGTGACCTCTATCTTTTCGGTGGCCTGGGGAGCCTCCCCCTCTATCACCATCTCCCCGTCCTCCAGCCAGTCCCGGGGGACCACCAGGGTGTGCCTCACCTCTTCTGCAGGTACCCCTGCCAAATACATATCGGTTATTGTGCAGGGAGCACCTTTTTCGCCCCGGGATATTCCAGATAGGGCCATTAAAGAGAGCAAGGCCAGTGCTGCCAGGGTAATTTTTCTCATTTAAGCCTCCTTCAGAAGCTCACTTTCAGACCCATGAAGAGGGTCTGCTCTTTATAGTCATATGTGTCTTCTTCCACGTTATGGTTCACATACATATATTTAAGTTCCAGCTCTCCCTGGAGCTTGATCAGTCTCTTCAGGCCCTGCCTGAGAGAGGCGGTGAAGGAGGTGGTGAGGGTGTTGGCCGATGGATCGCCCATGTCCGAGTCCTCCTGGGACCAGGAGAGGGAGAGACCCGTGTCCGTCTTCTGGTACATGGCGGACAGAGCGAGGCTGGTGTTGAAGTCCTCCGTGCTGCCCACCTCGTAGTTGGTCTCGTCCACCTGGTACCTCTCCGAGAGGGAGAAGGCCCAGGATACCCCCAGGAGGTCCAGGTTGCTGCTTACGGAGCCCGTGTAGGCCCGGGATCGGGAGTCCTGGGTGGAGTCGGTGTGGTCTTTGAACCATCGGTTTTCCATGCTGAAGGACAGATTCAGTTTCCATATGGGCTGGGAGATGGTGACGTCTACGGCCTTGTCCCTGGTGTCTGTGGACCGGGGATGGTCCCTGGAATAGGTGTCTTCCCGGGACCCGTGGATGGTGAGACTCATGTCCTGCAGGAAGTTTTTGGCGAAGAAGAAAGGTGACAGGGTGATGGAGAGGTCCTGGGTCCAGGAGAGGGTGCGGAACTCCTTGGAGTTGTCAATGTCGTCGTACTGCCGGAGGTAGTATCCGGAGATTTCCAGCCACTGGGCGGGGGTGAGGGTGAATCCCACCTGGGTCTGGTCGTTGTCGGCGTAGGCCGAGCCCAGGACACTGTTGAAATACGGTTCTACCCGTTCCCAGGAGATGTACATGGAGAGGGGTTGCCAGGGTATCACCTCCAGCTTGGCCCTGTAGGCGTTGTCATATTGGGCCTCTGCCTTAGGGTCGTCCCTGTCGGGGTCGTATCGGCTCCGGGCTGCCTCTCCCTGGAACTGGATGGCGTCGGAGAGGAACCTCAGGTCCGTGTCAATGCTGGCCACCTGGTTGGAGTAGGGGAGGACGCCCGTGGTGGTGTGGAGGGAACTGGGGTCCACCTCCGTATTGATGAAGTTGAATCCCACCTTGCAGGTCTTCTGGAGGAAGTTTATCTCCACCCGTCCTCCCTGGGAGTATCTCCTGTATTCGTCTCCCATGCCCAAGGTGGTTCTCTGCCTGTTCTGAGCGGCAATGGCCCACACCCCCAGGTGCTCCTGGGGGCTCACCCAGGCCTTCAGCCCCAGGAGGCTGGTGCCCAGGATGTATCGACTCAGGTTGGCGGCGAAGTCTCCCAGGGTGATGTCCGCTTTACCTTCTTTCAGGAGGCGGAGGTAGACGTTTCTCAGGGCGAACTCCTTGTCGTTTTCGTTCTTGTCCGATGTCTGGATGCCCTCCAGGTAGCCGCTGAGGGATGTGGCCTTTGAGAAGTGGTGTTCCCAGTTGACGGTCACCTCGTTGTACCCCTGGAAGCCCGATTCCAGGGATGACCTCTCCCTGTTTCCCGTGATCCTGTTGGTGTATAGCTTGAGGTAGTAGTCCAGGGTGAGGGTACCTTTGCCATACTCTATGGCCCATCCCCGGGAGATTCCAAAAATAAAAATGAGGGCTAAAAGGGAGAAAGTTGCAAAGGTTGTATGCTTTCCTCTTTTGCCCATGGCGGCTCTTTAGTACCAGCATAGAGCCAAAGGTGTCAACTATAGTTTTTTCTTTTTCAAAGGGTGATAGTATAATATGACAACTAAGTTATAAGATCTTTGTTCTAGAAGGAAATGGGAAGTTTGATCTCGGGATGGGTTAATGAATTTTGAGGTTCGTCCCGGGCCCCTGGGATAGATGAACCTTTTTGCAGGAGGGGGCCACAGTCTAGATTAGAGAGTCTGGGGATTATGGAGAGTGGGCGGCATCTTGAACTCATAAGAAGGATAGGGGCTGGAGACAAGAAGGCTTTCGAGGTGTTGTATGGGGACATCTACCCCAGGGTTTACAGGTATCTCCGTCGGGTGCTGGGCGATCCGGAGATGGCCAGGGAACTGGGCAACGAGGTGATGATGGAGGTGTGGAGGGGTGCCGGGTCCTTCAGGGGGGAGGCCAGGGTCCTCACCTGGATATGGGGCATAGCCAGGAAGAAGGTGTGGAGGTTTTTGAGGGGGGCGGAGAGGGAGTTCTCCGAGCTGGAGGAGTGGGACGGTGCCCACGAGGACTATTCTCCCCATCACATGGCCCAGATCCAGGACTTGAAGGAGAAGATGGCGTGGGCCCTGGGCAGGCTCTCTCCCAAGCACAGAGAGGTTCTCCATCTGGCCTACTATCAGGGTCTCTCCCTGGAGGAGATGTCCAGCCTCCTGGATGTCCCCGTCAACACGGTGAAGACCCGGATGTTTTACGCCAGGAAGAAGTTGGGGGAAGTGCTGAAAAAGATGGGTGTGGTGGAACATGGCTGAAAAAGACTCCAGGTGTCCTGTGAAGATGGATCTCCTTTTGCCCTGGTACGTGGAGGGCACCCTCTCGCCCCGGGAGATGGAGGAGGTGAGGAGGCACCTGGAAGAGTGTGCTCTGTGCCGGGAGGAGCTGGAGAGGATCTCCCGGGAGGCGGAGTTGATAAGGGGTGTGGAGGAAGGGGTGGAGGTGCCGTGGACCCTGGGAGAGCTGGATGTGGAGACCGGCTCCCAGGGCTGGTGGGACAGGTTGAAGGCCTGGGTTGCCGCCAGGCCGGGGGACTTTCTCGTAGGCGTGGCCCTCCAGACGGCCCTCTGTCTGGTGCTTGCTTTCCTGGTCTTCTCCTCCCTCCACGGGAAGAGGTACGTCACCCTCTCTTCGCCCATGGTCAAGGGTGCCCAGGTGGTGGTGGTTTTCCATGGCAAGGTGAGGGAAGAGGAGATGAGGAAGGTTCTTCTGGAGGTGGGGGCCACCATTGTTGGGGGGCCTTCTCCCCAGGGGGCATACAAGCTTGGTTTTTCCAGGCCCCTCACCCGGGAGGAGCTGGAGAGGGTTCTGGAGAAGCTGAGAACCCGGCCAGAGGTGAAGTTTGCGGCCCGGTGTGGAAAAGGTTAACCTCCTTTCCCTGTTCCTTTCCCTCTTTCTGTTCTTCCCCTCTTTTGTGGTCACCCATGGGCCCCAGGAGGTCCCCTGCGACCTGGCGGTGGAGAGGATCACCTACCGCCCCGGGAGTCCCAAGCCCGGGGGTCTCCTCCGGGTGAGGGTGGTGGTGCGGAACCGGGGAGGTGGAGGGTACAGGGGGGACCTGGAGGTTAAACTCTTACTGGATGGGAAGGAGGTGGCTGCCCGGAGGGTGGACGCTTCCTTGGAGCCTCAGGGAGAGAGGGCTTTCATCTTCAGGGTTTTCCTTCCCCGGGAGGGGTCCCGGGTGGTCCTTGAGGCAAGGGTCTTGGCCTCCAGGGAGCCCCAGGACAGGTGGGGTAACAACACCCTCTCGGTACAGATCCAGCTGGGAAGAGAGAAGAGGAGGCAGTGGGAGCTGGTGAAATTCAGCCCCGCCCAGGTGGATATGGGGAGAGGCAGGAGGGAGGTGGAGGCCTGGTTCAGGAGAGGTTCCCTTGAGAAGGGCATGGCTTTCCTCATGGTGGTGAAGGGGGGAGGGAAGAGGTGGACGGTTCCCGGGCGGTGGTCTCTCCTCTCCAGGGATCTGGTGAGAGTGGTCTTTCCCCTTTCCCGGCTCTCCCTGCCCACCGGTTTCTTCAGGGGGGAGTTTCTTCTCCAGGGGAGGGGATGGACCAGGAGGTTTCCCCGGGGTCCCACGGTGGTGAATTCCGGGGGTGAGAGGAAGGAGAGGGGGGACTTTGTGCCCCGGGAGGCCCTTGTAGCCTTTCCCCCGGGCAAGGGGATGAAGGGCAGGCTACGGGTGGCCGTGGAGAGGGCAGGGGGAAGGGTGGTTGAGGAGAGGAGGGTGGGGCTTCTGGGTATGGTGGTCCTCCTGGTGAGGTTCCCCCGGGGATGGGAAGGGTACGAGGCGTGGAAGAGGGAGTTGGAGGGGAGGTATGCCGGGGTTGAGGTGGAGAGAAACAGGCTCTTTCGCACCCTGGGCAAGAGGGAAGGAGATCCCCTGGAGGGTCTCCAGTACTATCGGAGGGCCGTATCCCTTGATCTGCCGGAGAACGCTGGCGGAGAGGTGAAGGTGGGGGTGGTGGACACGGGGTTCGACCTTGGACACCGGGACCTCAAGGGTGCGGTTTTTGAGAGGTGGGACCTGGTGAGGGGAAAAGGGAAGGGGTTTGCCAAAGAGTCCCATGGGACTGAGGTCCTGGGTGTCCTGGGGG
>JALUVF010000190.1 GCA_027020915.1 bacterium
GGGCATCTGCCTCTTCACCATTATCATCAACCTTCCCTTCGGATACTGGCGGGCCAACGTGGAGAAGTTCTCCAAGGCCTGGTTCCTGGCCGTCCACCTCCCCGTCCCCTTCGTGGTGGCCGCCCGCCTGGGCTTCAGGGTGTCCTTCAAATTCATACCGGCCTTTCTCATCTCCTATTTCCTGGGACAATGGCTGGGGGCGCGATGGAACAGGGCCATAGCAAAAAGGGGCGTGGTGCCCTCATCCTGTCTCTTCGTGGACATTATGAGAAGACACGGCCAGGAACAATGAAGGCCTCCGGGGAGAAGTCGGCCCATGGCCCATAACCCCCTTGGCGTCCTCCTCCTCTACATGGGAGGGGCCAGTACCACCAGAGAGATAAAACCCTTCCTCTACCACCTCTTCTCTGACAGGGAGATCCTTCCCCTGCCCGGCCCCATCCGCATTCCCCTGGCCTGGGTCATATCCCAGACCCGTTACCACCTGGTGAAAGGGGCCTACCAGCGTATCGGTGGCTCTCCTCTCCTGGAGATCACTGCAAAGCAGGCCCGGGCCCTGGAGGCAGCCTTAAATAAAGAAGGCCTCCACACCCATGTGGAGGTGGGTATGCGTTACTGTTCCCCCTTTATCCAGGAAGCGGTGGAAAGGCTGAAAAGGGAAAGGGTGAAGAAGGTCATCGCTCTCACCCTTTATCCCCAGTACTCCAGGGCCACGGCAGGGTCCTGCTTCTCCGCCCTGGAAGAGGCCGCCTCCCGGGTCAAAATGGATGTGGAGATCATCCCCCACTGGCACACCCATCCATTATTTATAGGAGCATGGGCAGAACTCGTAAAAAAAGAGGTTAAAAAATGCACCCAGAGGCCCCACATCCTCTTTTCTGCCCACGGCCTCCCCATGAAGGTGGTGAGGCGGGGGGACCCTTATCCCCGGCAGGTGGAGGAGACGGTGGAAGCCGTAATGAAAGAGGTGGGCCCCATCCCCCATTCCATAGCCTACCAGAGCAAGGTGGGTCCCGTGAAATGGCTGGAGCCCTCGGTGGAGGAAGAGATGGCCAGACTGGCCGAAGAGGGAGTATCTTCCCTGGTCCTGGTGCCCATCAGCTTCGTGTCGGAGCACTTTGAAACCCTCTATGAGATGGATATAGTCTTCCGGGAAGAGGCAGAGAGGCTGGACATAAAAGGGGTCTTCAGGGTACCAGCCCTGAATCTCCATCCCGGTCTAGTGGAGACCTGGAAAGAACTGGTCCTGGAGAAGGCAAAATGAAAGAGTACCAGGCGGTAGTGGTAGGAGGGGGCATATCGGGTCTGGCAACGGCCCACTACCTGTTGAAGGAGGGTATAGACTCCCTGGTGCTCTTAGAGGCCGCTCCCCACCTGGGGGGCAAGATGCGCACCAGGTATGTGGAGGGATACATCATTGAGGAGGGGCCCAACGGCTTTCTGGACAACAAACCCCACACCCTGGAGCTGGTGAGGGAGCTAAACCTGGAAGGCGAACTCTACCCCGCCTCCGACGAGACCAACAAGCGCTACCTATTCGTCAGAGGACGACTGAAACCCATCCCCCTGTCGCCCCCCGCCTTTTTTCTCAGCCCCATCCTCTCCCCCTGGGGCAAAGCCCGGCTTCTCATGGAATACCTGGTGAAACCGGCTCCTCCTGATGCCGACGAAACCCTCACCCAGTTCGCCACCCGGCGTCTGGGAAGGGAAGCCCTGGAGACTCTCCTGGATCCCATGGTTGCCGGGGTGTACGCGGGCAATCCCGACAGGGTGAGCCTCAAGAGCACCTTTCCCACCATCCATGAGCTGGAACAGAAATACGGCGGGCTCATCAAAGGCATGCTGGCCCTGAAAAGGGAAGGCAAGGCCAAGGGAGGCCCGGCGGGACCAGGGGGCAGACTCACCTCCTTCAAGAAAGGGGTCTCCCAGCTCATAGAAGCCCTGGCCAGCGAGCTGGGAGAAAAGGCCACAACCCAGGCCCGGGTAATCTCAGTCAGACGGGAAGACAGCCGCTATCTCCTGGAGACCACCCTGGGCACCGTTAAGACCAGGGCCCTGGTACTGGCCACCCCCGCTTATGGAGCAGCCAACATCCTGGCCTCTATGGCCCCCGCCCTGGCCCGGGAGCTGGCGGAGATCCCCTACGCCCCCATATCAGTAGTGGCCCTGGCTTTCCGGAAAGAGGACACCCTGAGGTTCCCCCCCAGGGGCTTTGGTTTTCTGGTCCCCCGGAGGGAGGGACTCTCCATCCTGGGGTGCCTCTGGGACTCCAGCATATTCCCCAACAGAGCCCCCAAAGGGAAGGTACTCCTCAGGGCCATGGTGGGAGGAGACCGCCAGCCCCACCTTGCCCTGGAATCCCCCCACAATCTTGTAGAAATGGTGCGAAAGGACCTGGCTACCACCATGTGCATCTCCACCCCGCCCCTCCTCATCCAGATTTTCCAGCACGAAAAGGGCATTCCCCAGTACGTGGTGGGCCACAGTGCCCGACTGGAGCGCATGGAGGAACACCTGAAAGAACTCCCCGGCCTCTTCCTCAACTCCAACGCCTACAGGGGCATCGGACTCAACGACTGCGTCTCCAACTCCCGGGAGACAGCCCGGAAGGTGAAAGACTTCCTGGCACAATAAAAAGGGAGCCGCCCCGAAAAGGACCGGCCCCCTTCACCCTTCCCTATCTCTTGGGCCTGGCCTTTTTCGTCTTCCCTTTTACCCTGAGAGTCCTCAGCTTCTTGGCCGCTATCTTGGCCTGGTCCGTATCGGGATACTCGTCCACCACCCGCTTCAGGAGAATCCGGGCCACGGAGTGGTCCCCCAGGGACAGGAACGTAAGTCCCTCCTTCAGAAGGGCGCTGGGAATCTTGGGACTGTCAGGATACCCCTTCACCACCTTGTCGAAAGCCAGAATGGCCTCCTTCTTCTTCCCCATGGCCAGAAGACACTCACCGATCCAATACTGGGCGTTGCCCGCCAGCTTGTGTTTGGGGAAATCCTGGAGAAACTTCTTGAACCCCTCCATGGAATCCAGATACTGGCCCGAGCGGAAGAGTTGAAGGGCGGTATCATACAGCTTCTGAGGATCGGCAGGCTTCTTCTCCTTCTCCGCCTCTATGCTCTTCACCCCCTTTTCCAGGGTGACCATCCGAGATTCGAGCTGGACCACCCGGTCACCCAGATCACTCAGGGCCTTGTCAGACCGCTCCACCCCGTCCCGGAGATATCGCAGTTCTCCCTTCAACTCCTCTATGGAAGCTTCCGTGTCTGCCAGTCTGGTTCTGAAGGCCTTGAAGGTAGCCTCCACCCTTCCTTCCCTCTCTTCCAGTAGAGCAATGCGTTTCTCCATGGCATCCAGATGCTGCTCAATGGTGTCCAGTCTGTTATCCATCACGGTCAACCGGGCATCCAAGGCCTCCATATCCTTGGATGTGGCCACACATCCCATCAAAAAGATGAGAAGAAGAAAGGGGAAGAGGCGCCAGGGCCCCTTCCCCTTTAAGGACAGGTCACTTAACCTTAATGAGCACAAAGTGGTCCCTCCTGTTGCGCCACCAGCACTGCTCATTGTGCTCCGTGCAAAGAGGGCGATCCTCACCGTAGCTTATGGTGTCTATCCTGTCAGGGGATACCCCCAACGAGACCAAGAAGGCCTTGGCCGCGTTGGCCCTCTTCTCTCCCAGGGCCAGGTTGTACTCCTCAGTACCCCTCTCGTCGCAGTTACCTTCAATCCGCACCCTGTACTGGGGATACTCCAGCAGGAAGTTGGCCAGCTCTCTCAGGGTGGCCCGGGCCTGGGGCTTAAGGTCGTACTTATCAAAGTCGAAGTGGATGTCCTTCTGCTCAAAAGCCCTGGCCATGGCTTCTATCCGTCTCTGCCTCTCCAACTCCTGCTCCTTCAGACGGGCCAGCTCCCTGGCCCTGATCTCCTCGGGTGTAGGACCCTGCTTCGCAGGTGCCTGCTGGGCCACTGCCGGCGCTGGAGGTGGAGGCCCCCCCTTCTGGCAAGTACGGCAACTACACCCCCAAAGCAAGAGCCCTACAAAACCTGCCAGGATAAATATAAAACCGTATCTCTTCACTCAACACCTCCTAATGGTATTTTCCAGACCAATCCACCTTGCCGCCATCAAGCTGTTTTATAAGGACGCTACCACCCCCCTGAGATGAAGTCAAGAAAAGGCTCCGCCCCCTTCCCAAACCCCTGTAGAATACCAAATATCTCCCATTGGGAGCCCAGCAGGGAGACTCCCCTTCGGCCAAGATCTTATCGTTCTTTCCTTCAGGGGTCACCACCCTTATATAGTATCTCCCCTTTTCCAAACTGGAGTATGCAATGAGGTCCCCTGTGGGAGACCAGGCGGGGGACACGTCATAACTGCCGTAGGTGAGGCGCCTCACCTGGGTACCATCCCTGCTCATGACGAAGATGTGAGGGGGACCGCTCCTGTCAGACACAAAGGCGATCCACTGACCATCGGGAGACCAGGTGGGAGAGGTGTCGATGCCGTAGTAATAGGTGAGCCGTCTCTCCTTACCCGTGAGAAGGTCCATGACATAGATCTCGCTGTTTCCTCCCTTGAGGGTGGAAGAGTAAGCAATGTACCGGCCGTCGGGAGACCAGGCAGGAGCCGACTGGGAGCCTTTACCTCCCACCAACAGCCTTTCCTCCCCCGTGTCCGGATTGTAGATGTAGATGTCGGCATCCCCTCTCTTGAAGGAGACGAAAGCGATGCTTTTGCCGTCGGGAGACCACACGGGGGAAAGGGCTATACTCCCGTCGTGAGTGATCTGCTCCTGCCAAAGCCCATCGGGGTCCATGATCACCACCTCTTTCACCCCTTTCCCCTTCTGGACAGCCGCCACCAGGGGATGGGAGAAGATGCCCTCTTCGCCGGTAAAGGCCCGGAACACATCATCGGCCAGGGCATGACCTATCATACGCTCCCAGCCAACCTTCACAGAGTACCTCTTGGCCAAGACCTCCTTGCCTTCCACCACATCGAAGAGCCTGGCC